>NZ_JACJIR010000003.1:0-186486 GCF_014138465.1 Bartonella chomelii
AGACGGAAAGCTCATTGGCAATTGGATTGATGATCAAGAAGAGCTCGTTTGGGAAGGTTTGGATTACTCATGGGATAGAGCCAATTTCCCTTGGGGTTCAGCACAAAAAAGCGAACATAACCTATTGAATTTTGTTGATGATGAGGATGATGAGTTCAGCTGGAAAAGTTTAGATTATCCATGGAATGAAGCAAATGTTCCTTGGGTATCAGATCAAAAAAATGGGCGCGATATATTGATGGCGGATTGGTTTAAAGGTCGCACCCTTTATCTGGCTTTAAGAGATAACGATGATAAGCTGATTGGTTATCGAAGATGTAACATTGTCCAGCAAGTGACAAGAGTTTCAGATGGAGTTTACAGTCATTCAGGTCATCACTTTACACCCTTTATAAAGGGTACAAAAGTTTTGCTTGCTGCACGAACGCAATTTCATGATGTTGATAATAAACAAGCAGCATCTGTCTCTATTTTTGTTCATGCGACCCCTGCAAAACACATCTCGCCTGGCAAACTGTGGTTAAAACCTGATGAGCTTATTGGTGGCGTGGAGATTCTTAAAACCCCTATTTCTCTATCTTTACGTAAAGATATTCGTGAACAATTCAAAATTTTATTGAGGTTTTAATATGGAGCATGAAAGCGGTTTACCGTTTGCAATTGACCGATCTGTAGGTAAAGACGAGCAACAAAGTGTTGTATTTTATGGAGAGCGCCCTTTTATTCAAAGTGCAGAACTCAATGAAGTTCAAACCATTATTCGCGGCCGTCATGACCGTTTAGGAAGACTTGTGGCCAAAGAAGGTGACCGTATTGAGCGTGCAGATGCTTTTGTTGATCAAGAAAACAAAAAAGTTACTTTGACAGAGGGAAAGATCTTTATTGCAGGTGATATCTTCCCTGTATCAGAAGCCATTTTAGACAATATTCCCATGCTTGGACGTATGGAGATTGGTGTAAAGCTTCAAAAACAATGGATAACCCATGAAGATGATCCACAATTATTAGGTCAAATTCCAGGTACATTGGCAGAAGGTGAACCAGGAGCAGCAAGGGAAACAGCAAAGCTTGTATGGGCTTTGGAAAATGACGAACAAGAAGGTGCTTTCTTCCCTGTCTATGTATTGCAAGATGGCATTTTGATTGATCAAAAGCCCCCATCATTGTTAGAGCCTGCCTTGCAAGCCATTGCAACTTATGACCGTGCTCATGGGCATTACATTGTCAATGGTTGTCGAGTAACAGCCTTAGGGCAAAATGATGGCAAACAAATATTTAGTATAGAAGAAGGTGAAGCTAATATTAATGGTTTTAAACGCAAACGCCTTGCTGCTTTAAGACATGAAGAGCCAGAAGATTACTGTGAAGGTGTCGTGCCAAGTGAAACGCATCTGTTTACAAATAAGAAAACCAAAGCAGATAAATCAGAGGAGACAAGCTTTACTTTTGAAACTTATTATTTTCCTATTGCAGCTGTTCACTCTATTTTGCTCACAAAAGAAAAGACCACCAATGTCACCCGCGGTGCGGTAGCCTCAGGGCGTGATGGTGTTCCTGATAAAAGTATTGTGAGTTTTATAAAAGTCGTTCAAGGGGATAAGGAGTTTAAAGAAGGTGTAGACTTTAAAAAGACTGGTGATACGATTGACTGGTCTTTACTTGGTGATGAACCTAAAACAGGCAGCACTTATGAGGTCACCTATCATTATCGTACAAAGGTGGATGCCGATAAGATCACAGCGCGGGAAATTACTGTCTCAGATGGTGCTGAAGGTGGAGATATCATTGTCAGTTACACCTATAAACTCCCCCGTATTGACCGCATAGGTTTAAATTCTCAAGGTGATGTGGTTTATATTCAAGGGATTTCAGCAGACAATCCTATAGCACCTAGTGTTCCTGATGATATATTATCACTTGCAACGATCACAAATAATTGGCTTGATTATCCACGTGTAGATAATAATGGCACGCGTGTTGCCCCTTATGCTGAAATGTGGCGCTATTTTAACCGTGTTCTTGATCTTGATCGGTTGTTACAGCTTGAAAAGATTAAGAGTAATGTTGATTCAAAAGAACCTGTCTCTAAAAAAGGGATGATTGCCGATCCTTTTCTTGATGATAGCCTTCGCGATGAAGGAATCGAGCAAACAGGTGCAATAGGTCATGGCTTATTACGCCTTGCGATTGAGCCTACATTTTACTACGCTACCTTAAATGAGCCTGTTACCCTTGATTGGGAGAATGAAGTGATCATTGCGCAAGAGTTGATGACTGCTTGCGAGAAAATCAATCCTTATCAAAACTTTGATCCATTACCAGGCACACTTGCCCTCACCCCTGCAACTGACTTCTGGCGTGTTCAACGCACAGATTGGCTTTCAGGTGTAACAAATGAACTGTCTATGGGCAGTCGTCCTGGCGGTGGGCGTGAAACAGAAGTAAAGGATGAACTGGTCAGTACACATCAAGAGCAAATTGATTTCTTAAGGCAAATTGATCTCAACTTTAAGATTGAAGGCTTTGGTAAAAGAGAGGTTTTAGAAAGTCTAACATTTGATGGCGTTAGTGTTTTACCAAAGGAAACACTTGCTGCCAATGCTCAAGGCATTATTGAAGGGAAATTTAAAATTCCTAAAAATATCACAGCAGGAACAAAGAACGTCATTGCTGTTGGTAAAGGAAAAACGACGGCTACGGGCCTTTTTACGGGTCAAGGTACGATTGATGTGAAGGTTATGCGGCGTGTAACAACAGTGCGTGTATGGAAAAAATCTGATCCACAAGCGCATGTCTTTACACCTGATGAAACGCGGCAAATAACAGGCATTGATTTTCATATTTGCAAGATTGGCAATCGTTCCAATGATTTGATGATTGACTTAGTCACAACGGACAATGGCTATCCTACAGCTGACATTCAAGCACAAGCTTTCTATTCGATGAAAGAGGCTGAAACGGGATGGGCTGCAGCACGCTATAGTGTCCCATTGACAGTACAAAACGATCGCTTAACAGCTTTTGTCATTAAAACAGATGATGGCGATCATTCTGTTTCTCTTGCAAAACTTGGAGATTTTGATGAAGAAAACCAAAGATACGTCTCCAGTCATCCTTATATCACAGGACCTCGTTTTTCCTCTGTTAATGCACAAACATGGACAGCTCACCAAGATGAGGCCTTAGCATTTCGTGTACTTGCTGCTCGTTATACACAAACAGAAAAAACTGTCGATTTAGGTGAATTTGATCTTAAGGAATGTTCTGATTTACAGGTGCGTGCAGCAATTGAACTGCCCTCCAGTGAATGTTCTGTCATCTTTGAAATTGAACGCAACAACGGTACAATTTATCAACTCTTACCGTTCCAATTACTTAGTTTAACGGAATACATCAGTGAAAAAGTCCAGTTACGAGCCATTTTAAAAGGGACCGAGAAGCTATCGCCAGTGTTGTTTGCTCCCGTTGAATTGATTGCGGGTAAGATTAAAAAGGAAGCAACTTACGTCACACGTGCTTTTTCCTTTGGCGAAAAGTCGAGACTAACCAGCTATATTAAAACTTTTTTACCGGGTGGCTCAACTTTCAAAATGGAGATCCAGCTGGATGATGGTGATTTTACTTCTTTGAAATTAGAAGAAATAGAACAACTCCAACAACCACTTTGGACGGAACGTAAATTTGTAAGTGAAGACAAAACAGCTGAGCAAGCGCGTTTGAAACTGACATTGACTGGCGGTCCTGCTGCACGTTCCATGGTGAGTGATTTTGGTGCAGGAATTATGTAACAAGGGTTAATATAATGGCGAAAACAAAGAAATTAGGAATGGAATTACCATTAGAAGGTCGCTTTATCAGTGCTGAGTTTCCTATTTTACGTGAAAACCTGACAATCATTGACCAAGCCGTTTCTGATCTTGATGAAAAAGCAGATGGTAAAGCACCTTTACAGCACACTCATGTGATAAGTGAAGTAAGCGAACTTGAAGATGCGCTAAGTGGTAAGATGGCATCAGATAAAACCTTTGCTCTGATTGATTTAACTGATGTTAAAGGTGCTAAGAATGCAGCTGAAAATCATGTTTTATATAAATCAGGTAAGGATCGCTTTGCATTTGGCTCTGCTCTCTCACTCTTAGGCGAACATCAGCATACGATTGAAGATATTGTAGCTCTTGAGGAGTATGTAGAAAGCATCAACGAAGGATTAACAGGTTATGGGCGTTTGTCGGGTAAAAATGAATGGGAAGATACGAATGTTTTTAAAGGAAAAGTTAGTATTGAAGAAGGTGTTGAATTAACTGAAACCTCCTCTTTAACTTTGAAACAAAATGATAAAATAGTGACGAATTTAAACGCAACTGGAAGTTTACTCAAAGGACCTCTTAGGGTTGATAGTAAACTCGTTTATACCAAACCGCAATTGGATGAAGCTATGTCAAAAGAAATCGAAAAACTGAAACAGTCTCTAACTGATGAGAGTACGAGTTGCTCTAATCTTGCTGATGTTGAACTACTTATCACGCAAAGTATGAGAATCCAATGGCCATATTGGGTCACTGATAAAACCAAAGTTGAGATCCAAGCATGGGGCGGCGGCGGTGCCGGTGGTGGTGCAAATAGTGATGATTATCCAGGTGGCGGTGGCAGTGGTTGCGTTGTATGGTATGGTTATAAATCAAGCTTAAATGGACATGCGGATATCGTCATTGGTAAAGGGGGATCGGGAAGCAGTTCTGGAGGACACACAATTATAGGCAATAATTTTATTGCAGTTTCTGGTGGTGCTAGTGGCCGCTCAGGCGGTTCCAATTATTCAGGAGCTGGTGGTCCTGGGGGAGTTGGAGGAAACTTTGGCTTGGTAACTGATGAACGCCCCGGTCTTGTTAAAGGTTGTGATGGTTACGGTGGAGGGAGTGGACAATATAAAACAAGAAGTGGTTTTGGTGGTAATGCAGGTAATGCCATAAAAGGAGCTACTGGAGGACAAGGCACAGGTGCGCATCTTACAGGCTCTTCAGGTCGTGGATTTGGTGGTGGTGGTAGTGGTGCTCATGGAGCTAGTGGTACTAGTGGTAAAGGATCTGATGGCGCTGTCCTCATAAGACCATGGAAGAATTAATTAATGCTTTAAAGATTTTTACAAAGGAGTTTTTATGCAATACGCAGTTGTGGAAAATGGTGTGGTAACCAACATTATTGTTGCACCAGAGGATTATGTTTACCCATTTGAAGGTGAGGCCATTGTCTCAAATGAGGCCCAAATTGGTTGGACTTATAAAGATGGACAATTTTATCCTCCTGTTGATGAGGGAAGCGTTTTAGAGTCGTCTGTAGAGTCTGTGAAATAAATTGTATGAAAGGATAATCATCTAAGCTATAAGGCTTTCAAGAGGAATATTAAATTGTTGGTGCAAATTTTTAATCATACGCAGAGTTAATTTTCTTTTGCCGTTTAATATTTCATAAACACGATTTAAATGACCAATTGCAGGAACTAAATCTTTAGCACTCAAGTTCATTTGCTCCATTCTAAATTTAATTGCTTCAATTGGATGAGGAGGAGAAACAGAAAAATGTTCCGTTTCATAAGCCTCAATTAACAAAACAAGGATCTCCATTTTATCAAATTCTGAAGTATTCATTTCAGGTTGATTATCAAACATTGTAGATACAATTTCTAATGCTTTTTGATAATCTTCTTCAGTGCGAATGGGTTTGATATTCATTGCTAAAACTCCTTTAATTCTACAGTATTAGCATCAATAGCATCGTATTGTTTATGCGTTCCTATGAACTTTATATAAAGCCAACCTGCTGGATAAAAAATTGATACAATTAAGCGATAGTCATTGCCTTTAATATTAAAAGCAACGCGATTATTTTTTAGTATGCTCGCACTTTTATATTTCTCTTTAATATCATGAGGAGAACGCCACTGTGCATTTTTTGCTTCATCTACCCACGCTTTTAAAGGTTGCTCAGCATCAGGATGTTGTATCCAAAAAGTCTGAAGTGTGGAAATTTTAATAATCTTCATAAGGATATCCTGACTTTTTATTTAGATTAGTACCATTTTGGGACTAAGTCAAGATCTTTTAGAAATTTCTCCAAGGCCAAATAGATTTATTTGGCCTTTATTTTTTAATCAGCCAATCATTTTAAGGAGCACAAAGAATGGCATCAAGTTTTTTACATGGTGTTGAAGTCATTGAGAATGACGACGGCACACGTCCTATTACGCCAGTTCAATCGTCAGTTATAGGCATTGTAGGCACAGCACCCAATGCGGATGAGGACGTTTTTCCTCTTAACACACCGGTGTTAATATCGGGATCTCGTTCCAAAGCAGCCAAACTCGATAAATATAACTTAGGTAAAGGTACACTACCCAATGCTGTTGATCTGATTTTCAAACAAGCAGGTGCCATTGTTGTTGTGGTGCGAGTAGAAGAAGGCAAAGATGAAAACGAAACATTGACAAATGTTTTAGGTGGTGTCAATGCCAATGGCTCTTACGAAGGTATCCATGCTTTAGTAGGAGCACAATCCATTGTTGGGCAAACGCCACGCATTTTAATTGCCCCTGGTTTTACCCACAAACGTGCTGCTGGTGTGTCCGCTATAGGTGTCTCAAACGGAGGCAGTGGCTACACATACGCTACTGTTAAAATAGAAGGCAATGCTAAGGCGACAGCTTATGTTTCTGATGGAGAAGTGCAAAGTATTTCAGTTGATGAGAGTGGAAGTGATTATGAAAAAGAACCCCGCATCACCATTGAAGGTGATGGAGAAGGTGCCACAGCTATAACCATCATCGAAAAAATGTCTAATCCCGTAGCAGGAGAGCTGATTAGTATTGCTGAGCGTTTGCGTGCTATTGTTGTAATTGATGGACCAAACACAACGGATGAAAAAGCGATTGAAGCCAGCAAAGATTTTGATTCCAAACGTGCCATCATGGCTGACCCATTTGTAAGCGTCTTGCGTAATGGAAAAATTTCACAAGAACCATCAAGCTCAGTAGTTGCCGGTATTATTGCTAAAACAGATTTCACTCACGGTTTTTGGCATTCCCCTTCAAACAAAGTGATCAATAGCATTAGTGGCACAGCACGGCCCATTGATTTTGCCATTGGTGACAGTTCTAGTCGTGCTAATTTGCTTAATGAAAAGAATATCACAACAATCATTCGTGAGAATGGCTATCGTTTATGGGGAAATCGCACACTTTCATCAGATCCAAAGTTTGCTTTTATATCCGTGGTGAGAACTGCAGATATGATCAATGATGCCATTTTGCATGGGCATATGTGGGCAGTCGATCGAAATATCACAAAGACTTACATGAGTGATGTGAGTGAAAGCGTTAATGCTTATTTGCGTGACTTGAAAACACAAGGCGCCATTATTGAAGGGCGTTGTTATCCCGACCCAGAACTTAATACACCAAGCGCCATTGAAAGCGGAAAAGTCTATTTCAATGTCGAATTCCAACCAACCACGCCAGCAGAACGTATCACGTTCCGTTCGCGTATTGTTAATGATTACATAGAGGAGATCCTTTAATGATTATACCCAAATTACCAAGAGCTTTGAAGCATTTTAACATTTATGTTGATGGGATTCCCTATAGAGAAAAATGTGACAGTGTTACTTTACCAAACTTAAATTTCGTTGTTGAAAGTTTTCGTGCAGGTGGCATGGATGCGCCCATTGGAATTGAAATGGGAATGGAAGAGCTCACACTTTCTATGACTGTTGCAGATTGCTCTAAAGAACTTTTAAGGCTTTTGGGTAAATCCAATATTGATATTTCTCTGCGTGGGTCAGCTCAAGCGCAAGGCGCATCAGCAGAGAAAATTGTAATCTCCATGCGTGGATTTTGCAAAGGCTATGAATATGGCCAATGGCAGCCGGGCGCTAAGTCTACCACAACGATCAATTATACATTGAATTATTTCAAATATGTTCAAGGTGGAGATGAAATCGTTGAGATTGATATTCCCAACATGGTGAGAAAATTCGATGGCATTGATCAATTAAAAGAACATAGAGAAAATTTAGGATTATAAAATGATTAAACAACAAAACATTACTTATAAATTGTCTTTTCCTTTTACATTTGAAGACGAAGATTATACTGAAATCACCTTCCGTCCCATCACAATAAAAGACATAAAAATCACTAATAAAAAGAAAGAAGGCATTGATCAGGCAGCTGCTATGATCGCGCGTCTTTCTGGGTGGTCTTATGATGCTGTTGATGAACTTGACGCTCGTGACCTGAAAGGTATCTCAGAAATTTTGGAGGGTTTTACCGAGCGGCTGGATACCTAACCTGGGAAACAGCCGCTAAACTCATGGCCGACATTGCTGTCGTGTTTCATTGGCCCCCATCAGAGATGATGGAAATGGAACCTTAAGAGCTCTGGTTTTGGCGCAATGAAGCCGCGGAAAGGTATAAGAAAAAATGAGTAAAACAGTTGCAGATGCTAAGGTGCGATTGACCCTTGAAGACAAGATAACCGCACCCATTAAACGTATTCAAAAGCGTTTGACGCACTTATCAAATACATTAAGAGTCCCTCGCCTTATGGCTGCGACACGCAAAATGACAGCAAGCTTAAAAGGGGTCAACAATGCTCTTGGTACAGTAACCAACCGTGTTTCTATGTTATCAGGAGCATTAGGCCTTGCTGGTGGCGGTCTTGCTGCAAGCTTGACTGCAGTGACTATGAAAACCATGCATATGGGTGATAGTCTTCACCATGCATCGCGCCATTTAGGCATGAGCGTTAAGGATCTTCAGTTATGGGGAGATGCGGCAGATAATTCAGGTTATTCTGCCGAGAAATTCCAACAATCCCTGGCTGTTTTAAACAGGCGTTCAGCACAAACTTTAGCTGGACAAAGAAGAGGGATTATGGAGTTTCAGGCGCTTGGCATTTCTGTAAAAGATGCCTCTGGAAAGCTTAAATCAAACTCAGATCTATTGGAAGAAATTACCGATAAGATGAGTAAGATAGACAATCAAGCGCAAAGACAACATATCGCCGCCTTGCTTTTTGGCGGCGATGGTAAAGAAATGGCCGCCATGCTTTCGCAAGGTATGGAGCCCATTAAAGAGTTATTTGAAAAGGCAAAAAAGAGCGGTTGGCTTATGGGGGCCGATGTTGCCCACTATGCCGCAGATTTAAGTGATAAGCTCGGAGCCTTTAAGAAAAAACTGGGAGGTGTTGCTACTTTTATTGGCGCACACTTCATGCCGGTGATCAATGATATGATTGATGCCTTTTCAAAGCTGATTGATGAAAACCGTGATCTCATTCAAACAACTGTCGCAAATTGGGCGAAGATTGTAAGAAAAGCTATACAAGATTTATGTGATCCAACTTCTGAGTTAAGGCAAAACATCACAAATGTTACTGAAAGTATTAAAGGCTGGTTTAAATGGTTAGAGCCACTGACTGGCGAAATAAGCCTCTTTAAAATAGCTCTTGCAGCACTTGTTTCCTTCATTGTAGGGCCACTTATAGCAGCGATTGCTTCACTTACTGTGGCCTTTTTTACATTTGGTACAGCCGTTATGACAACACCTATTGGGTGGATTGCAGCAGCTATTATAGGGCTCATTGCAGCAGGAGTCGCGCTTTATGTTTATTGGGATAAAATCAAGAAATGGTTTAGTGCGCTATTAGATGGAATTTCAGATGCTTTTTATAAATTTGGAGCCATCATTATACTTCTACCCGGTGGTTGGATTATAGGGCTCATTGCAGGAATATATAAGCTTTATAAACATTGGGAAACGGTCAAAGCCTGGTTTATTTCAGCGCTCAATAAGATTTGCGATGCCTTTGTTAAGCTGGGTGACTTCATCATGAAGTATACGCTTATCGGTTATATCGTTAATGGTATTAAGAAGCTTGTTGCAACAGCTGTTTGGCTTTATGAAAATTGGGATGAAGTCATGGCCTCCTGTGGGCGGTTATGGGACTCTCTTGGGGAGACAATTAATCAATTTTTTGAATGGTTTTCTAATCTCAATTTATCTGAAGCCGGTTCCAATCTGATTATGGGCTTGTGGGATGGCATTAAAAGCAAATGGAATGCTATGGCACAATGGCTTCATGGTGCGGTGCAAAAATTAATGAGTTGGATGCCTGATTTTGTCAAAGACAAGTTAGGCTTCAACGTTACAGTAAGCAAAAGCACGACCGAGAGTTTAAAGAATCTCACACAAGAGACAACAACATACGCACAAAAGATTATTCATTCAACTGTTGTTCCAAACATCCCTCCTGAACAACGTGATTACAGAAATGGAGAATATGTTAACGATGGAGGCAAACAACCTTCCGTAGTGGTATTTCAAGCGCCTGAACCGATTATGCCATATAAGGAACATAATAATAAGCCCACTAATATTGATGCATCTATTACGATTAGCGGTTTAAACATCAATGGGGGCAACGGCTCTCCACAAGAGATCAGTGCTGCTATCAAAAAAGCTCTTGCAGATCAGGCTAGACAGCAACGTTTAGCGATTAACTCAAGTTTTTCGGATTAAGCATCATGATGTTAGCATTGGGGGATTTTATTTTTTCTGTTCAAACAGCTGCCTATCAAGAACTTGAGATGACTTATGATGTTCCATGGGTAGAACAAGGACGTCTAGGCAGTAAAGCAGCGTTTCAGTTGCCGGCCATTGCCAATGCAGAATATTCTCTATCAGGCGTGATTTATCCGGGTTTTAAGAGAAGTTATGGTCAGTTAAACAGACTACGGAGTATGGCTCATATGGGGCCACATTTGCTGGTCAGTGGAAAAGGCAAAATTTTCGGCAAATTTGTTATTCTTTCCGTAGATGAAAAACAGAGCTTTTTTCGTCTAAACGGGGATCCACGCAAGCAAGAATTCACATTACAACTTAGAGAATATGGTGGAGATGGAGGCATTTGGTGAGTGATATTTACGTTACCAAAGATGGAGATATGGTTGATGCCATTTGCTGGAAACACTATCCAAAGGGTCAGCAAGCACTGGCTGTTGAGCGTGTTTATACAGTTAATGATGGACTTGCAAATCTTGGACCAATTTTAAAAGCGGGGGTCACAATTGTTTTGCCTTCCCTACCCTATCCTCAAGCAACACCCGTCATTAAGCTCTGGGGGAGTAAACAATGAAACCTTTCTGCAGAGTAATGTCTAATGGCGAGGATGTCACAAAAGTTTTGATGGATTATGTTTTATCCATTGAAATAACCGATGAAGCAGAAGACAAAAGTGACCGGATCACCATAGAGCTCGATGACCGTGCTCGTATCAGTGATAATGGTTTTTTAGAGATCCCTTTAATTGGGACAGTTCTTTCTATAACACTTGGCTATGAAGACGGTAAAGCGCGTGACATGGGATCCTACCTGATTGATGAAATATCTGTCAGCAGTCCACCACAAAGTTTAAGTGTGACGGGACGAGCGGCTTCTATGAATACATCTTACCGAACTCCAAAAAGCCAGTCTTATCATCAGACAACACTAGGCAAGATCATTCAAGAAATAGCAACGCGCAATGGCTATATTCCCGAGGTTGATCCTTCTCTTGCAAAGATTGTCGTACGTCACATTGATCAAACGGGTGAAAGCGATATGGCTTTTGCAGCACGTCTTGCTGCAGAATATGACGCTGTAACAAAACCTATGGATAGCAGACTTGTTCTGGCCAAACGTGGTGAAGGCAAGGCTACCACTGGAGAGATGTTGCCTGTGGTCGCTATTCATGAAAGGATGTGTAGCTCTTGGGATTTTAAATATAGTGCACGTGATGAAGCAGGTGAAGCACAGGGCTTAACACCAGGTGAAGGAGATGATCAAAAAGCTGCATCAGCAGCACAAAACCCAGAGATAATTGAAGAGTATGATGAAGGTGTTATTCATATGGATGAATCCCCTTTGCGTTCATTAGCTCGGTCAGCAAAACCACTTCAAAAACAAGACAAAGTTGAAAAGCAAGAGGAAGAAAAAAAAGGAGGTGTGATAGCAACCTATCATGATTTACGCAGTGGTGAAAAGAAAGAGGTCAAAACCGGTCAGGCGCCTTTTCATGAATTAAAATATACCTACCACAATCAATCAGAAGCCGTTGCTGCTATTGCCGCTTATCGTAATAAATCATCACGTGGTAAAGCTACCTTTTCGTGTGATATGGGCGGAGATCCGTTCATTCAATCTGAAATGAAGCTTATTCAAACACCACCTTTCCGTCCTTACATCCCCGAGCAATGGCGCATTAAAAGCGTCAAACATAAGTTGGATACAGCAGGCGGTTATACAACAAGCATAGAGTGTGAGCTGTTTAATGAAGAGCAAGAGAATACGGCGCAAAACGTCATAAACACTACACCAGATAAAGATGACACAATAGATGATAACGCCCCGCCTCATGCTTCTGATGAAGGTGAAGGTGTTATTCATATGGAAAAGGAAAATACATGACAGAGATTGTAGAGAAATTACTCAATGGTGACTGCAAAACACGCACGAAAGGTCTGATTAAATCCTTAGCACAAGAGATCGGGTGTGAAGAAGCTGTAATTGCTGCGATTGTTTCTGTTGAGTCAGCTGGTAAAGGTTTTGATGATGAACGGCGTGTAAAAGTACTTTTTGAAAAATATCAGTTTTATAAGAATTTACCCCCTCATAAGCGTAAACAAGCTGTCAAAGAAGATCTTGCTAGAAAGGAATGGATAAGCATCCAAGATGGGGGATATAAAGAACAAAAAACCAATACTCAAGCTTTAGAATTGCTCATTGCAGCTATGACCATTGATGAAGAAGCTGCTTTAAAATCTGCTTCTTATGGTGCAGGTCAAATTTTGGGAAGTAATTATGGTATGCTTGGTTGGAAAAGTGTTCAAGATTTTGTTACCAGCATGTGTTCGTGTGAAGATGAACAAATAAAAGCAATGTTTACTTTTTTCAAAAAACGTGGCCTTGCTTCAAGTTTACGAGACAAGGATTTTAATGCCATTGCGCGTGCTTACAATGGAAGTGGTATGGTCGAAGAATATGGCCGACGCATGCGTAGTGCTTATTGTGCCCTCACAAAAAAAACAGCAGCAGTCAGTAATCCTATTCGTGCCACTGGTTTACGACTAGGATGCAAAGGTTACCGTGTTGAAGCACTGCAAAAACGTCTCAATGATCTTGGTTATCCTGTTGCAATTGATAGTGATTATGGACCAAATACACGCAGTGCAATCTTTGCTTTTCAAGCTGATCATAATTTAGAGGTTGATGGTGTTGTTGGCGCTAAAACTCAAGCAGCGCTAGATGTGGCCACTCCAATGATTAGCCCCCGTCGGTCTGGTGTAAGCATGGCTTATTTAAGAAAGAAGGGTACAAACATTATCAAAGATGCAGATAAAACCGAAATGGTAGGTAAAGCTGTTGTTGCCGGTTCAACTCTCATGGGAGCAGAACAAATGGGAGTATTTGATAATCTCAAACTCTGGACAGGAAAAATGAGTGCTCTTGTAGAGCCACTTGCTCACATTGGCAAAGCAATTTCAGATCATTGGTGGATTGGCGCTATTTTTATAGGTTTAATTGTTGTGGTTGTCTCAGGTCGCGTCAAAAAAGCTTATCTAAACGCTTACAAAAAAGGCAGAGCTATCTAGGAAGTTAGTTTAAGCAAAAAGGAGAGCCGTGAGTGAAAAAATATTTGGCGATTGCAATAACAACATCCGTCACTTTTTTTATAGCTTTAGCAAAGGCCTTTCGTCTTGGAAAGAAAGTTGAACAACACAAACAAACAGAGGAATCTTTAAAGGCAGCTACAACAAGGTTAGAAATAGAAAATGAAATTAATAAGAAACATGACGATGATATACGTGCTGCTCTTTCTAACTGGGTGCGCGACAAATAAATACACTTCTTGTGTCGGGTGGTTGCCTATTTATTTGGATAGAAAAGATCTCAATGCGATCAGTTCAAACTTAGCGCGAGACATTTTAAAACATAATGAGCACGGTAAACAGTTATGTGAGTGGAAGCCTGTTAACAAGAATTCAAATCGTTCCTGATACAAATGTAGCCCACTGTTCTAAGAGATCATGTCGTTGTTCTAAAAAATCTGTTCGCATGTAAGCTTTTGTCACTGAACTACCAACTGAATGAGCAAGGACAGTTTCGGCAATCTCAAATGGTGTTGATGTTGTTTCTGCTATCCAGTCTCGCAAACTTGAGAGAAAACCATGAGGACGATACTTTAAGCCACAAGATGCCATATACTTTGCCATACTTGCAGCATAAATCGGTGTGCCTTTAAGACCAGAAAATAGAAAACCATTTTTTTCAAAGAGGAGAGCTTTTTCAATGACTCTTAAAGCTTCACCACTTAGCGGTACACGAAAGTCTGAAACTTTTCCCACAATACCCTTCATATTTTCTTTTGGTATCGTCCATATATTTTTATCAATTTGCTCAAGACGCAAATATCGCAAGGGATACGACCGTACTCCAGTCAAAATCAATAATTTCAGTGCTAAATTTGAAAGGAGATCATCATTTAAGTTTTGATAAAAAGCCGGAACTTCCCGCCATGGCATAGCAGGAATATTTGTTGATATAGCGCGTGACTTTCCCAAAAGAGCGCGTGCTTTCATACAAGCCTGTAAATCAACATCCAAGCCAAGAGCAGCAGCGTATTTCAAGCAAATATTGATACGATTAAGTGCTTTTTGCGCTGTATCTCCCTTTTTATGCCAAAGTGGAGCAAGAACATTGCGAATAATATTCGCTGTTAATTTTTCTATAGGAAGATTGCCTATATGTGGAATAACGTGTAACTCTAGTGGAGAAAACCAACGACCATTTTTACCTTCATTTTTTAACTCAGCTTTTTTACTCTCAAAAGCTGCTTGAGCAATTTCTTGAAAAACATTACTTTGCTGCCTTAAAATGCTTTGTTCTCGAAACACAATAGGATCATTGCCATCTTTAAGAATATCGCTATAATGTTTAGCAAGCTCGCGTGCTTCTTTTAAAGAAATTTTGGTAACAGAACCAAGCCCCATTTCACGGCGTTTATTGCGGTATGTATAACGAAAAAACCAAGCGCGTGTATTGTCTTTTCGAACATTCAACCACAAACCTGCTCCATCACAATGCTTGCCCTGAGGAGATGTCTTTACAAAGGATGCTGATAACCTATGAATCGCCCTCACTTAACTCTCCTTTCTAGACCACCTTTAAGTCCACCTTTATTTTTTGATATTAGATTTTTTATTTAATCATTAATTTTCTTACTGCATCATAAAAAGCTATATATAGCAACACGTCTTTGCACTATTTTATGTGATTGGATTCTACTTGCTAAAATATACTTCGCCGCCGTCCGCACCATTAATTATATAAAATATTTTTCTATTCCAGTTTTATTGGAAGTGATAAAAAATCACTTTAAATCATCTTATATAAAGAATTATAGCGTTATCAAACTGCGCAGTAATTACCAAAATTGTAAATAAAGAGTCCTGTTAAAGCATTTTTTATCATGCCTTTTTGGCAATTTACTAATAATGCTCCGCTAAACAGTTAGGGCTGCCACTATGAACTGGATGCAATTGCCCTAAACACTTTTTAAAAGCAATTTTAAGTTCTACAGTTTGAACATCTTTTGTAGTTAATGAAATTTAAGATCTATATAGCTTTTCCAAGCAACTGATTTTACATATCTGAATTAAGCATAATAAATGCGTATCAGCCGTCTTCTTATTTTCTCTCTGATCTTCTTGAAGATTGCTCAATCTTTTTTATGAAAAAGCACCAAAATTTTTACAAATATATCATCAATTCTATAACCAAATAGATCAGAAAGCTTTACTATAAAACCTTCCAACAAGCGCCTTATAATAAAAGAATCACAAACTATTTTACTTAAAAAATACTCTACTTTCGTCTATCTCTATAGTATCGTCTGCTTTTATTGCGTAATTATCCTTATTGGAAAAAGTAATAAAACAGCCCTTTGTACAAACTGTAATCATTTGGCCAGTATCTAGTGAAATATTTGAACGTGCACTTCCTTCAGCAATAATAAGCAACTGTACTGTTAAACCATTATTTTTCACAGTTGCTGCAAAAACTTTCATAGAAAAAACACTGAACAGTGTCACCGTAATAAAAATATAAAAATATTTTAGCACTCTAAAATCCCTTCTTCAAAAAAACGTTTATAAAGCATAAAGCGAAGAGCATTGTTTACCTTAGAAGTAGAAGTGATATTAGGTACGTAAATAGCCAAGGTAAATGAAAAGTTTTGTTTATCAAATCCAGTAAAATTCACCTGCGGTGCGGGGTTTTTCAAAACCCCTTCCGTCGCAGAAGCAATCTCTAGCAATATTTGAACGACGTATTCTGGATCAACATTAGTTGCAACAGTCAAGGGTATATCAATTCGCCCCATTTTGCTACGACGTGTCCAATTATTTACGTTGTTATTGATGAGATTTGAGTTAGGAATAATGATTGTCTGGCGCTGAAATGTCTCAAGTTCAGTTGCACGCACACTAATACGTTTGACAATACCACGAACTGATCCTGATTCTACATAATCACCTAATTTAAATGGCCGCCCAATTAAAATAATAAGCCCAGATACAAAATTTTGGACAATATTTTGCAAACCAAAACCGATACCAAGTGAAAGCCCTCCAGCAACGAGCGCCAAACTACTAAGATTAAAACCTGCTGTTGACATTCCTAACAAGACCGACAAAGCGATACCCCCATAGCTTATGACCGTTTTGATAGAATTACGCACACCCAGATCGAATTCTCCGCGCTCCATTACTGTGCCGTCTAGCCAACAAATAAATAGACGAATAATGAACAAACAAACAAAGAAAACAATTATTCCCATGACAATAGAAATCAAAGAAATAGATATATTTCCAATCTGAAAACCTGTCATTAATTGCCAAAATAGTGCCCCTATTTCAGAATACGAAAATCCAAACTTCCCAATAATCGGTATTGTACAAAGTACAAACACGACCACATTAAGAAGAATACTAATAACAACTCCTAATTGATCCATCGTTTTTTCTTCGAAATGAAACCATTTCATCAAAGTGTGACCAATTCCTGTTTTGATAAATTCCCCTTTAGATGCGATAGCACGTGTACTTTGTATCCCCAAATACATCAAAATTAAAAATGCACTACTGGTCACAATCAGCTGCACGACAAACCGTGCCAAACCAATATAACCTAAAAAATCCATCACAATAAGAAATAATCCCAATACAAAGAGAGGAATACGTATATAAAGTGGCCAAGGTAGTGGTTTTATTTCTTCATTTTGAAAACGCTTGCGCCTAAACTGCAAAGGTATAAACGCAATGATAAACAACAAAACTCCTACAAGAAAAACAGCAATAAAGCTTTTAGCAATTGTTAAAGAAAGAGATGCTGAAACCGCCCAATAAATACTATCAAAAACAGCATCAAGCGCTAAAACTCCACCTAACAAAGTAAGCAAAATTATCAATTGATATGCTGGCGATGGTGCAATATTCAAAAGGCGGATAGGCGCCATTTTTGGTGATAAAAGAGCAACTGCTATACGGTTTATCAAGAAGACCATAATAACCTGGTGCCCAATTGTATGAAATACTTCTGTAAGCTTCCCCAAAGTCAAACTGAAATGGTGCAATAGGAAAAATGTCAAATAAATGCAAAGAACACATACAAATGAAGGCAAAAGAATTGAAATAAAAGCAACCAATAAACGCTGTAGATAAGGGACTTCGTCATTACCTTTGATAACACGGGAGCTTACGTGCGCAATACTTTTGTGCGAAAAATAAGAAAGACCTAAAGCAACAATCAGTGGAATAAAAAAGGTAGAAAGTAATTGTAATGGTTTGAAATGATACACAAATTTCCACCAAGAGTTAAACAACGAAATAAAATCAAATGAAGCCTCTTTGGTTTTTGTAATAATATCTTCAAGCATTGACATTGAAAATTCAAATTTGTACGTAAGGGCGCGCGTAAACAATGCTCGAGATTGAGAAATAGCACGTTCCGTCATCTTATTTGCAGTCAAAAATATCTCTTCAAACTGACATACTATACTATTAATTTTAGCCTTTTGCTCTATCAGACTAGAGCGTTCTTTATTTTGGCTTTCTAAGTCTGTTTGACCATCTTGTAGTTCAGCCGACTGGCTAAGAAGTATATTAATGTTATTAAGAGGAGCGCGTAAAACAAATGCAGCTTCTAAAGCACGCTTACTTATATCTTGTGCCTGCAACCGCCATTCTTTTAAAATGTGCTCATCTTCTGATTCACTTTCAAAGTTTTTTTGTAAAGACTCGATATCTTGCTTAAGAGTCTCAAGAATTGGCTGTTGTTGCTGAACAATTTCTTCAACCAATTGTGAAGTTATTGATTGCCCAATTTCTGTAGTTGGAGATGCTAAATTTCCCCATGAAAAAGCGCTAAATAAAACACTAATCGTGATGATTGAGAAAAAAACATATAATTTTTTTTTAAAGAATAAATACATATCCGCCCTAAAAATAAGTAAAAAGAGTAATTCCTTTTTAAATATGGCATAAGATAATATTTCCAACTCTCATAAGAATAATCCCATAAAAGCCTCCCCTCACCCAATAATGCTAATAAAGGAGACTAAATAGACCTAAAATTAATAAGACAAAAAATAATTTAGCATGTTTTTTGCTCTTATATTGCAAAAAATTTTCTCTTTTGTACAATTTGTTTTTTTGTGCAACATGAGCAATGTAGCTGCTTAATAACTTAGAAATGCGTATGCACTTGATCAGAGTACGACATACTGATAATGTAGTAGGTATTATGGTTTTATCTAGAAAATAAATACAATCAACTGAATTTCACAATGATTACAAACAAAAATGTATAACAGCTTATACCCACTATGATTGACCTGTTGCAACTTTCTAAACAGGCATTGAATATATTTTCAAATCCTATAATTATTGCTCATATAAGGTGTTATAGTCTTCAAAAATAATACTTTTTAAATTAACATGCTCCTTCCGTTGTTTGAGCTGCAAAATTATCATTTTAATTTTACTTTGCGCGCTTAACTTCAATAACTCTTACAGTGTTCTATTAGTTGGAATATATCATGCGTACACCTGGCTGGCTAATTACTCTCTATTGCCTTATCCTTTTAAGCGGCATTTATGTTGCATTACCTAATTTATTCTCACAAGAACAAATTAAAAACTCTAAATTCCTGCCTAACACCCACGTGACGCTTGGACTTGATCTTCAAGGAGGATCTTCTCTCTTACTGGAAGTTGATGTAAAAACATTAAAGCGTGATCAGTTACGCACAATTTTAGACAATGTACGCACAAAACTGCGTGAACAAAAAATCCGTACATCCAATATTCGTATCATTGAAGATGACATTATTATTGTTATTTCAGATCCTACACAAAATCAAAAAGCTGTTACTGCTTTAGAAACATTGATCATGCCGATACAAAATAGCTTTGGTACCACAACCAATGATATCGCTATTAGCACTCAAAATGAGAATATCCGTGTAACATTAACTGAATCTGGTATTAAGGATCGTATTAAAAACACTGTTGAACAAAGCTTAGAAATCATTCGCCGACGTATTGATCAAATAGGTGTAGCTGAACCAGCCATTCAAAAAGTAGGAACTAATCGTATTATGGTTCAATTGCCTGGTCTCCAAGATCCAAAGCAATTACGTGATCTTCTAGGAACAACCGCAAAAATGACCTTCCATCTTGTTCCTTCCAATGTGGATGTAAACACCCCACCTATAGGTGTTTCAATTCTCCCTGGGTATACTGATGAAAGTCAACATTATGCAATTTATGATCAAATTGCTTTGGATGGAAATGTACTAAAAGATGCACGTGCAGGTTTTGACCCGCAAATGCCAGGGCGTGCTATTATCTCATTCACCATGAATTCAATTGGTTCTAAAATATTTGCGGAAATAACACGTAAAAACATTAACCGTCCCTTTGCAATCGTTCTTGATAACAAAGTTTTGACCGCTCCTGTTATTAATGGCGTTATCCCTAATGGACAGGGTCAAATCACAGGAAATTTTGATATAAAAGAAGCATCAACCCTTGCTGCTTTACTGCGAGCTGGCTCTTTGCCCGCACCATTAATTGTTATTGAAGAAAGAACTGTAGGCCCAGATCTTGGTGCAGACGCTATTAAAATGGGACTTTATACAGGAATTATAGGCTTTATTCTTGTCGCCATTTTCATGTTTCTTCTATATGGCATTTGGGGCATTATCACCGACATAGCGCTAGCATTACATACTATTTTGACACTTGCAGCATTAAGTCTTCTCGGTGCTACACTCACACTGCCAGGTATTGCTGGTATTATTTTGGGTATTGGCATTGCTGTAGATGCCAACATTTTGATTAATGAACGTATTCGAGAAGAAAGTCGAAAAGGCGTCAGCGCCTTTGCTGCCTTAGATCGCGGTTTTAAACAAGCTTTTGCGACCATTGTTGATGCCAATGTTACAGCTATTATTGCAACCATTTTACTTTTTTGGTTTGGTAACGGCCCTGTTCGCGGTTTTGCAATCACAATGTTACTTGGAATTATTATTTCCATGTTCACTGATATCACCATAGTGCGTATCATCATGGTTTGGGTTGTCCGTAAATGGAAAATAAAGACGTTGCGTATTCAACCCTTCTTTGACTTTACCCTATACAATACAACTTTCCACTTTATGAAAGCCCGTTTTATAGGTATTGGTATTTCAATTATTTTATCACTTGCTTCAATTTTTCTGTTCTTTAAACCTGGTTTGAATTTTGGTATCGATTTTATTGGTGGCAGCCAAATGAGTATAACAACAAAGGCACCAGCAAATTTGGCTACCCTGCGCTCAACACTTTCCGCCCTTAATATTGGTGAAGTAAAATTACAAAATATTGACAACGCACACACAGTTTTAATTCGTATCCAGAAACAAAACGGTGATGAAATACAACAAACCGTTGCCATGGATAAGGTTAAGGCAGTCATACAGAATATCTACCCAGATACTATATTTGATCAAATAGAAATTGTTGGCCCTAAGATTTCAGAAGAATTTGTTACAGCTAGTGTTATTGCTGTTATACTAGCAGCAATTGCTATGTCACTCTACATTTGGTGGCGCTTTGAATGGTTCTTTGCAGTTGGAGCAATTGTTACACTCATTCTTGATATCGCAAAAATGATTGGTCTTTTTGCTTTGTTTCAATTTGATTTTAATTTGACCGCTATTGCCGCCCTTTTAACGATTGTTGGCTACTCGATTAACGATAAAGTAGTTGTTTATGACCGCATGCGTGAAAATATGCGTCTTTATAAAAAAATGCCTATGTATCAGTTGATAGACCTCTCGATTAATCAAGTTTTTACACGCTGTCTCTTCACATCAACCACTACAATATTAGCCATGTTGCCTATGGCATTATGGGGTGGAAGTGCTGTCTATAATTTTGCATTGCCTATGGTCTTTGGTATCATTATTGCCACATTATCTTCTATCTTTATTGCAGCACCTATTTTATTATTGTTAAGTAATTGGGGTATAAGCAAAATAAAAGAGAAGGCATAAATAATAAAACCCAATAAACCTAATTGGCACATCAATTCATATGACGTGCCATTTTTCTCTCCCTATAAAAATACAATCGTTTTAAATAACCAAAAAATCTCAAAAAATTATATTCTATGATATGCTACCAGTTACAATTATTGTTATTGAATTCAATGTTGAGCATCTCTTTCTGAAATAATTGCTTATCATTTACGTATTTCATTACTGGCGAGATACTTGTTCTCTAAGGATTATTAGTACATAACCAAATACAAGCAGTTCTAAAATAGAACTCCCTCTCTTATCAATCAACTCATTGAAAAATTTGTCATTTTTTGATATTTGGTGTTGAAGTGCATTTTTATTAAAATGCTTGTATCTATCAAAGCCATTGCAACCTTTGTTATCATTATACAAATGGCGTTTGCTATCTTTAAGGTTACGTTCCTACCTGGACTATGGATTGTAGTTTTTAGAAAATTTTTTATCCCCGCAAAATTAAATTCAAACTCAGAATCTCTTGAATAATGCCTCTATGATTTGATCTTTGCAGAAATAGCTCTTTCTATTGTGCTCAAATCTTTCCGTTTTCATTAACTTTGGAAAATTAAAAATATTTAGAGAAATTTTCACGTAAATTAATGAAATACGCAAATAATTCTTAATATTAATAAAAATTCTAGCCTAGAGTTCCTATTCACTATTTAAAAAATCAGTCATGTTGTGATGAGTGATTACAACTGTATTGGCAAATAGATTTGCGCTTTTCCTTAACAAACAAAGGTAAGTATTTGATTTAAAAATATTTTTGCCAGTAGAATAATTGCAGATAAAATCGAAACAATTAGCAAAAAATACCATAAAACAAGAAATTATTGATGCAACTAATATTTAGAAATATACAAAAAGATGTTATTGTACTATTGAAGTAGGATAATGCATAACCAATATACCCAACCTTAAAGCTTATACACTACTTACAACAAAAACAGCTTGTTTTATTAATTGATGTGTAGCCATTGTAATGATAATGACAAAAAAGCACTTGAGATTATGGAAAATTTAGCAAAACAATGATTTGCAACCTAAAATGAATAATCACGAATTATGTGCATAAAAGTCATAAATAAAAACCCGGAAATGGATAAAAAGTGTGAAATTAAAAAAATTTATATGGCCATTTATCGGTATTCTAACAATGCTGATATCGATCCGTATTCTTTATATAAAGCTATCAACTATTTTTCTAATTGATGTACTGGATCGTTTAGCCGATTTAAAAGTACATCAGTGGTTACTGGCCTGTTTTTGTTCACTCATCGCTTATGCAGCTCTTGCTGGATATGACCGAATTGCTTTGCAACATCTTAGTCGTAAAATTTCCTGGGTATTCATTGCCATCTGTTCATTTACCACTTATGCTCTTTCACACAATATTGGAGCTTCAGTTTTTTCTGGTGCTGTTGTACGCTACCGTGCTTATAAAATGAAAGGGTTAAGTGGAACAGAAGTTGCAATATTAGTTGGCTTTTGCTCCTTTACTTTTGTAATTGGTACAATCTTGCTTTCTGGCATCGTTTTAATTCTGCAGCCTGAAATTATCACGCTCATTTACGAAGATCTTCCCGTATGGCTTGGCACAATAATTGGTGTAATTTTACTCGCCTTTATAGCGCTATACACTTTCGGCAGTTGGTTTCAGTTAAAACCTTTACACATAAGCAAAAAAATTCAACTTTCTTATCCACGGCTTAAAATTGTTATCCAACAGCTTCTGATTAGCCCATTAGAACTTTTAGGAGCAGCGGGAATTATATATGCCGTACTGCCACACAATACTGATATTTGTTTTATCTCTGTACTCGGCGTTTTCCTAGCATCTTTTACCATTACCCTGCTCTCTAATGCCCCTGCAGGAGGCGTAGGTGTACTTGAAGCTTTATTCATGGCAGGTATGCCTCAAATAGATCCTACTAATGTTATTGCAGCACTTATTGTATTTAGAATGCTCTATTTGATTATACCGCTTATCATTTCACTATTCTTTGTAGCAATTTTTGAGATTCACCAATATCGAAAACGAACGCAGCATACCTAACTTGAAAAAAGCTAAACTCATTTCACTTTTTTTGCGTTCAAACAAATAATAAGAATTGTGCTAATTTTAACTAATACTAAAATCAGTATATTTACTTGATTTTCCTATAAATGCACAACATAAACGATATACTAAAATAAACGTATATTTTTCACGATTATAGATACCAATTTAAATTCAAATAATATTTATAACCTCATAACAATGTATTGATCAGTAATTATTCCTTACATAAATATATAGAAATTAACGGAATAAATACTACTTTTTTAACATAAATCTTTTTAATACTTCTATACTTTTATATATTCATAAATTTGTATAAGCCTATTAAAAGCATAATAAAAAAATTGGTTATTCTTTTTATTTTCTAAACCATTACTTCTTTTGCTACAAAATTAAGGGGAGAGATGAGCACTTTAGAAATATTTCGACGGTCCATTTCAATTACTTTAAAACACAAACCTTCAGTTTCAAAACTTTCATCTTCATTTGGTAAATGGCCAAAATGCCAAAGCATAAACCCTGCAAGCGTAGTATAACGGTCTGCCTCATCAACAAAATCACGCTCAAGATAACTACTTAAATGGCGAATATCCGCACACCCCTCAACAAGAAAACTTCCATCTTCAAGTCGCTCCACCACAACATGTTCTTCATCATCATCAGGAAAATCACCAGCAATAGCCTCAAGAATGTCCGTTGGTGTTGCAATACCTTCAAAAGATCCATGCTCATCCACAATAATCGCAAGCTGGATTGAAGAATGGCGTAATTGCTCCATCAATCGTAAAACACTCGTATTTTCATGAACAACAAGTGGTTCACGCATAGCTTTTTGCCAATTAATCTTTTGATCTTCAGCCCAATTTAAAAGCAGATCTTTAGTTAAAGCAACGCCAACAAATTCGTCCACTTTTTCGCGCGCAAGAATTAAACGGCTATGTTTAACTTTTTGCAATTCTTCACGCATCTCACTCTCATTGCCGTTCAAGTCCAACCATTCAATCTCATTACGGGGTGACATAATAGAACGCACAGGACGATCAGCTAAATCTAGAACACCACGTATCATTTCTTTTTCTTCTGGTCGAAAAAGCTCAGAAATAGCCGCTTGTTCAACAATGACATCTACCGTTTCACTCAGATTACCGTCTTTTTTTCCTCCCCCTAAAAGCCTTAACACAGCATCAGCTGTCCGCTCACGTAAATCATTTGTTGTAACCATCTTTTCACGATTACGACGCCCAATTTGATTTAAAACCTCAATAAGAACTGAAAAACCTATAGCTGCATACAAATAACCTTTTGGAATGTGAAAGCCCAGTCCTTCAACAATGAGAGTAAAGCCAATCATCATCAAAAAACCAAGACAAAGAATGACAATAGTAGGATAACGACTAATCAAACGCATAATGGTGCCAGATCCCCACATCATTACACCCATTGCAACAACAACCGCTATGTACATAACAACTGCCTGATCTCTGGCAATCATGCCTGTTGCAGTAATAATACTATCAAGAGAAAACACTGCATCAAGTACAACAATTTGAACAATCACTTGCCAAAAAACAGCATAAATAACACCAGTTTTCCTTTCATGTGCTGCCCCCTCCAATCTTTCATGTAACTCCAGCGTTCCTTTTGCTAACAAAAAAGCTCCACCACTAATTAAAATGAGGCTGTGCCAACTAAAACCAAAGGATGCAATAGAAAAAATTACTTTATCAAGACTCATTACCCAACCAATAACCATGAGAAGGCAAAGCCGCATAATTAATGCTAAAGTTAAACCTACCAAACGTGCACGATTACGTAAATGTAATGGCAATTTTTCTGCTAAGATTGCAATGAAAACAAGGTTATCTATTCCTAAAACAATTTCGAGGAAAATCAACGTAACCAAACCAAACCACACATGGGGATCAATGACCCATTCCATTATAGTTCATCCTTTGAAAAGGTTGTAAAAAACTTAAATGCGCATCGTTGATGAAATAAATTCATAAGCTTTCATTCGCACAATTGATCGATAACATTGAATGCAAATAAATTGCACCCAAAAGCAGGTAGCCACAAGGCATTATTTAAATTCATATGAATGTTGACAAGATTCATACCGTGAAAGAAAAGCTTACATCGTTTGATATTATAAGAAAATTCTTCTGAATTTTGTTCGGGCATTACGCTCGACAATCCTTTAGCACCGTTCTGCATAGATAATTAGAACATTTATTAGTAGAATTATCTTATAATGGATATTTTTGTACAAGATCAAGAAAAAATACTATATAAAGCTTATATGCCTTACTGGTTTAGCTACAAATTTTATTTATCTTACAAAAAACAATGAGACCATCTAGACATCCTCCTCTAGGAACGTTATAGAACCCCTCATTCTCTTCTTTGGAAGAACCCTGGGTGATTAGCTCAGTCGGTAGAGCAGCTGACTCTTAATCAGCGGGTCGTGGGTTCGATTCCCTCATCACCCACCATTTATTTATAAGATTTTATTGTTAAATTTTGTGATAATATCACAATATTTCTATTTAAAATTGAAATTCCTTCCCATTTTATTACCAAAAATTTTCAATATTTATTGTACCTGTTCTCTATCATTCCCTTTTAAATTTTATAGCAAAAATGCTTTATAAGAGTCATCCATTATATTAAATAATATAAGCAAACTAGACACTATGAAAAAACTATAAATACAATAAACTTTCTCAATAAAAATAAATTGACATTGAAAACATATTTACGAATGTTTAAATAGACTATATCAATTTTTATTAAAATTTGTTGATTATAACTCATTTCAGCACACACTCATCTTACCAACAAACTTTACTCATAAAAAAGTATAGTAAGTAAAACGGCTATAATCATGTTCCCTTTGTGTAGAAAACATAATTACAGTTATCACTTGAATAACAAATTTTCACGCTTATTTTATCAACCATCAACCTGCTTTACAAAAGTAATTGGTAAATTGCTATATTACAAAATACCAATTACTTTATTAAGAGTAATATCCTAAAGTTTATAGATTAACTTCCATTGTTCTATTTGAACAAATTGATGAGTTTTACCAATATTATATCACTATATTCACTTTTCTTCTCTATGAACCACTGACCTTTAAAGTTATTGAAAGTGTTTTTCTACTTTACGACTCACTTGTATCATGCTTCCATATGGGAAATTGTCTTTTTGTTAGCGTAATTTAGTCTTAAATAATAAAGGGGATCTCCTAAAAATGGACCATAAACCAAATTTAGCTGAAGATTATAAAAAGGAATTACAACGTGGATTAGATAATCGCCACGTACAACTTATTGCTATTGGTGGTGCTATCGGAACAGGTCTCTTCATGGGATCAGGCAAAACAATCAGCGTTGCAGGCCCCTCAATTATACTAGTTTACGCCATTATTGGTTGCATTCTCTATTTTGTAATGCGAGCTATGGGAGAATTGTTACTTTCTAATACACAATATCGATCCTTTATGGACTTTTCATCCGAACTATTAGGGCCGACTATTGGTTTTTTTATTGGTTGGACTTATTGGTTATGTTGGATTGTAACCGGAGTTGCAGATATTATTGCTATCATTAGTTATGCACAATTTTGGTGGCCTACACTCAACCCATGGATTCCCGTTCCTATTTGTATCCTTTTCTTCTTAATGTTTAACCTTGTAGCCGTAAAATTATTTGGTGAACTTGAATTCTGGTTCGGTCTTATCAAAATCATAGCAATTCTGGTATTAATTATTGTTGGATTTTATATGGTTTTTATCGGTTTTACTTCCCCCAATGGCACTGTTTCCTCTCTTAGTAACGTATGGAATGATGGAAATGTCTTTCCTCGAGGAATCACTGGATTTTTTGCTGGATTTCAAATTGCTATTTTTTCTTTTACTGGCATTGAACTTGCCGGAACAACTGCAGCTGAAGTCAAAGAACCTGAAAAGATATTACCAAAAGCAATCAACTCAATACCTATTCGTATTGTACTCTTTTACATCTTCTCTCTTTTTGTGATTATGTCAGTCATACCTTGGTATCAAGTTGTTCCAGATAAAAGTCCATTTGTAGAAATGTTTTTGCTTGCTGGTATTCCAATCTCTGCTGGCATAGTCAATTTTGTCGTTCTTACATCAGCAGCATCTTCTGCAAATAGTGGTATTTTTTCTACTAGCCGTATGATATACGGCCTTGCTACTAAACAGGGAGCTCCTGCTTTTTTAGGAAAACTTTCCAACAATCACGTTCCAGCCAATGCATTAGTCTTCTCTTGCCTGTGCATTTTATTAGGCTACATTTTCTCATCGTTATCTCCAACTGCTATAGGTGCTTTTACAATCGTTACAACCATTTCAGCAATTTTATTTATATTTGTATGGTCCGTGATTTTAATCAGCTATATTACTTACCGCCGCAATTACCCTACGCAACATAATGCATCTACCTATAAAATGCCAGGAGGTGTTTTTATGTGCTGGGTTACTTTGGCTTTCTTCGCCTTTATTATCTCTTTATTGACGCTAGAATCCGATACTTTAGCAGCTTTAAAATACACATCACTTTGGTTTGTTTTCTTAACTGTTATGTATTTTATATTTGGAAAGAAGAATTTTATCAGACACAAAAAATAAAGGCTATGCGTAAAAGCACATCATAAAAAAGGGTTCTTGTTACCTAGTTTTATATTGAAGCTTTTTTACGCATAACCCAATAAAACTCAGTTACGTTCCTTATCAACCAAAGCATTAGAGCTAATCCAAGGCATCATAGCGCGTAGTTTCTTACCAACTTCTTCAATAGGATGTGCATCATTTAAACGTCGAATGCTTTTAAAACGGGCTGCGCCAGCTTTATATTCTTGCATCCAATCTGATGTAAATTTACCTGTTTGAATATCTCTTAAAATACGTTTCATCTCTGTTTTGGTTTTATCAGTGATCACGCGTGGACCAGACATATATTCCCCCCATTCAGCTGTATTGGAAATTGAATAATTCATGTTTGCAATACCGCCTTCATAAATGAGATCAACAATCAATTTAACCTCATGTAAACACTCAAAATAAGCCATCTCAGGTGCATAACCTGCTTCTGTTAATGTTTCAAAACCTGCACGAATAAGCTCAACAAGCCCACCACAAAGAACAGCTTGTTCTCCAAAAAGATCTGTTTCACATTCTTCTCTAAAAGTTGTTTCAATCACACCGGCACGTCCACCACCAATACCACAAGCATAAGATAACGCCACATCATGCGCATTACCTGAAGCATCTTGCGCAATCGCAATTAAGCAAGGAACACCACCACCGCGTTGATATTCGCCACGCACTGTATGGCCTGGACCTTTGGGTGCAACCATCACAACATCAATGGTTTCCTTAACCTCAATCAAGCCAAAATGAATATTCAAACCATGAGCAAAAGCAATCGCCGCTCCATCACGCAAATAATTATGAACATGCTCTTTATAAATATCAGCCTGCAACTCATCAGGTGTTGCCATCATAATAAGGTCTGCCCACTGTGCTGCTTGAGAAACATCAACAACTTTAAAACCATCTGTTTTGGCTTTTTTAGCCGTTGCCGATCCTGGACGTAAAGCAATTTGTATATTTTGAACACCAGAATCCTTTAAATTTAACGCGTGTGCACGTCCTTGTGAACCATAACCGATAATTGCTACTTTTTTTTCTTTAATTAAATTAACGTTGGCATCACAATCATAATAAACACGCATGAAAATATTCCTTTATATCTACACTTTAATTGAAGCTTAAATGTCTTTCACTCAAATAAACAAAAGAGTAAAAAACCACTCTACGTATTTTGCACCTTACAAATGCTCAAACTTCCACTCACAATAAGACGGTAATTAAATAATTTTTAAATTCGCATATTGCAAACAACCAAACTATAAATTCGAAGATTTTTTTTAAAAATATATTTAGATCTCAAAATAAATAGTAAAAAATCATAATAAACATAATAACCTAGTCATACTTTGGCGTTAAAACCAATCTTACCTACCCTATGATAAAATACAACCACTCTTTAAAATGATTGATAATCATCTGTATAATTCTACTTAGTTAACAAAAATAATTTTTTAAAGCTTATTTCTTATTTTTACTTTCAGGTTAAATAGGGAAATACCATGTTAAACGACTGATAACAATTATAAAAACACCGGCTATATAATAAAATATTTCCGTCAACCATAAGCAGTGCACTCAACACATTGTAACATTTTGATTCTACACTTGTTAAAGGTTTTTATTTTAACTTAAAATGAATATCCAATTCGCTATTTGGAATAAAGCTATTAAATCGCAAATAATATCAATTGCGATTTTTTAATGACTATGATTTTGGATAAATTATAAACAAGCAATTTTTCCGATTTACAAGAAAATTTTACCCCACATTAACAAACTAATGTAAGTAAAATTTATACTAATAAACGGGTGAAACGCTGAACAGTCTCATGTATTCCATATTCTAACGCATCGGCGATAAGCCCATGGCCAATGGAAACCTCATCAAGCCAAGGTATTTGATTAACAAGAGCAGGAAGATTAGAAACTGTCAGATCATGTCCCGCATTGATACCTAATTGCAATTCTCTGGCTTTTTTTGCCGCCAATACAAGTTTATCTAATTCCTGCTTCTGTTTTTCCTTATCTTTAAATGCTCCACCATAAGCTCCAGTATAAAACTCTACACGATCAGCACCAATCGTTTTAACAATATCAAGACCCTCTACAACTGGATTAGCAAATAATGAGACACGAATTTTCTTTTCTTTTAGGCGTTGTACAATAGGTATTAAAAACTCCGCATCATTAGAAAAATCCCAACCATGATCGGATGTCGACTGAGCTGGATCATCAGGCACAAGTGTAATTTGATCAGCATATTTTTCTGCCATATCTAAAAACGTATCACTTGGATAACCTTCAACATTAAATTCAGCAGTGGGAAAATTATTGTTAATTAAAAAACGTATATCTGGTAAATCGGAAAAACAAATGTGTCTTTCATCCGGCCGTGGATGAACCGTCAACCCTGCTGCACCAGCTGTAAGTGCTTTATACCCAATATCTGTAACACTCGGCCATGGCAGATGGCGCCGATTACGTAAAACAGCAACAGCATTGAGATTAACTGAAAGTTTTACTGCCATACACACTTCCATTTCTATTAAATTTTAAAGACAGAGAAAAATACAATTCCCTGTAAAACCAGGCAATAAAAATTATTATCCTATCGAACAATTGTTAACTGTTTTGCTGCGCGCGTAATCCCCGTATAAAGCCAACATGCATTCATATCACGAAATGCAAAACTTTCATCAAATAAAACCACATTATCCCATTGAGATCCTTGAGCTTTATGAACAGTCAACGCATACCCATAATCAAAGTCATCGTATCTCTTTTTTATTTGCCATGAAATTTCATCTTCAGGATTTTCAAAAATTGCTTTGAGCAGTTTAATTTTTACAACTCCCCATTCGCTCTCTTCCGAATTAACAAGAAGATGAATCCCTGGTTTAACAAGTTCCTTCTTTGAAGTCATAACTGTCCACAAAGAGCCATTCAACAAACGTTTTGTTGAATCATTGCGCAAACACACAAGCCTGTCTCCAACCTGCGGATATTTTTCTATAAACCCCTTTAACTCACGCAAACGCCTATTATAAAGATAGCGCGTTCGATTCAGCCCTACCAAAAGTTGATCAGCATCTAATACCAATTGTTGATCAAGCTCTTTGCGCTTAACAACACGCGCTAGCCCATAATCTCCATAAGCAATATCACGCCCCTCACGTACATCCATAGCTAGGCGAATAATTGGATTATCATACGCTTGTCGATGAATTTCTGATAAAAGAAAATCTGGTGTACCATTAGAAAAAAAACCGCCCCCTGATATGGGAGGCAACTGACCTGGATCACCAAGGACAAGAATTGGCGTGCGAAAACTCATCAAATCACGTGCTAATTGTTCATCTACCATTGAACATTCATCCACAACAACAAGCTTGGCCTGCGCAATTGGACTTTGTCGATTTAATGAAAATGTTGGTGTTATAGATGTTTTACCTGTGACTTCATCAGAAACTTCTTGTTCACCACGAGGACAATAAATCAATGAATGAATGGTACGAGCATTACTTGCCCCCTTAGAACGCAAAACTTGTGCTGCTTTACCTGTAAACGCAGCAAACTGAACAGAACCATCTATTGTTTCTGCAAAATAGCGAGCAAGTGTTGTTTTTCCCGTTCCTGCATAGCCAAAAAGGCGAAAAACAGGAGAGGTCCCGTCTTTCAACCACGCGGCTACAGCCTTCAGCGCATTATCTTGTTCTGATGAAAACTGCATGGTCTATCAAGACAAGATTCGCACAAAAAGAGCAAGCATTTTGAAAATAAAAACTATTATCAAAGATAAGCTTATCCTTAGGTTTCTTTAAAATCTCAGCTCATTTTTGAGCCAAAATTTAGTATATTTTATAAACTTCAAAAAACGTAGAGCATTTACCAAATTGATCAATGTTAGATAGGTTTTCAATAATTTAAAAATTAAAATAATCCATTGTCATACTAATTTTACACAAAATACTTTCACCATTTACAAAGCTTTGTGCCTGTTCACGCCTATACCCCCTTAATCAAGTCTACTCTTGTTGAAGAAAAATATTCCACTTGACCGATAAACAGTCAAACCAACACAATATAATAAATGGCAATAATTTCCATATTCTAAAAATAAATCAATGATATATGCTTAAATACCCGACTTATTATCAACTTAAGACCGACATACTAATTTCTATTAATCATGATCACGAATAGTGAAATACGCTGAAATAAAATTCTTAATTGAATATAACAGATTTCAAACTCTTCATACGAATAATTTTCCTGTAACAGGAACAGCATTAGCAACTACTTCATCATTGGCCTCATCAGGCAACAGCATATCATTATGTGCACACCCAGACGGGATCATAGGAAGACAATTTTCTAAATTATCAACACGGCAATCAAATAAAACCGGTTTATCGCAATCAATCATTTGCTGAATTTTATCATCAAGTTCATCTGGTTTTGAGCAACAAATACCAACTGCTCCATAAGCCTGCGCCAATTTAACAAAATCAGGCATCGATTCTATATAAGAATTAGAAAGACGATTACCGTGTAATAATTGCTGCCACTGACGAACCATACCCATATACTGATTGTTCAAAATAAAAACCTTTACAGGTGTATTATGCTGAACTGCTGTTGCAAGTTCTTGAATATTCATCTGAATTGAAGCATCACCAGAAACACATATAACAAGTGCATCAGGATGTGCAATCTGAACACCAATAGCAGAAGGAAAACCATACCCCATTGTTCCAAGACCACCAGAAGTCATCCAACGGTTTGGTTCCTCAAAACGACAATATTGTGCAGCCCACATCTGATGTTGCCCAACATCAGTTGTAATATAAGTATTGGCATCTTTGGTAAGAGCGTGAAGCCGTTCAAGAGCATATTGCGGCATAATAACATCTTTTTTCTCGACATATACTAACGAATTACGAGCACGCCATTGATTAATTTGTGTCCACCACTCATCCTGAATTTTCTTATTCAATACAGGTTGTAGTGCACGCAAACATTGTATCATATCTTTTAAAACATAGGCGACATCCCCAATAATAGGAACGTCTACTTTAACTATTTTATTGATAGAAGAAGGATCAACATCAACGTGTATAATGCGCGCATGAGGTGCAAATGCATCAAGCCGCCCAGTAACACGATCATCAAACCGCGCGCCAAGAGCTAACATGACATCACAATGATGCATGGTCATATTAGCTTCATAAGTTCCATGCATTCCGAGCATTCCAAGCCAATTTTTGCCAGAAGCAGGGTAAGCACCAAGCCCCATTAATGTTGAAGTAATCGGAAAATCTCCCAATTGAACTAAATCACGCAAAAGTCGTACAGCTTCAAGTCCTGATGAAATAACACCACCACCAGAATAAATAACAGGCCGTTTAGCTTCTGCTAAAAGAGAAGCAGCATGTTCAATAGCTTTTGCATCGTCTTTTGGTTGGGCATGATAATGTGTAGATGTCATAGTTTGAGGCGCCCTATAAACACCTGAAGCACATTGAATATCTTTAGGAATATCAACTAAAACTGGCCCTGGACGCCCCGATCGAGCAATATGAAATGCTTCATGAATAATTTGTGCAAGATCATTCACATCTTTAACAAGCCAATTATGTTTAGTACAAGACCGCGTAATACTAACTGTATCCGCTTCTTGAAAACCATTTGTTCCAATCAAAGTTGTAGGTACCTGACCAGAAAAACAAACAATAGGGATAGAATCCATCAATGCATCTTGCAAAGGAGTTACAGCATTGGTTGCTCCCGGACCAGAAGTTACAAGCATAACGCCAACTTTTCCGGTACTGCGTGCATAGCCTTCCGCCGCATGGCCTGCTGCTTGTTCATGACGCACTAAAATATGTTGAAATGAATCTTGTTTATAAATCGCGTCAAAAATAGGAAGAACAGCTCCACCAGGATAACCAAAAATATATTCAACCCCCTGATCAATGAGAGCCTGAATTACCATTTCAGCCCCTGACATTATCTTCCCATCTGCTCTATCTTTTGTTCTTGGATGATCTGTCATTTTTTCTACTCGCCTACTCTACAGCATAACAAAAAAGGCTCCAAAGGAGCCTATAGCATATAAGGAGAAAATATCATAAACCGAACTTCTTATCTTCATAAGCAACTATGATAAGAGCACTTTCTATAGATGAGGATTTTAATTTCATTAATGTTATTCGTCAATTGAAAATTGCTTTTTGAAAAATTTTTAATTCAAAATATTCTCTTTTCCTTAAACGATTTTGATATTTTTTCCTACTCTTTGTTTTATGAATAAATGAGACTCCATTTGTCATCAAATTGGTTATTAAACCACGTCATTTGCCTTTTTGCATATCTTCTAGTTTGCATTTTTGCTTCTTCAATAGCATCTTCAAAACTTTTATACCCATCTAAATAAGCCATAAGTTCACGTACCCCTATAGCTTTCATCGCTGGTAGTAAAGGGGAAAGCATGAGTTTCTTCATAGCAATTACTTCTTCTAACACTCCTCTTTCAACCATATGGTTAAACCGTTCATTAATGCGTTCATAAAGTAATTGACGTGGGGGAATAAGAAGAATTTTCTCCAAACAATCTTGCGCAATTAAGGATTTTGTTTTTTTCTTTTGCCACCAACTTAATCTCTTACCTGTCGATTCATAAACTTCCAAAGCACGAACAATTCGTTGTCCATCTTGTGGAGCAATTTTTTCACAAAGAACAGTATCAACCTGCAATAACTCACGATAAAGACTTTCAGCTCCTTCTTTATAAAGTCGCATTCGCCATTTTTCTCGTATAGCATCTGGAATAGAAGGGATTTTTGAAATCCCCTCTAAAAGCGCACGAAAATAAAGCCCTGTTCCCCCGACAAAAATAAGTGGTTTCAACGGAAATGAGCTTAAAAGCTTTTCAACATCGCTCAACCATTGCCCTACCGAATAGTTAAAAGTGGGACTTACATAACCATAAAGATAGTGTGGAATAATCAAAGTATCAGCTTTTGTTGGCCTTGCTGTTAAAATATTCAATACATCATAAATCTGCATAGAATCAGTATTAATGATAATAGCATTCTTTTTTTGAGCTATTTTTAATGCAAGTTTTGACTTTCCGCTTGCCGTTGGACCAGCTATCAATGTAACCATTCTCTGTGTCATGAATGGAAGCCTTTTATATCCATTAATCAATCACTCAATTGCAATGCTCATCATTAATATGGAATTCAGTATTTACCTATGACGTTATAAATAAATTTTTCAAAATGTGAATACAAGAAGCATTGATACATTTAAATAAAGAGAAAAAGCTAACGCAACGGTATTTTTATTCTTTAAAAAGTAAAACAAGCAATGTGATAATTCTAAAATAAGATTAAAGCAATTATGATTAATAGATAAATTAAAACTACTCTCTATAAAAACTTTTTCTTGTAGGTATGAACTTCAATTACGATAAAATATATTCTAAATGGGCTAAAAAATTAGAATTTGCATACAGATATTATTAACATCATGCGTTATCTATAAACAATAATAGCTTTTTTATCAGCATTACGCATAAAAGCACTGCCTTATAAAAATTATTTCTTACAACGAAAACAAAGGTATTGCAAAGCAATCAATCCATTCGGATTGTTACAAATCGCAATTCTCCATCAGGACGAGCAACAATAAATAAAGCGTTTTTGCGTCCTGCTTCACGCAATTTATGAAAACGTTTTTTAGCATCATCAACTGTTGTGACCGTACTTTGATTGATATCAACTATTACCTCACCAACACGAATACGTTTTTTATCAGCCGCACTATCTCGTGCTACAGATGTCACAACTAATCCATTAAGCTTATCAGTAATTGAATAACGTTGGCGTAAATCAGAGTTAAGTGCCGATAATGTCATCCCCATAAGCTGAATTGTAGTAGGATCTGCGCTACTTTTTTTCTTATCAGATTTTTCCGCTTTACTTTCATCTGAATCAGTTTCAACTAAACGACCAAGTTTAACTTTTACTGTTTTTTCCTGCCCATCACGTAAAACCGTAATATTTACCACTTTCCCTACAGGACTTTCTGCTGCTAAACGCGGTAAATCACGTGCATTCTTTATTTTGGTATTCTCAAAATAAAGAATAACATCACCAACATGTAATTGACTATTATCTACTTTTGCATGTTCGATTTTACCCGCAACTAACGCCCCAACAGCCTGATCCAATTTCAAGCTTTCTGCAATATCATCTGTCACAGGTTGAATACGAATAGCCAACCAACCGCGTCTTACTTCCCCAAAATCACGCAATTGATTGATAATAGAAATAGCCATATCAGATGGTATGGCAAAACCAATCCCTATCGATCCTCCAGAAGGCGAAACAATTGCTGTATTAATGCCAATCACTTCACCATTTCTATCAAATAATGGACCCCCAGAATTTCCTCGGTTAATTGCTGCATCTGTTTGAATAAAATTATCATAAGGACCAGCATTAAGATCACGATTACGTGCAGAAATAATTCCAACCGTTACACTACCACCAAAACCAAAAGGGTTACCGATAGCCATAACCCAATCACCAATACGTACTTTTTCTGAATTACCAAAACGTACAGCTGTTAATTTTTTGCTTCCTGGTGTTACTTGAAGTAAAGCTAAATCTGTCTTACTGTCTTTTCCAAGTAATTTTGCTTTTAGCTTTGTGCCATCAGTAAAATTAACCTCAATATCATCAGCATCCACAATAACGTGGTAATTTGTAACAATAAGCCCTTTTTGAGCATCAATTACAAAACCTGATCCAAGGGAACGTACTTTTTGAAACTGACTACCCTCCTGACCATCTTTTGGTGTAAAAAAATCATCAAAATACTCCTGTAGTAATGAATCTTTCGAAATAACAGGAGCAGGAGTATGTTCATCTTGCTCAGTCCCATCAACTATTTGCGTTGTAGAAATATTCACAACTGTATCTAAAAGGGTAGCAGCTAAATCAGGAACTGATAGTGATATATCTTTCTGTAAGGTAACATTAGACCAACTTACTGATCTTAATAAAGACAAAACCATACAGATAATGATTACCGTGACAAAGCGTTTCAGTAACATATTTCTACCTATAACATGCGTTTGCTCAATGCTTAAAAAGCATTATCAAATTCATTTCTGCAAAACTAACATGTTCGTTACAATACCATACAAACTTCATCATAAAAGAAAATGGCCACACGTTACGCTTTTAATGAAAAAGCAAAGTCTACAGCTGTGATCTATTCCTTCATTTTTTTATCAGTTTTATTACCCCATATCAACCATCAGTGCTAACATTTGATTTTGTTTGCGGTAAATTACGGAAATAGAAAAAGAAATCCTCCTTTGGTGAAATCACCATCGAAGTTTGCTCCAAATTCTTATACTGCTCCATTGCCAACCAAAAATCATAAAACGATGGATTGGTTTTTCTGGCATTTAATAAAAGGCGAATACTTTCAGCCTGCCCTTCACCACGTGTAATTTCAGCATCACGTTTTGCTGCTGCTACAATTTCTTCATATTCACGGTTAGCTTCTGCCACAATACGATCTCTCTCTTGTTGACCACGAGCACGAATATTTTCTGCAGCTGCTTCACGTTCAGCCGCCATTTGCCGATATACATCTTCAGAAACAGCATCAGTTAAATCGGTTTTACGAATACGCACATCAACAATGGTAATACCCAACGAACCTGCATCCACAGAAAATTGTCGTTGTACCTCAGCCATCATTGCTCCACGTTCGTCCGATAAAGCTGCTTTGAATTCTCTTTTACCGTAAACAGCGCGCAAAGCATCAATAAAACGCGGTGCAAGATTTTCACGTGCAGCAATGTGTGGCCGACCCGACGCAATGCGTTGCAAGAACAATTTAGGGTCCGTAATGCAATAGATAAAGAATGCATCCACTTCATAATAGGCACCACCACGCACTTGCACAGATTGTGTAGGCAAATCATAACGCAACAGCCGGTTATCAATAACAACTGTCTGATCCAAAAAAGGAACCTTAAAATAAATACCAGGATCAGATTCTACTTTTACGATCTGTCCAAAACGCTTAATCGCCATCTGCTGACGAGGATAAACAATAAAAATAGATGCCCATAAAGTAACAAGAGCAAATACTATAACACCCAAAATAAAAAAGAAACGAGATTGCTGCATAATTAACGCCCTCCAGAAACACTAGACCCCAATAATGATGAGGAATGTGTTGATGTTGTCGCTGTTTTTTCTGATGAATTACGCAACAATTCATTCAGTGGTAAATAAGGTATTGCTGGAGAATCTGTTTGATTCAAAACTAATTTATTAGGTGAAGAAAGAATACGCCCCATTGTTTCCATATAAAAACGGTAGCGAACAGCCTCAGGCGCAATTGCAGCCTCACGAGCTATAGCTTGAAAATGTTGAGCACGCCCCGTTGCTTCTTCAATCATCCGTGCTTTTTCACCTTTTGCAATTTCCCGTGTGCGTGAAGCTTCACCATTAGCTAAACCAATCTTAGTAAAACGCACACGATTACCCTCCTCAATCATCCGCCCACGTTCTTGCTCTGCTTGTTGGACAGAGTTAAACGCAGCAGCAACTTTAGTAGGAGGAGCAGCCTCACTAATTGATACACGGTTTATTTCAACACCAAGTTGATATTTATTTGCAGTCAACTGAATAATCTTTTTGACATCATCAGCCACTTCTTCTTTCTTATCGCGTAAAACATCATCAACAGGTCGTGACCCAATCACTTCGCGCATTGCACTTTCAGCAACCTGACGTACTGTTCCTTCTTGATCGCTCACATTAAACAAAAATTGGCTAGGATTTGAAATCCGATAATATATAGAAAAATTTACATTAACAATATTTTGATCACTTGAAAGCATCAAGCCTTCATTTTGTTGCGTCTGATTAGACTGACCACCAATTGCGATTGTTTTTTCCGTTAAAGGCACTTTCATATAGGTTTCAATTGGCCAAAAATGAAAATGCAAACCATCACCAACAATACCTGCTTTAGGAACACCAAAGCGCAACTCTACTGCTTGTTCATTTTGCTGCACAATATAAACAGACTGGAATAGCCAAAAAAGAACAGCAAGCAAAAATAACACAATAAAAATACCACTCTCACCAAACTGCTTAAGCTGATGCTGCCCTTTACGCAGAATATCATCAAGATTAGAGCCATTATCACCGCCGTTATTGCCACCAGAACCAAAAGGATTCTTAGGCGGTAATTTTTTATCACCACCAAGTTTATTTCTATCGCCACCCCATGGGCCACTGCCATTTTGATTTGTCCAGGGCATCATTACCTCTTTAATTAGTGCTATGAATCACAACCAACCATTTTCAAAACTTAACCATTGACCTTATAGAAGGTCTATGACCTGTTTACAATCAATCGATAAATTCTTTCATTTAAATGGCTACTGCCGTTCATAAATTACAAAACGCGTCGGATAATTGTCTTTGTCTCCTTGTGGAATATATTGTGTTTCAATAATAGTCCACTTTTCTTTATCAAAAATGGGAAAAAAACTATCACCTTCAATAGATGCAAAAATTTCTGTTAAGAATATTTTATGAGCAATCATTAATCCTTGTTGAAAAATTTCACCACCCCCAATAATAAAAACTGCATCTGCACCATTTTGAGTGGCCGCCTCTTCTGCTATATCACAAGCTTGAGACAAAGAATGAGCAATAACAGCACCTTCAGCTGTAAAAGTACGATTGCGCGTAATTACAATATTTGTGCGCCCTGGTAAGGGGCGCCCAAGAGAATCCCAAGTTTTTCGCCCCATAATAATGGGCTTACCCAAAGTCAAAGCCTTAAAACGTTGCAAATCTGTTGATAAACGCCAAGGCATTGTGCCTTCACAACCAATAACACCATTTTGGGCAACAGCCGCAATCAAATAAATTGGAAGCTTCATACTGCCACCGGCGCTTTAATATGGGGTTGAGCTTCATAATTAAGCAAGTTAAAATCCTCAAATTTAAAAGAAAAAAGATCTGTTACTTCTGGATTTATAAACATTACAGGTAAAACACCCGGTGTACGGGATAATTGCTGTTTTGCCTGTTCAAAATGGTTAACATAAAGGTGAGCATCACCAAGAGTGTGAATAAAATCCCCCACTTTCAAACCAGTAACTTGAGCAATCATCATCGTTAATAACGCATAAGAAGCAATATTGAATGGAACCCCTAAAAAAATATCTGCCGAACGCTGATAAAGTTGGCATGACAATTTACCATCAGAAACATAAAATTGGAATAAACAATGACAAGGTGGTAAAGCCATTTCCTCTATTGACGCAGGATTCCACGCTGATACAATCAAACGACGCGAATCAGGATTTGTGTTAATCGTATCTAAAAGATTACTGATCTGATCAATATAATGCCCATCAGGTGCAGGCCAAGAACGCCACTGAAAACCATAAATAGGACCAAGATTTCCATCTTTATCGGCCCACTCATCCCAAATAGATACGCCGTGTTCCTTTAGCCACGCAATATTTGTGTCACCTTTAAGAAACCACAAAAGTTCATAAATAATTGAACGCAAATGCAACTTTTTTGTTGTTAAAAGTGGAAAACCTGCTTGCAAATTAAATCGCATCTGATATCCAAAAATTGATCGCGTTCCCACACCTGTCCTATCTGAACGATCAACACCGTTACTTAAAACATGGGATAAAAGATCAAGGTAAACTTTCATAAAAGTATTATGGCTGATTCTATTTATTACAGGAAATTGAAATTTTAAAATTCATAAAAACACAATTCAAATAAACCAAAAAGCATCTTTCATAGGAAATTATTATTATGCGATTTAAATTTTGATGACGCAAAAGATAAAATACTGTAGAAGGAAATAACCCAATATGAACTCAAGAGGGATAATATGGAAAATAATGTAACTTTAGCAGCACATGATACAAAAAAACGTATCATGTCTATTGTATCTAGTGCATCAGGTAATCTGGTAGAATGGTATGACTTTTATGTTTACTCCTTTGCTTCTATTTACTTTGCGTCGCAATTCTTTCCCTCAGATGGTGATGTTGTTGCCCAACTCTTAAAAGCTGCCGCAGTCTTTTTCATTGGTTTTCTTATGCGTCCAATCGGTGGATGGCTTTTTGGTTATATCGCTGACCGTTATGGCCGCAAACGTTCAATGCTTATTTCTGTTTTTATGATGTGCGGAGGTTCATTTTTAATCGCTATACTTCCCACATACGAAACTATCGGAGTAACAGCAGCAGTTCTTCTTCTCTTACTTCGTATGCTTCAAGGACTTTCTGTTGGTGGTGAATACGGTACGACAGCAACTTATATGAGTGAAGTTGCTCTTAAAAATCACCGGGGCTTCTTTAGTTCTTTCCAATATACTACACTGATTGGTGGTCAGCTTTTAGCTAGCCTTGTTATATTTATTCTGGCACTTTATCTTACAGAAGATCAGTTGAAAGCATGGGGCTGGCGTATTCCATTCGCCATTGGTGGACTAGCAGCGATTGTTGCGATTTTTTTACGTCGTACTCTCCATGAAACAACCACTGAAGAAAGTCGTTCTAAAAAACAAGCAGGTAGCCTTATGGAACTTCTGCGCAACCATAGAAAAGCTTTCTTTTTGGTTATTGGTTTTACAGCTGGAGGATCGCTCACATTTTATACCTACACAACTTATATGCAAAAGTATTTGATCACTACCAGCGGGTTTGATAAGCACACAGCTACAACCATAATGACAATAGCTCTTTTTGTTTTTATGTTATTCCAGCCAGCATTTGGTGCTTTAGCTGACAAGATTGGAACAAAAGCTTCACTCTTTATGTGGAGTCTTTTATCTGTCATTTTCACCATTCCTGGACTTAAAATAATTGGTAATACCGACAATATGTGGGTTGCCTTATCAATTATTATTGGAATGCTATGCATTCTAAGCTTCTACACATCCATTTCTGGTATCATAAAGGCAGACATGTTCCCCTCTTCCGTACGTGCAATAGGGGTTGGTTTATCTTACGCCATTGCTAACGCGCTATTTGGTGGTTCTGCTGAATCTGTAGCACTTGGATTAAAAGATATTGGATATGGATCTGTCTTCTATTTTTATATAACCGGTATGATGATAATTGCATTCATCGCAATTGTTTTGATGCCAGATCCTCGAAAAAATGGATATCTTCAAAAAGATGAAATCCAGTAAGTTTTTCATTTTTTAAAAAGATCGATTAAAAAGCCCGGTTTTCTCGGGCTTTTTTTTGATTGTTCTATAAAAACTTGCATTAGAATTTCATCAAGTGCATTTGCTTTTCTAGTAACTATAACAAAAAGCTGTATATTTTTTACGATTTCCCAATCATACCACCACTTTTGAAATAGCCATTTCAGTGCTTTGCTTTTATCACCCAATAAGTTTTGAATTCACTTCACGCTCTCTTTTATCCAGCAGAAAATGGCTGCATTTAGTTTCTATAGGCAAAGCTAAGCGATATCTAAGCCATTTTTAGCCAATCTCATCAAAATCGTTTTATATTAAACTACTCCACTAAATTATGTGTCATTTCATACATAAAACTAAGAATGAATAATTACATTTTACAATCACATTATAAAATCTTGAAACCTACCAATAATGAAAAGATTTAAAATATTAACAATTCCCCCTTTCCCAAAGACTGTTCTTCATCTATATTTAAAAGTGCTGGTTTTCCAGCTATGGTAATAAACGGACAATGGAATAAACTCATTGGACCCGGGGGCGGTACCCGGCGCCTCCACCAAAATATAATCAACAAGCTTATACTTTGGTGGGGGCGAAATAGGATCGACAAGGGTGTAAAGATTGCTCTTTTACTCGGCATTGTACCACCGTCATCGGACTAAATTAGTAGTTGCAAACGACAACTATGCGGAAGCACGTCTCGCTGCTTAAGCAGTGCGAAGGCTTCAAATTAAGCCTTAAACCGTCGCAGGTTTAAGCGGGGTTCGGAGGCACCTGGCAACAGAAGCCTTCACTTTTATAAGTATTTATTTTGACAAACAAGATATACGAATTGTTATCAAATATGTGGTAGAAAAATATTGCCAGCTTTAAAAAACGTTTCATTGCACTTATATTACTTGCGCTTCAACAATTGCATAAATTAAAAGGAATAAACTTCAATGGTTCAAGATCAAATCCGTTACGATATTCTCGTTCAGGATGCGCTCCGTGGAGTTATCCGCAAAGTTTTGTTAGAAGTGGCTAAAGCAGGTCTTCCGGGTAATCATCACTTTTTTATTACCTTTTCAACAAAGGCACCAGCAGTAAAAATCTCTTCTCGACTCAAAAGTCGTTATCCTGATCAAATGACAATCGTACTACAACATCAATTTAGAGACTTGAACGTATCAGAAACCGCTTTTGAAGTTACTTTATCCTTTGGAGAAATTACTGAAAAATTAATTATTCCTTTTACCTCCATTCAAGTTTTTTATGACCCTGTAGCGGCATTTGAAGCGGCATTTGATTTGCCTGCTAATCCCACTTCTGAAGAAAATGAAAATCCAGAAAGTGCTCCACATACACCCGATATTTCTTTAAACAAACAAAAAACAGAAAATGAGCTTATAAAAACACAGAATCCCAAAAGGGATAAAGAACCTTCAAACAATGATACCAAACAAAGTGCTGATGTTGTTTCTTTAGACTCTTTTCGAAAAAATAAATGAACCTGTCCATGACTAAAGTAATTAACCTTCGTCAATTTCGAAAACAGCAGAAACGTATTGAGCAAACTATTCATGCAGAGGAAAATCGTTATCGTTTTGGACGAACAAAACTTGAGAAACTTTTTGATAAAAAAGAACTTTTAAAAGCTCAAAAATTTCTTGATCAAAACCGTCTATCTAACAGTGAATGAGAAAAAATGAAAATAAATGTTTGGTCAAAAACTATTCGCTTATATTGATAAGCCTTTTACAAGTAGATTTTTAGAATAACCATTTTGGAGATAAAAACAGTTCGCAAAAAAATAATTTTTATATTTAATGACCCTTAATATTGAAAATAAAAGACTGAAAAAATTTAATATTTCAGTTTTATTATTGTGTTTACCGTACTTTATAATCTCTCACTTAATAGTTTTAATACTGCTTTTGTTTCATTTCTGTTATTTTTATAAACTCATTCACCTGAGAATGTTGAGATTTTCTCCGAGAAGAATTTTAAAACTAGCGTTTCAATCAAAAAAATAATACATAAAAAATATAATGAATGACTTTTCTAATCACGTACCATTTTTTGAAGATGAAGAGCTCCCCCATAAGCCTGAAAATAATTCTGAATTAACTCCCGGTGCTATAGTAGCAAAAGAAAAAGCACAATACGAGCCCGAATATTTGGAAAAACTTAACCCAGAACAACGAGAAGCTGTTATAAACACAGAAGGGCCTTTGTTAGTTCTTGCCGGGGCTGGTACGGGAAAAACACGTGTTCTTACCACACGCATTTTTCATATTTTGCACCTTGGTCTTGCCCACCCTAAGCAAATATTAGCGATTACTTTTACAAATAAAGCAGCACGTGAAATGAAAACCCGCATTGCTGAACTTGTTGGTGAAGCTATTGAAGGTATGCCGTGGCTTGGAACGTTTCATTCCATTGGTGCAAAAATTTTACGCCGCCATGCAGAACTTATCGACTTAAAAAGCAATTTCACCATTCTTGACACTGATGACGTTGTTCGTCTTTTAAAACAGCTCATTCAAGCTGCAGGTTTAGATGACAAACGCTGGTCGGCACGTAGTTTGGCAACGATGATAGATGCTTGGAAGAACCAGGGGCTTTCACCAGATCATATTTCAGAAAGTGATTCTTATGCCTTTGCTAAAGGTATGGGGCGTGAACTCTATCACAGTTATCAGGATCGGCTAAAAAGCCTTAATGCTTGTGACTTTGGTGATCTCTTGCTCCATTCCATTAACATCTTCCAACATAACCCAGATATTCTTCATGAATATCATGCTAAATTTCGCTATATCCTTGTAGATGAATATCAAGACACAAATACAGCGCAATATCTTTGGCTTCGTCTTTTGGCGCAACAATCTACAAGACAGCAGGTCAATCTTTGCTGTGTTGGTGACGATGACCAATCCATTTACGGATGGCGTGGTGCTAAAGTTGATAATATACTGCGCTTTGAAAAAGACTTTCCTCCTGCAAAAATCATCCGTTTAGAACGCAACTATCGTTCTACATCGCATATTCTTAAAACGGCCTCTCATTTTATTTCTCACAATCAGGGAAGGCTTGGAAAAACGCTTTTCTCAGATAAAACAAATAACGAAGAGAAAAAAGTAAAAATCCATGCCGCATGGGATTCGGAAGAGGAAGCACGTGCCATCGCGAAAGAAATTGAACAAGTACAACAATCTGGGCATTTTTTAAATGACATGGCTATATTAGTGCGAGCATCATTTCAAATGCGCGCATTTGAAGAGCGTTTTATAACACTTGGTCTTAACTATCGTGTCGTTGGTGGTCCACGTTTTTATGAACGAATGGAAATACGTGATGCCTTAGCTTACTTGCGTGTTGTTGCTCAACCTTCCGATGATTTAGCCTTTGAACGTATTATCAATACACCCAAACGTGGCTTAGGAGAGACAACACTACGCCACCTTCATAATAATGCACGTGCACGCGCTATTCCTCTCTTTTCTGCTGCTATTGAAATAATTGAAACAGATGAACTAAAACCTAAAGCACGAAATGCTTTACGCAACATTATTGAAGACTTTCATCGCTGGCAAAACCTATCACCACGCACACCACTGACAGAGCTTACTGAAATGATCCTTAATGATTCAGGCTACATGGAAATGTGGCAAGAAGATCGTTCGCCAGAAGCACCAACACGCTTAGAAAATCTTAAAGAAATGATTCGTTCTATGGAACAATTTGAAAATCTTCACAGTTTTTTAGAACATGTTTCATTAGTTATGGATGTTGAGCATAACGAAAATATGGATGCAGTTAATATTATGACCCTTCATTCAGCTAAGGGGCTTGAATTTAAAACAGTTTTCCTTCCTGGCTGGGAAGAAGGACTTTTTCCCAATCAACGCTCACTAGATGAAGGTGGCCGTGCAGGACTAGAAGAAGAACGCAGACTTGCTTATGTAGGTCTAACAAGAGCACAACAAAATCTGCATATATGGTTTGTCTCTAATCGACGCATTCATGGGCTTTGGCAATCTAGCCTTCCCTCTCGTTTTCTAGATGAATTGCCAGGAGAACATATAGAAGTGCTAGAAAATGAAACATCTTATGGTGGTTACGGTCAGTACTCAAAACCAGGGTGGAAAAGTGCACATAAAAATCAAACAGAAGCAAGACATAATAATTGGAGTGCACAGTCATCCAGTTATATTAAGAAAACTGATTATGAAAATAGTGATTTAGATTTTAGTCCCATTCAATTTCATCAGAAAAAAAATATTGAAAGAAAAGCCACTTCCCAATCCGCGTCTGATACACCATCAGCTTTTTCAATTAATGATCGCGTTTTTCATATCAAATTTGGTTATGGTCATATTTCAGCAATAGGTGGTAATAAATTAACTATTTTGTTTGATAAAGCCGGTGAAAAACGTGTTCTTGATGACTTTGTAACTAAAGCTTAACACAAAAACCATTAGCACGCTTATTTCCAAATAACTGCGCTTTACGCAATTTTATTATCGTTTAATATCAGGATGGTTTTTCCAACCTTTAAAAAATTTTTTTAAAATTCATTCATCCTGCATCAGTTGTTATTGCATTACAAAACAATAAAACAGCATGCTGATTTTAGATAGTAAAATGACCCCTCACATAGAAAATACAACACTTCATTGCTCATTATTGCTCATCTGCGATATGATAATTTTGTGATCTATATTTTTTATGAAACTTACAGCACAAATCACGCTTCATAATGTTGAAACAAAGATTGCAAAACTAATCTGTCAGCATTATAGCATTCCTGATGCTTTAAAATTAAGCTATAAAATTCAAAGAGGTTAAGCTATGAAAAATGTAATATACATCTTTGGGTTAACAATCATATTTCTCGCTGGCGTTTTTACTTATGATGCGTGGAAAAATAAGCCACTCGGTGATGATTTTACACTCATCGATTCCAATGGCCAAACTGTTACTGAAGCTGATATTAGAAGTAAACCTTCAGCCATTTTTTTCGGTTTCACCATGTGCCCTGAAAGTTGCCCTACTACACTGACAGATCTTGATCGGTGGCTTACAGAAATTGGCCCTAATGCTGATAAATTAGGTATATGGTTTGTAACTGTCGATCCTGAACGTGATACACCAGAAGTACTACGTGATTATTTAAGCAATTTTACCAACAACATTATTGGTATAAGTGGAGATCCTGAAAAAGTCCATAAAATGGTATCTTCTTTCAACATTGTTGCAGAAAAAGTGCCTGGAACAAATGGTAACTATACTTACGATCATACAGCTGCAATTTTCTTGCTTAAAAAAGGTGGAAAACTAGCTGGTATTATTCCTTACAACACTGAAGAAAATGAAAATCAATTAAAAGATGATATTGCCATTAAACGGCTTAAAAAGCTCATCTCAAACTAAATTAAAAAGCGTTTAATAAAGAAAAAATATGTCTCAACAAATTCGTTTATTTTGTACAACCCTCAAAGATGAGGCAGAGCAGTTTTATACTCTTATGGAAGAAGCCTTTGAAGAAGAAGGATATCCTCTTGCTTTGGTAGAAATAGATGAAAAAAACGCTATTTATGAACTGTCACTTTATGTTGACAAAGAAAACCAAGACAGTGCGTACAAACGCTTTGCAGATATTCTTGCTCTAGACCCTAATAAAATTAATATAGAAATTTTACCTGATATTGACTGGGTCCAACAAAGTCTTAAAGGGCTAAAACCTGTATATGCAGGTCCTTTCTTTCTTTATGGAAGTCATGACCGAAAAAATATCCCACCTGATGTTTTGCCAATTGAAATTGAAGCCAATCAAGCTTTTGGTACAGGTCACCATGAAACAACATCTGGTTGTTTAGAAATGATCACCAAAATTATGCGAACTGAAAATCCGCAAAATGCTCTCGATCTTGGCACAGGGAGTGGCGTATTAGCCATTGGTATGGCAATGCTTAAACCCATTTCTATACTTGCATCTGATAATGATCCAATTGCCGTTCAAATTGCACAACACAATATTAAACTCAATGGTGTTAAAAAATATATCACAGCTATTACAGCGACGGGCTTTAATCATGATACAATTGCATCACGTGCACCCTTTGACCTTATTGTTGCTAATATCCTCGCCGGCCCTCTTATTGAACTTGCACAAGAAATGACCCAAGCTTTGCAAAAAAATGGATCTATCATATTATCGGGTATCCTTGAAGAACAGCATGATCATGTCCTAAAAGCTTATGTAAAACAAGGCTTGCAACACATTGAAACATACCACCGCCAAGGATGGGTTACTTTACATCTCAAATAAAAAAGGACATCGTGTGTATCAATCTTTTGATGTTATAACAAACCCAACCCATGCTGCAGAGCGTATCTTTGCCCTTCGTCAAGAACTTGAACGTATAGGGCTAGATGGTTTTCTTGTACCAAGAGCAGATGAACATCAAGGAGAGTATATTCCACCGCACGCTCAGCGCCTTAGCTGGCTAACTGGTTTTACTGGATCAGCTGGTATGGCATTAATTTTAAAAAATAAAGCTATTATATTCACAGACGGGCGTTATACACTCCAAGTCCGCCAACAAACTGATCCTCAGATTTTTGATTATGAAGACCTGATGACTTGCCCACCCTCACAATGGTTAGAAGAAAATGGTCACAAACTTTCTATTGGCTTTGACCCATGGCTTCATACTATTGCTGCTACCGCTACATTGAGAAAAGCATTAGAATTTAAAGCAGGAGGAAAGCTTATAGCAACAAAAGCCAATCCTGTTGATCTTATTTGGCAAGACCAACCACAATTACCGCAAGCTGCCTTATCAATTCATCCTCTTGAATATGCAGGATGTACAACTGACGAAAAATTAGCATTGATTTATGAAAACATACAGCAAGCCGGAGCGAATGCTTTTATTTTCACAGATCCTGCTTCTATTGCATGGACATTCAATATACGGGGCAATGATGTCTCTAACACACCCTTTGCCCTTTCTTTTGCTCTCATTTCAACCAAAGAAACGCCATCCCTATTTATTGATAGCAAAAAACTTGGCCAAGAACAGAAAAACTATCTAAAACAATATGTAGAATTATATGAACCGGAAAAACTCATTCCAAAGATCAAAGATCATGTTCAAAAAGGAATGATTTTTGCTTTAGATCCACTGCGAACATGCGAAAAATTGCGTACTGTTATTGAAAATGAAAATAATTCTTTCATTACGCTTACTGACCCAGCTGCCTTGCCACGTGCTATTAAAAATAGCACAGAATTAGACGGTGCACGCAAAGCTCATTTGTGCGATGGTGTATCACTTACCCGCTTTTTTGCTTGGTTGGACAAACAAACACCAGGCACAATTAGTGAAATTTCTGCTGCCCAAAAATTAGAAGAATTTCGCATAATAACAGCAAAAAAAATGGGAACAAAACTCGAAGACCTTTCCTTTGATACGATCTCAGCAGCAGGCGCAAATGGTGCAATTGTTCATTATCGTGTAACAACTGAAACAAACAAACCACTCAATGCCGGTGAGCTTTATCTTGTTGATTCAGGTGGACAATATCGCAACGGCACAACAGATGTCACACGTACAATAGCAATTGGCCTTATTGGAGAAGAAGAAAAACGTTGTTTTACTCTTGTTCTTAAAGGTATGATTGCTCTTTCAACTGCACGATTTCCAAAAGGTACACGCGGACAAGATATTGATGTTCTAGCACGTATCTCTTTATGGAAAGCTGGTTTTGATTATGCGCATGGTACTGGCCATGGAGTTGGCTCTTACCTCTCTGTTCATGAGGGACCACAAAATCTTTCACGTTACGGAAGTCAAGAACTCATTCCCGGAATGATTATTTCTAATGAACCAGGGTATTACCGTGAAGGAGCTTTTGGCATTCGTATTGAAAATTTAATGATTGTGAAACCTGCACAAAAAATTACTTCTGGCGATATAGACATGCTATCATTTGAAACACTCACAAATTGCCCTATTGATCGACGGCTAATCTTACCAGAGCTTTTGACAACTCAAGAGCGACAATGGCTTAATGACTATCATGCGCACGTTTATAAAGTGAATGCACCTTATCTTAATACAGAAGAAAAAAAATGGGCAAAAGAAGCCACAATGCCCCTTTAATTGAATAAAAGTGCACACTTATTCTGTTTCAAAAGCATTCTCTTTGGTATTTTGGAAAAACAAATGCGTATTTCTCATAAGCAGAGATAAATAAAACCCTAAAGCTCATAATTGCACAAAGAGTGACTAATTGGAATATATCATCAAAAAATTTAAATATAATACTCTTTAATCAACTGGGACCAGCTATCTTCATCGATAACCTCAACACCTAACTCTTTTGCTTTGGTCAATTTTGACCCCGCTCCAAGCCCTGCAATAAGAAGATCAGTCTTTTTAGAAATAGAACCAGATGTTTTGGCACCTAACCGCTCTGCTAATGCTTTTGCTTCATCTCGCGACATAGACATTAAAGTTCCCGTAAAAACAATTACTTTTCCCGCTATTGGCGAATAATCTGTTGCAATAGCTTCCTCAGGAAGAGGTGTCACTTCTTGAAGCAAGGCTGATAACACATCACGGTTATGTGCTTCTTGATAAAAATCAATAATTGCCCTGCCAACACGAACTCCAATCCCTTCAATACTGATCAGGTCTGTCCACTCCTCATTACCTTCATCTGCCTTATCATGTGGCACAATAGCTGCCATTACAGCAGCCTCAAAAGCAGTATAATTTCGATAAACACGTGCAAGACGTTGTGCATTAACTTCACCAACATGACGAATACCTAATGCAAACAAAAAACGACTTAAAGGAATTTCTCGACGTGCATTAATAGCGTCAAAAAGTTTGCGGACAGAAAGACTGCCAAAACCCTCTATATTTTCCAAACGTGTTAAAGCTTTTTTTTGGCGTTTCTCTAAAGTGAAAATATCAACCGGTGAACGGATACAAAGCGTTTCATCTTGAATATTAAAGAAAAATTCCACCTGTTTTTTACCAAGCCCCTCAATATCAAAAGCATTACGTGAAACAAAATGACGAATACGCTCAATCGCTTGTGCTGAGCAGATAAGCCCACCTGTGCACCTATACACTGCCTCACCCACTTCACGAACAGCATGACTCCCACAAGCAGGACAATGATGAGGAAAAACGAAAGGAGTTGCGTCTTTTGGACGCTTGCTAGAAATAATATCAACAATCTGAGGAATTACATCACCAGCACGCTGTACAATCACTGTATCACCTATACGGATATCACGCCCCTCACGAATTGGTTCACCTTTACGACCAACCCCTTTAATATAATCCTCATTATGCAAAGTTGCGTTGGTAACCACAACCCCACCTACAGTGATAGGTGCAAGGCGTGCAACTGGCGTTAGTGCTCCAGTTCGACCTACTTGAATATCAATACCTTCTAAAAGTGCTGTAGCTTTTTCTGCTGGAAATTTATGTGCAATTGCCCAACGTGGTGAACGAGATACAAACCCCAAACGCATTTGTAGCCCTAAATCATTAACTTTATAAACAACCCCATCAATATCATAGCTTAAAGATTGCCGCTGTTCTTCAATAAAATGATAATATGAAATAAGGTCTTCTACTTTTTCGAAAACTTTTGTAAATGGATTAACAATAAAGCCATATTCTTTTAGCTTATTCACCATCTCCATTTGGCTTTTAGCCGGCATTTCACTCACCTCACCCCAAGCATAAGCAAAAAACTTAAGCTTCCTGCTAGCAGTTATCCGTGAATCAAGCTGGCGTAGAGAGCCAGCCGCTGCATTTCTAGGATTTGCAAAAGCTATTTTCCCTTCTTTTTGCTGGTTAATATTGAGTACTTGAAAATCCTCTTGCCTTATATAAACTTCACCACGAACTTCAATAATATCAGGATATTCACCCTGTAAAACCTTTGGAATATCAGAAATTGTTCGTGCATTTGTAGTTACATTTTCACCTGTATACCCATCACCACGCGTTGCAGCACGCACAAGTTTCCCTTGTTCATAACGCAAAGATAAAGATAAGCCATCAATCTTCGGTTCAGCCGTCATTTCTAGTGTCTGTGTTGATGGAAGTCTTAAAAAACGGCGAACACGCTCAACAAATTCACTGACATCTTCAGCACTAAATGCATTATCAAGAGAAAGCATCGCCTGTGCATGAACAGATTTTTCAAATTTTTCTGAAACTGGTGCACCAATTTTATATGAAGGGGAATCTGCACGAATTAATTCAGGAAATAGAGCTTCAATTTCCGTATTGCGACGACGAAGAGCATCATATTGTGCATCAGAAATCTCAGGTTGATCATTATTATTATAAAGAACATCATGACGTGCGATTTCTTTTGCTAACCACTCTAACTCACTTGCCGCTTCAAGAGCAGTAAGATTTTTAACCGCATTTTTGTCCATATACTTTATTCCAAGTCGTGCAATTTATAATTATATGAATCTCAATTCTTTGTTATCAATAGATATCCAAACGAATATATATTCGCTTGTCATTTCAATCATTAATCAATTATATCTGCGCTAAAAGTTTTTGGGCCGCTGCACGTGCCTCTTCAGTGATCTGTTCCCCTGCCAACATACGTGCAATTTCTTCAGCACGTTCACACTCTTCCATTTTATGAATACGCGTAACAAAATGCCCTTTATCGCCTTCAACTTTTGAAACAAGAAAATGACTATGAGCTTTGGCTGCAACCTGAGGTGCATGTGTAATAGCAAAAACCTGAACACTTTTTGATAAACACAGCAACCTTTGCCCAATCGCAGCAGCCACAGCCCCACCAATTCCCGTATCAATTTCATCAAAAATCAGTGTAGGAGCTGATCCACGATCAGCCAAGACAACCTTTAATGCTAATAAAAAGCGCGATAATTCACCGCCAGAAACTACACTCAACATTGGTCCAGCTCGTGATCCAGGATTTGTTCGTACCCAATATTCAACACGATCTATACCATCTGCATTACGTTTTTCAGAATCACTTTGCACGTTCACAGTAAATTCTGCCTTTTCTAACTTCAACGCTGGCAACTCAGCCATAACGCTTGTAGATAAACGGTGCGCCACTTCTTGGCGTTTTATGGAAAGGGCTTGTGCAGATGCATCATACTTTTCTTGTGCCTCCTGCGCTTTTGCTCTTAAATGCTTCAACGTGGTCTGAGCAGAATCAAAATCAGAAAGTTCATCTCTCATTTTATCACATAACTGAGATAATTCAGCTACAGAAACATGGTATTTACGCGCCAATCCCCGAAGTGCAAAAAGACGCTCTTCTATTCGCTCCAATTCACCAGAATCAAAATTCAATGCTTGCATTGCTGTTTCAATACCCTCTTGCGCTATTGAAAGTGCCTGCAATGCTTCATCAATAGACTTAACCACAGGTGTAATGAGTGTTTGTGCTTCAGGAATTTTCCGTTCTAAACGCCTCACCAAATTGGACAGGATAGAAATTGGTGATTTTGGACCATTGAAAAGATCATCAGCTTCCTTAATATCAGTCGCTATTTTATCTAGTTTCAACATATCTGCACGACGAAGAGACAGTGTATTTTCTTCATCAATTGTAAAATCAAATTTTTCAAGTTCTTCCACACTTGCACGAAGGTAGCAAGCTTCACGTGTAGCAGCTTCCACTTTGATACGCTGCTGTTGCACATGTTCCTCTAATTCATGCCATATCCGATAACATTTGCGTACATTTTCTGCCTCACTCTCAAGCCCACCAAAAGCATCTAATAACCGGCGATGCGTATCAACATCAACAAGTGCACGATCATCATGCTGCCCATGAATTTCAACCAACATACGACCAACATTGCGCATCAATGCAATACTAGCCACCTGATCATTGATAAAACCACGGCTACGACCATCATTTGATTGTACACGTCGTAAAATGATATCGCCTTCATTATCAAAACCATTCTCACGTATAAGCTGGCGTACAGGGTGTGAAATAGGCACATCAAAAACAGCTGTCACCTGCCCTTGCTCTGCACCATGGCGCACAAGTGAAGCATCTCCACGCCCTCCAAGAGCTAATGATAAAGAATCAAGTAAAATAGATTTTCCAGCACCCGTTTCCCCAGTTAAAACTAATAACCCCATGGGGAAACTAATATCGAGCTTCTCGATCAAAACAATATTATGAATCGAAAGCTGTATCAGCATATGAAATCAACGCGCCTCATTTTTATCACCACTTAAAGCACGTGAAATCCAAGAAGACTTATGCTCTTGCGGTGACACTCTATTTTTCTGTAACAAATCATAGGAGAATTTATACCACTTACTTTCTGGATAATTGCGCCCTAAAACAGCTGCTGCTGTCTGCGCTTCTGCAATTAAACCAAGAGCAAGATTAACCTCAGTCAAGCGGAAAAGCGCTTCCTCAATTTGGTTTGTATCCGAATACTCTTCAACTACTGTGCGAAATCTTCTGCTTGCTGCTAAATATTGCCGACCTTCCTCATAGTAACGGCCAACCTGCATTTCTTTACCAGCCAATTGTTCTCGGCCAAAGCGTATTTTATCTTTAGCATCTTTTACATACTCAGAGTTTGGGTAGCGTTCTATTAAAAGCTGCATAGCAGCAATAGCGCGTTTGGTATCTCGTTGGTCGCGTGTAACATCGCGAATTTGATGAAAAGAAGAAAGACCAACAATATAATAAGCATAAGCAGAATCGCTGGCGTTTGGATAAAGAGTAATATAGCGCTGTGCCATACTAATTGCATCATCATACTTGGCCAGTCGGTAACTTACAAAAGCGCCCATAACTAAAGATTTACGGCCCCATTCTGTATAAGCGTATTGTTTTTCAATAATAGAAAACTTCTTCAACGCCTCATCAAATCGCCCTAGATCAAGGTTAGTAAGCGCTTGATTATACAATACATCTGGTGGATCCATTATTAAAACATGCATAGCTGGATTAAAAGCATCTGTATCTTTGCTTAAACAACCCGCTAATAAACAGAGCCCCCCTCCTAAGATCCCAATCAATACTTTGCGTACAATGTTAGATTGCCTATGTGCCATACTTTTAATATACATATTAGACCTTTTCATAGTGTTCCCAGCCTCCCAAAAATATCACCTTGGAGTAAAAGCTATTTATCAAAAAGCTTTATGCCACATCATTTTAAAACTGACTAACTGATTTAGTAGTTTTTGGTCAATCATCCCCTTAAAAATCAAAGAAGCTTAAGTAAAATTTTCCAAATCTTTTTATTCCAACTACAAAATACTTTTTTCGTAACACGACTCATCTGTCAAAACAGCCTTAACTAATTGTGAATTAAGTGCATGCCCACTGCAATGTGAACGAAATAATCCAATAAAAGGTGCACCAAGCAAAGCAGTGTCACCAACTGCATCAAGAGTTTTATGCCTAACAAATTCATTTTCAAAATAAGGGCCATCTGAATTAATGATTTGGTTATTAAGACCAATAATAAGAGAATTTTCTAAAGAGGCGCCTAATCCTTTCCCAGAAGTCCACAATTTTTCTACATCTTTAACAAAACCAAAGGTACGTGCACGCGATAAATCATCTCGAAATGCCTGTGACGTAAGATCAAAACTTAATTGCTGCTTCCCAATAGCAGATGAAGCAAAATCGATTGTAACATCAAAACGGCGGCCATTAAACGGCAAAAATTCTGCAAAGCCATTGGTCGTTTCAACGCGCATTGGTTTTTTTATAATAAAATAAGGACGCAATACTGCCTGCTGTACAATACCTACTTTCTCGAAAAGCTGACAATACTGCCATGCAGCACCATCTAAAATAGGTATCTCATTACTTGATACTTCAATGATGAGGTTATCTAAATCATAAGCAGCAATTGCCGCCATCAAATGTTCAATTGTCTCAACCCGTACATCTCCATGGCCAAGCACTGTTGATAATTCAGTCTTTCCCGTTTGCGATACATGTGCCTGAAACGTTTGTTCTTTTCCGTCCTCCCCAAAACGTTTAAAGATAATACCACACCCAACATCGGCTGGACAAACTTTTACTATAGATAGGCACCCACTATGCACACCATATCCTTTAAACGTCACTGCATTCTTAAGAGTCGATTGATACCTTTTCATCAAACGCATAATACCACTTCTTAATTTTCTTGATGATCTTTAAAGGTCTTAACAAAATCCTCAACAAATTATTTCTGCGCAAAATAATAAACCCGCTTATTATAAAGCGGGCTTATAAAAAATATAGAATCTTATATAAAAACTCAACATATTTTACTTATAATTTATCACGATAAAGAGTCTTCTCTTCCTATCCTTTTATCTATTAATGTGCTTGGCGACGCAAAAATGCAGGTATTTCCAACTGATCTTCTTCACTTACCAAAATACGCTGATCTTGTAATACGCGTGGCTGTGATTCAGTAGAACAACGTGGAACATAAACAGAAGCATCCTGAGAAAGCATTTGACTGTTTTCATTAGAATTTTTAGATTCCTCATGCTGAGAAGATCTTACAGCAGGCTCCAACCGAGCTTCTAGTTCATCTTCCTCACGATATGTTAAGCTCTGCTTTAAACGCTGCCAAAGATTACGTGGACCTTGATCAGAAATAGAAGAATGCACATCTTGTTCAAGAGAAACGGAAGGAAAATCTTTTAATTCAGGAATATGCGCCGATGTTGAGCGAGGCTGCACTTGTACTTTCTTTTCCTCCTGTTCTACAATTTCAGTCATTTCATCAAGAACATGCGCAGTCGCCTCCATACTAACTGCTGCAGCCAAAGGCTGTGCAGAAACACGATTAACCTGCATACGCGGTGTATTTGATATCTGCCCATGAGAGATATTTTGCCCATAAGGAAGAGTATTTGTATTTCGTGTAGCAACTGTATCTGTAGGGCGCGTAAAAATTTGACTTTTAGGGCGGAATGGCTCTTCAGCTGATTGATTCATTTCCAATTCAAGCGCTTCCATCACATCTACCATTGATTCAGAAGACGATGATGATGATTGAGAAACTGTTTGTTCTAGTCCATTATCACCCCTACGCATTGAAACTGTAGGTCGTTGAAATTTAGGACCAGAAGGCTGAACAACATCACTAACCATACGGTCAATACCTGTTGCAACCACCGACACACGAATAAGACCTTCAAGTGAATCATCATCAATGGCACCAAAAATAACATTCGCATCAACATCAACTTCTTCACGAATACGATTAGCAGCCTCATCCACTTCAAACAAAGTCATATCACGGCCCCCTGTAATGGAAATCAAAAGACCACGAGCCCCACACATAGAGGTTTCATCTAACAGCGGATTTGCAATAGCAGCTTCAGCAGCTTTTAAAGCACGTCCTTCACCAGAAGCCTCACCTGTTCCCATCATCGCACGACCCATTTCATGCATAACAGAACGAACATCAGCAAAGTCAAGATTAATCAACCCTTCTTTAATCATTAAGTCCGTGATAGAAGCAACACCAGAGTAAAGCACCTGATCAGCCATGGCAAAAGCATCGGCAAATGTTGTTTTTTCATCTGCAATACGAAATAGATTTTGGTTAGGAATAACAATTAATGTATCAACAGATTTCTGTAATTCTTCTATACCAGCTTCCGCGGTTTTCATACGGCGTGCACCTTCAAATTGAAATGGCTTGGTTACAACACCTACAGTCAAAATACCTTTTTCACGCGCTGCACGAGCAACAACAGGTGCCGCCCCTGTTCCAGTGCCTCCACCCATACCTGCCGTAATGAAAACCATATGGGAATTTGCAAGATGATCCATAATCTCATCAATACATTCATTTGCAGCTGCCTGCCCAACTTCCGGCAAAGCACCAGCACCCAAACCTTCTGTAACTGCCGCACCAAGCTGGATTACACGCTCAGCCTTTGACATAGCCAAAGCTTGTGCATCTGTATTGGCAACAACAAAATCAACTCCTTGAAGGCCAGCATTAATCATATTATTGACGGCATTTCCACCACCACCACCAACACCAAAAACGGTAATGCGTGGTTTCAATTCCGCGATATCTGGCCGGTGCAGATTAATCGTCATTTTCTTTTCCTTTTCATAAAGTACCGCAAACTAAAACGGTAAAAATTAATTTCATTCCTATATTTACTAAAAACTCTCACGCAACCACTGACCAACACGTTTGAAATATCCATCCGTGCTTGTCGATAAACGATTCACTGCAGTTTGGACTGTTTTTTCTTCAAACCCCGCCAATTGCGGATAAATCAACAATCCAACAGCAGATGAAAATGCCGCTCCTTTAGCAAAGGAAGGAAGCCTGGAAATACCCAAAGGCCGCCCTACACGAACATTTCTCCCCAATATACTACGTGCTATTTCCGGCAAACCCGCTAATTGGCTTGCCCCCCCGGTTAAAATAACACGCTTACCAATGATGTGACCAAAACCTGAACGGTTCAAACAATCACGCATCATTTCTAATATTTCTTCAACACGCGCACGAATAATACGACCAAGAACAGCGCATGGATACTGGATTTCACGACGTTCATTTCCAATTTCTGATACATTAATCATCTGACGCTCATCACAATCTGCTGAAAATGTTGAGCCATATATAACTTTTAAACGCTCAGCCTCTTCAATAGACATCGATAATCCACGAGCAACATCAAGAGTTATATGATTCCCCCCAATTGCAAGTGCATCTGCATGAACAAATTTTCCTCCAGAAAACACAGAAAATGTCGTTGTTCCACCACCAAAATCAATACACGCCGCTCCTAAACGCGCCTCATCATCAACTAAAACCGAAAGACCACTAGCAAAAGGTGTTGCCACCATCGCTTCAACACTTAAATGAGCACGGTTAATGCATGCTTCCAAATTACGTAAAGGCGCTGTTTCTGCCGTCACAACATGCACATCAACACCAAATAACTCTCCCATCATCCCAACAGGATCAGAAATTCCCTTATCTCCATCTAACGCATAAGACACTGGAACTGAATGCATAACGTGACGTTCAGCCTTAAAAGCTTTACGCGAAACATCTGCTAATGCCATACGCATATCACGCGTAGTAACTTTACGCCCCCCCAAACGCACAACACCATTAACAAAGGCACTCTTCAACCGGCTTGAAGAAAAATTCACAATGACTGAATCTACCACTAAACCAGCCATTTTTTCTGCTGCATCAACAGCCAAACGTATAGACTGCTCTGCCGCATACATATCCATCACAACACCAGATTTAATACCACGTGAACGTTGCACACCAAAACCTAAAATTTCCATAGAGTGTGTACGAGCATGTAAATGGTGTGTATGCCTCAAAGGATGCAAACAAGCAATAAGACACACAATCTTACTTGAACCAACATCAAGAACCGTTAAAAAACGTGTTTTGCGCCCTCCACTATGATGCGACCCAAGCAACATTACACATCCCCCGCCTTCAAGACGCGCTCTTCTTCTGCTACAGCAGCACGATGACGTGCCAACGCTTTATCGGATAAAGAAACTGTTATCCGATCAGAAAGACGCAAATCAACACTTAAAACATCACGCACAAAAAGATCTTGTACCATACCTGTTTTAATAAGAGAAGAAAGGCTTTCAACAGCTCCCTTTTCAGGCAGCATAATACGCATTCCATTATCTAGAACAATATCCCAACGCCGATCACCCACACGCACATAAGCACGGATACGGTCGCTCAACTGTGGATATACCGAAAGCTCTTGAATAAATAATTTTGCTGCACTTTGTGCACCATAACCAACCACAAGAGGCAAATTCTGAACCAGACCCGCCTGAAATGGAGCAATCACACATCCTGTATGATCAACAATATCTATTATACCATCATGTTGCCAAACGGCATATGGTTCACGCTCTATCACTGAAATACGCACACGATTAGGATAAATCTTCTGAACATCAGCAGATTGAATCCAAGCCTGTTGTTCTAAAATAAAACGCGCTTTATTAACATCAAAATTGATAATTGATGGATAAGTATCAAGCTCTAAAATCTTCAAAATATCCTGTCTTGCTACACGCTTATTGCCATTCATATCGACATCAGTCACTACAAAACCAAAATTCAATGGTACAGCTTTTATAATACTATCCATCTGACCATTAAACGAAATCCCATAAAGCACCGAAAGAAAGAAAAAAAACAAAACGGCAAAAGAACCAAAATGGCGAGGCACATAAATACTGGCAACAAACTGAAATATAAACCGACAAAAGCGACGATAAAGACGCGGAAAAACTGGCACTGACTGCACCATCAGAACATTTATTCTATCAACATTCAACGCATACACGACGCGTCCTCCGCTATCCATTTAACAATATCACCGTAAGTACGGCCACTCGCTTTCGCTATATCAGGAACAAGAGAAACCGATGTCATACCAGGCTGCGTATTAATTTCGAGCCAAACTAGCTCCTCTGTCTCCTCGACAAAACGAAAATCTGAACGGCTAACACCTCGACAACCTATAGCTTGATGTGCTGCCAAAGACATTCTTTGCACTTTTTGGTAAATATTTAATGAAAGTTGTGCAGGACAAATATGAAGAGAACCACCAGGCTTATATTTTGAATCATAATCATAAAATTGAAAATGTTTATCAGGCACAATTTCACAAACATCCAAAGCTTCATCCCCTAAAACTGCGCAAGTAAGTTCACGCCCAGGAATGTACTTTTCGACAATCACTTCATCCCCATAAACCCATTCACTACTCATAACATTACGCAGTGGCAAAGCCTCATCACCACTTACAATCACCACACCAAAACTTGACCCTTCACGCACCGGTTTAATGACATAGGGTGGTTCCATAGGATGCTCTCGCCCTATAGCAAAGCGATTCATCACACAAGAAGGAGCAACATGTACACCAGCGCTAGCAGCAATGACTTTCGCACGTCCTTTATCCATTGCCAAAGCTGATGCCATCACTCCAGAATGAGTATAAGGAATTTTCAAATATTCAAGAATACCTTGGATACAACCATCTTCACCAAATGGTCCATGCAATGCGTTAAAAACAATATCTGGCTGCAATTGCTTAAGAACAGCAGCAACTTGTTGATCAACATCCACACGAATTACGTGATAACCCTGCTTTTCAAGAGCATCAGCACAAGCAGTACCTGAAGATAAGCTTACAGAGCGCTCAGATGAAAATCCGCCCATCAACACAGCTATACGCTTATCTTTCATAACAATCTATTCCTCTTGACATACTAGATATAGACTCTATCAAAACAATTCATACTATACATAAGAACAAACTAGATTTATCCTTGCGAATCAACATCCTAGCATTTTCTATAATGAATCAGAATCAAGAGTATGAAGCAAGAGTTTTTCTGTTAATTTATTGATTTTTAATGGAAAATTTTTCTTATCTCTTTGAAATGACTCAATTTTTTAGTGATTTAAATAAATCAATAAAACTGATCAAAAGAAGGAACGATATGGTCTTGTTCAAACTGACCAAGGCGCTGTATTTCCCATTCTAAATAATGGGCCGAATGAGCAAAAACACGAGCACGTACAGTTTCACCCAACTGCTCAAGATCATAGCCTGTAGCCTTACCTGTATTAATCATAAAATTACAATGCATCTCACTCATTTGAGCACCACCGATCTGTAAACCACGGCACCCCGCTTCATCAATAACGCGCCATGCAGATGTACCTTTAGGGTTACGAAAAGTTGACCCACCTGTTTTTTCGCGAACAGGTTGTACTTTTTCCCGATGCAGAACAACTTCATTCATAGCAGCATGAATATTATCTTTATTTCCTGGCTTTCCTTCCAATACAGCAGCAGTAAAAATAAGCTCTTCGGAAGCATTACAATGACGATACGAATAATGCATATCGTTTATACTCAAGACATGGCGCTCACCCTTACGATCAAGTGCATAGACCTCAACAACACGCTCAGCTGTCTCAATGCCATTAGCCCCTGCATTCATTTTTAATGCCCCACCCAAATTACCAGGAATACCATAATAAAAATGAAAACCAGAAAGCTCAGCCTCTAAAGCCGCTGCTGCTAAATGTTTATCTGCCGTAGCAGCACCAACAAGAAGGCGCTTTGGAGAAACCTGCTCTAATTGTCCAAAACCTTTTGCTGAAAGACGAATAACGACCCCAGGAATTCCCCCATCACGTATAAGAAGATTAGAACCAATCCCCACAATTGTTATAGGAATAGATTCTGGTAACACTTGAAGAAACAAAGCTAAATCTGCTTCATCAGAAGGCTGATAAAAAAGCTCAGCTAACCCACCAGTACGAAACCATGTCACCTTACGCATCTCAACATTGGGAGTAAATTTACCCCGTATTTTCTTCAATGCCGGCTGTAACTGTGCCAACAGCGTTTCACCATCAATTGGCTGAAAATTAACCATTTCTATTAAGTTCCGCTAATTGTTTAGGTAGAGCATAAGCCCATTGTGTAATGCTACCTGCACCAAGAAAAACAATATAATCACCAGGTTTCGCTAATGTAGCTATAATCAAAGTAATATCTTCAAGAGTATTCACTAAGCGCACATCACGATGGCTTGCCATTTGAATATGTTCAACCAATTCTTTAGAACCAAAACCAGTAATTGGTTCTTCACCAGCTGCATAAACTGGTGCAATCATCACTGTATCAGCATCATTAAAACAAGTGACAAAATCATCAAATAAATCATGCAAACGTGAATAACGGTGCGGTTGTACAATCGCAATAACCCGTCCTTTCGCACTTTCACGAGCTGCACTTAAAACAGCTTTTATTTCAACCGGATGGTGTCCATAATCATCAAATATCTCAACACCACACCAACTTCCCGTTTGTGTAAAACGCCGTTTTACTCCACAAAATTTCGCTAACCCTTTTCTAATAGATTCATTTGAAATACCAAGCTCATGTGCAATAGCAATCGCTGCAGTAGCATTAGAAATATTGTGTTGCCCTGACATCGGTAAAACCAAATTTCTCAATTCAGTCTCTTCATTTGTTTTTCGGGATCGAATAAGAACGTCAAAATGCGTTTTTTGACCTTCCATCGAAAGATTAAGAAAACGTACATCAGCTTGCGGATTAGCACCATAAGTCACCACCCAACGATCATCAATACGACTGGCCAATGTCTGAACCTCTGGATGATCAAGGCACATAACAGCAAAACCATAAAAAGGCACATTCTCTACGAATTGCCGAAAAGCCTCACGTACAGCATCAAAACTACCATAATAATCCAGATGTTCAGAGTCGATATTGGTGACAACAACAATATCAGCAGGCAATTTTAAAAATGTACCATCACTTTCATCGGCTTCAACCACCATCCAATCTCCACAGCCCATACGTGCATTGGTTCCATAAGCGTTGATAATGCCACCATTAATGACCATCGGATCAAAATTACTAGCGTCAAGAAGTGCTGCTACCATTGATGTGGTGGTTGTCTTACCATGTGTACCACCAACAGCTATTGCTCGGCGAAAACGCATCAATTCTGCTAACATTTCCGCACGCCTAACAATTGGTAAATGCTTTTCCTTAGCAGCAATATATTCAGGATTTGTTTTTTTTATAGCAGTGGAAATAACAACAACTTTTGCCGCTTCTAAATTTTCAGCACGATGACCTATATGAATATTAATCCCTTTACCCCGTAAACGCTCCACATTTGCATTATCCGTTTGGTCGGATCCTTGAACTTTATAACCAAGATTATGAAGAACCTCAGCAATTCCACTCATACCAATACCACCAATACCTACAAAGTGGATAAGGCCAATATCAAGCGGCATTTTCATTAAAAAGCTCCTTTCTAATGTCTGATAATGACCTTCCTGCAATCAACGCTTCAGCCATATCTGCAAGAACTTTGGTTGCATGAGATTGCCCAACCTTTTTTGCAGCAAGCGCCTGTTTTTTTAATAAGTCTGGTTCACGACAAGCTTTCGTTAAAAGAGAAGCGAGTATTTGTGCATTTAAATCTTTTTCAGCGATAATTTGAGCTGCTCCCGTTGCAGCAAGCATTGCCGCATTTTCTGCTTGATCATGATCTAAAGCATGAGGATAGGGAATCAATAAAGCTGGCCTACCAATAACAGCTATTTCACAAACCGTTGAAGCACCAGAACGTGACATAATAAAATGAGACCAAGCAATATGTTCAGCCATATTATCAAAAAAAGGAGCAACTTTTGCTTCCACCCCCATATTGCGATAAATTTGTACCAAATCCATCACTTCACCACGAACCTGCTGAATAATACGTAAACGTTTACGGATATTATTATCAAGTAAAGCAATCGCTTCAGGGACAATTTTTGAAAAAGCAGAAGCCCCTTGGCTACCACCAAAAACCAAAAAATGAAATGGCTTGTCCTCAGTAGAAGGATAATAAGGAATTTCTGCCGCTTTAAGGATAGCCTCACGAACAGGATTGCCTGTAAGAAACGTTTTATAAGCATAAACTCCATTAGCTGACAATAAACCACCTGCTATTGCATTGACCCTAGATGCTAAAACTTTATTAGCACGGCCCATAACAGCATTTTGCTCATGAATAAATGTTACACGTTTCGTTAAGGCAGCAATCAAAACAGGTGGAAAGGTAGGATAACCACCAAATCCCCCCACAAGAACAGGACGTAATTTATAAAAAAGCACCCACGATTGACATATTCCCTTTAACAAACGCCAAAATGTTTTTATAAGTGCAAAAGGATGATACCGTGTTAATGTTGCTGATGAAATAATATGGATATGTTTTTTATCAAAATGGCGCACAAAATACTTCGCTCTTTCATCCGTTGCCAAATGAACATCATATCCGCGCCGTCTTAATTCAACAGAAAGTGCCTCTGCAGGAAAAAGATGCCCACCTGTACCTCCAGCAACCAAAATAATAACCTTTTTTTTATGCGTCATTAGGTAACATCCTAAACAGTAAGCGGAGGAAAAGCTGAAAACCGCGTTTCTGGCCAACGGCGTGTTAAACTAAGCAAAATACCCATCGAAATAGCAATCGCCACCATAGATGAACCACCATAAGAAATAAATGGCAATGTCATACCTTTTGGAGGTATCAAATGAAGATTGACTGCCATATTAATCCCCGATTGCAAACCAATCATTATCGCCATGCCAGTAATACCAAAACACGTAAATGAATCACGCGTATTCAACGCTATATAAAGTGAACGTATAACAATAAAACCAAAAAGGGCCATAATCAATAAACAGAAGATAATACCATATTCTTCAGCTGCAACAGAAAACACAAAATCTGTATGGCTATCAGGAATAATGCGCTTAACTGTCCCCTCACCTGGCCCTTGACCAAACCACCCACCATTTAAAATAGCTTCACGCCCTACATCTACCTGAAATGTATCACCTTCACCTGTTAAAAAACCATTAATACGTTCGCGCACATGGTGAACAAAAAAATAAGCTAAAAAACCTCCTAAAACCGCTAAAACAACAAAGAACAAAATAATAGTAAGAGATACACCTGCTACAAAAAACAAACCACCCCATGTTGCACTAATCAAAAGTGTTTGACCAATATCAGGCTGTAAAACAAGAAGTGTGCAACAAAGAGCATAAAGTGCAATAGCCAATGTATAGCGCAACCTACCGTAATGTTTCATTTGATCTGAAAACAACCAAGCTGACACAACCACAAACGCTGGTTTCATAAATTCTGAAGCTTGCAAAGAAAAACCAAACAAAGAAATCCAACGCCGCGCCCCTTTTAACTCAGAACCAAATAATAAAGTTGCGACCATAAGAATAAGTGTCGCAAATAATAAAAGAATGGATAAACGGCGAATATTATGGGGTGAAAAAAAAGAAATAGTAACCATAGTAAAAAACGCAAGGATACTAAAAATGATATGCCAACGAACAAAATAAAAACTATCCGCAATTCCTATTTTTTTCGCAACAGCGGGACTAGCTGCAAAAGACAACATAACGCCAATCCCCATCAAAATCAGACAAGCAGCAAAAATAAAACGATCAATCGTCCACCACCAATTAGCAATCGGATCTTGATTTGCACGAGTAATCATCACCTTCACTTTATCCTTTTTATCATTCCACTCAAAGCGATATGATGTTTCTATTTTTTTTGGCAAGCATTTCAAAAACTAAATTACACTAAAAAAGATTCTGGATTATTAATAGTAGAATAATTTTTTTATAATTCGTTTTCCTTCAACTGCCTAACCAAAGAAATAAAAGTCTCTCCACGCATTTCATAATTTTTGAATTGATCATAACTCGCACAAGCTGGCGAAAACAAAACCACGGCTTCTTTTGCATTGGCGTGAATTGCATCAATAGCCGCTTCCCGCACTGCATTTTCCAAAGTTAAGCTCATTGAAAAAGGAAAAGCAGAGCCAATAGTGTGGGCAAAATCCTCTGCAGCAGCACCAATTAAATAAGCTTTATGAATTTTATCAAAAAATCCTTTTAAGGGAGCAATTCCACTTTCTTTTGCCTGCCCTCCAGCGATCCAAAAAATATCGTTAAAAGTAGCAAGCGCGCAAGCTGATGCTTCCGCATTGGTAGCTTTACTATCATTAATAAATAAAACCGGTCCAATTTTGCGTACCTGCTGCATACGATGGGCAAGCCCCATATAACTTGCTAAATGCTTCTCTATATGCGGATCAGTAATTTTTAACACCTGCAATGTCGCTAAAACTATAAGAGCATTTTGCACATTATGGGCACCGCGTAACGAAGTTATTGTAGCAAGATCTGCAAGCAAACAACGCTGCCCATGGCTAATAGAAAAAAGTTTCGTTCCTTCTGCATAAAAACCATCATCAATACAGTATTCTTTAGAAATTGCCTTAACTTGATGCCCCCCATTTATAAGTTGTTGATATAAAATCTGACAGGCGGCATCATCAACTGAAACAAGAGCATGAAAAGCTTTAGAAACTAAACGCCCTTTGACTTGCGCATAATGAGTAAAGCTGCCATGTCGGTCAATATGATCAGGTGTTAGATTTAACAAAAGACCAACTGTAGGTTGAAGAGAAGGACTTAAGTCAATCTGAAATGATGAACATTCAATAACATAAATACGTTTTTTAACAAATGGCTTAAGAGTTAATATCGCTGTTCCAATATTTCCTCCCATTTGTACATCATAACCCATCTTGTCTAAAAGATGGGCAAGTAAAGTAGTAGTGGTCGATTTACCATTCGTACCTGTAATAGCAATAAATGGAACATCCTGATCACAAAAACCATGTTGACGTAAAAAATGGTTCCGTGCACGAACAAATAGTTCAATATCACCAATAATTTCTATACCTGCCTGACGTGCTTTATTAACCGTCCAATGAGGTTGAGGGTGAGTTAAAGGTACCCCAGGCGCTAAAATCAATGCAACAAATTCTGACCAATCTTCATAACGAAGATCTCTCGTTGGAATATTTTTTCTACAAGCAGCTTCTACGCTAGAAGGATTTTCATCCCACCCAATCACTTCAGCTCCACCAGTAATGAGTGCTTGCGCTGTAGCTAATCCAGACTGCCCTAGTCCAAATAGAGCAACTTTTTGACCTTTATAGCATTCAACTGAAATCACAATCTTATCTCAACTTAAGTGTTGAAAGACCAATCAACGCTAAAACAATCGAAATAATCCAAAAGCGTACCACAACCTGACTTTCAGTCCACCCCTTTTTCTCAAAATGATGATGAATTGGTGCCATAAGGAATACACGCTTTCTCGTCAATTTAAACCAACCTACCTGAATGATAACCGACAGCGTTTCTAAAACAAAAAGCCCACCGATAACAGCTAAAACAATTTCATGTTTAGTCGCTACAGCAACAACACCCAACAACCCTCCAAGCGCCAACGAACCGGTATCACCCATAAAAATAGCCGCCGGAGGTGCATTAAACCATAAAAAACCAAGACCAGCACCCACAACTGCTCCTAATAAAACAGTCAATTCTCCAGCTCCAGGTACATAGTGGATCTGTAAATAATCAGCAAAATTTATATTACCCGACAGATAAGCAATTAACGCAAACGATAAAGCAGCGACCATTACAGGAACAATAGCAAGCCCATCAAGACCATCCGTTAAATTAACCGCATTACCGGTCCCCACTATAACACAAGCAGTAAAAGGAATAAAAAACCAACCTAAATTAATAAAATAGTCTTTCACAAAAGGTAAAGCCAATCCTGGTGAACCAATCTTTACAATAATCACACAAGCAGTTGTCGCAATTAAAAACTCTAAACCCAATCGTGCTTTACCGGAAAATCCCTTGTCTGTTTGCTTTGTCACTTTAAGATAATCATCATAAAAACCAATTACCCCAAAAGAAAGCATAACTAATAATGATACCCAAAGATAAGCGTTCGATAAATTACACCACAGAAGCGTCGATGCCACAATGCCACTCAAAATCATTAACCCACCCATGGTAGGTGTCCCAGCTTTTTTAAAATGGGTTTGAGGGCCATCAGCTCGAATTGGCTGCCCCTTTCCTTGCCGCACTTTAAGAGAAGCAATAATACTAGGGCCAAACAAAAAAACAATTAAACCTGATGTCAGCATAGCTAACACAGTGCGAAAAGTAATATAACGAAAAACATTAACGCCTGGCAGCCAATCACTCAACGAAGAAAGTAACAAAATCATAGTGCAAAAAACCCGGTAAAATTATAAAGATATCTTTTTATAGCGATCAAGAAGAGCCACCACAATACGTGACAAACCAACACTATGAGATGATTTAATCATAATAAGATCGCCTTCTGAAATTTCTTGTAAAATAAGCGGTAAAAGTTCCTCAATATGTTCAGAGTAATAAACTTTGATATAAGTAGAAAGCTCATCAGCCAAAAATTTCATTGCTTTTCCAACTAAAAAAACCGGATTAGCACCAGAAATACATATTGGCTTCACCAGATCACGATGAAGCTTTTCACTATAAACTCCTAACTCAAGCATATCACCCAAAATTGCTATTTTACGACCACGTGTACCGACTGGTCCCGCAGCAAGAAGATCAAGGGCAGCACGCATAGAAGAAGGATTGGCATTATAACTTTCATCAATTAAATGAAATTCTCCTCCATTTGGCAAAGATAGTCGATAGCGGTTACCTCTGCCTTTTGGAAGAGAAAAACAATTTAAAGCAAGTGAAACACGTGTTAAATCAGCACCAACTACATCACAAACCGCTAAAACGCCCAAAATATTTTGTACAATATGCCGCCCAGGAGCACCAATTTTAACCGTCATATCTTGGTTAGAAAAATGCATAGTCATGCAAGAACAATCTGTCAAAAGATGAATCTCTTTTGCCTGGTAATTAGCACCTTGCGATTCTCCAAAACTCAAGATTTTTTTTACACCACATTGTTCTGCTTTTTGAACCAAACGAGAAAAAAAATGACTATCCGCATTTAAAAGAGCTACACCTTCATCATCCAGTCCTTCAAAAATTTCAGCTTTTGCATCTGCAATTTCTTCAAGATTTTTAAAAAAACCTATATGTCCAGCAGCAATATGAGTAATCAAAGCTACATGTGGGCGAACTAATTTTACCAAAGGACGAATTTCATTCTTATGATTCATCCCAATCTCAAATATGCCATAATCACTATCTGCAGGCATACGTGCTAAAGTTAAGGGAACACCCCAACAATTGTTGAAAGAACCAAGATTAGCATAAACCCTTCCAACAGTTCCAAGTGCTTGTTTAAGAGCTTCTTTTGTTGTTGTTTTTCCAACAGAACCTGTAACAGCTATAATTTTAGCTTTTGAACGCTCACGTGCTGCTTGCGCAAGTTTTTCTAACGCTTTTAAAACATCGGGAACCACAATCAATGGAGCAGCTAATGTCTTCATTTCAGCCAAACGATTTTGCGCAACCACAAGAACTCCAGCACCTTTCGCGTAAGCTTGTGCAGCAAAATCATGACCGTCTAGACTATTACCCTTAATGCAGAAAAAAATATCACCCTCTATAAGAGATCTACTATCAATAGAAATCCCCGAAAAAGTCTCTGGCAAGCATCCAACCGATAGACCATTCATAACAGAAAGAAGTGTCTGTTTATCCCATAAAACTGTCATTTATTTCGTTCTTTCAAAGCAGAAACTGCTCTTAAATGATCTGAAAAAGGATACGTTGTCTTTCCTATAATTTGACCATTTTCATGACCTTTTCCTGCAATAATCAACGTATCTCCAGCTTCAAGTAACCTCACTGCATAATCAATAGCTTCACCACGATCTGCTATTTCCATTGCTCCTGATGCTGCTTGTAAAATATCTTTTCGAATTTTTGCAGGATCTTCCGTGCGAGGATTATCATCAGTAACAATAACAATATCAGCTTTGCTTGCTGCAATTTTTCCCATCAAGGGTCTTTTGCCCTGATCACGATCACCACCACAACCAAAAACAAGAATCAAACGCCCCAATGTAAAGGGGCGAACAGAAAGTAATACCTGCTCTAAAGCCTCTGGTTTATGAGCATAATCCACATAAACAAATGCATTATCTTCCGTATTTCCGACCAACTCTAACCGGCCAGGTGCTCCTTGTAATTTTTTCAAAGAGCGAAAAACACTACTGGGCGGTACATTTGTCGCAATTGCTAAACCTGCAGCCATAAGTGCATTAGTCACTTGAAACTCCCCCGCAAGAGGCAAATCAAATGTGTAAATATCGTTTCCCATACGACACTCAACACACTGTTTTAAACGCTGATGCTCAATACGATTAATCGTAATAAACTTGCCGCTACGTCCAACCGTTAATACTGGGCGCCCTGCTCGTGTAACATGATCAATCACCTTTTGTGAATAAACATCATCTGCAAAAATAATAGCGGGTGCATCACGTGGCAAAAGCGTATCAAACAATCTCATTTTAGCACGTAAATAATCTTCCACACATGGGTGATAATCCATATGATCGCGCCCTAAATTAGTGAAAGCTGCTGCTGCTAAACGCACTCCATCAAGTCTACCCTGATCAAGACCATGCGAAGAAGCTTCAAGTGCCGCATGCGTAACACCCTCACCAGTAATTTCACACAACAAACGTTGCAACATTACTGGATCAGGTGTTGTGAGGGAGCCATAATCATTACGCTTAGGTGAAACAACACCAACTGTCCCTATGCTAGCTGCACAAAACCCAGCATGCTTCCAAATTTGCCTAACAAAAGACACAACCGATGTTTTTCCGCTTGTCCCCGTAACAGCTGTAACAATTTCAGGTTGAACACCATAAAAACGTGCAGCTGCAATGGCTAAGCTATGGCGTACATCTACAACACGCAAAACCGGAACACATACCCCCTCAAGGGTACAATCATAATCTGTAACTATTACTCGTGCACCACGCTCTATAGCATCGTTCACATATTGCCTGCCATCACCTTGTTTACCTTGAAGAGCCACAAAAACATAACCTGGCAACACTTGCCGAGAATCTGAACTTATTCCCGTAATTTCAATTGAGGCAAGACAATTATCTTCAATACATTCTGTAAATAATGCTCCAAGAAACATGATTGCTTATCTTTATGTTAATTGTTTACCGTTGTCTTAAATAATGCAGAATTATTAGTTGTACTTAAAGTTAGCTCATATTCTTTTTTAAAATCTGATTTTACTCCAAGAAAACTGGCTGAACGACGAATGATATTCGCAAGCATCGGTGCTGCATTCATTGCTGCCACTGCTGAGCGTTTGCCTTCTTCAGGCTGAGGTTCATCAACAATTGTTAAAACAACGTAAGAAGGATTATCCATAGGGAAAGCAGCAAGAAAACTGTTGAAATTCTTCATCTTAGAATATTTTCCATTTACAACTTTTTCAGCTGTTCCTGTCTTACCGCCAATACGATAACCTTCCACCTTTGCATTACGCCCAGAACCAATAGCACTATTTAACTGATAAAGGTAGCGCATATCCTGGCTAGTTCGGGGGTGTAACACTTGTTTAGCATGTTGCAAAACTTGCGCTTCAGTTCGCTTTAAAAATGTGGGTTCAATCAGCCAGCCACCATTCATTAAAGCAGCTGTTCCTACCGCTGTTTGCAATGGTGTTGTTGCCATACCGTGACCAAAAGAAATCGTCATAGAATCTATATCCCGCCAACGACGCGGCAAAACAGGACTAGCAACCTCAGGTAATTCTGTTGTCATACGGTCAAGTAAACCAAGACGTTTTAAAAAATCACGATGTCCATCAATCCCTATTTCTAATGCTTCTCGAGCAGAACCAATATTAGAAGAATAAACAAACACCTCCCATAGCGTTAAGAAGCGATTTTTCCCATGAAAATCACGAATAAAACGGCTATGACTTACTTGAATTGGTTTTGAAGCATCAATGATACTATTTAAATGAAAAACTTCTGAATCAAGCGCCATCGCAGTAGTAAAGCTTTTGATAATTGATCCCATTTCAAAAGTTCCAGCTGTCATCCGATTAAGGCGGTCACCTTTAAGAGAATCAACAGGATTCCCAGGGTCAAAATCAGGCACAGATACCATAGCAACGACCTCACCGGTATGGATGTTCAAAATAACAGCTCCTGCAGCAAGCGCTTTATAACGCTCCATCCCCTTCATAAGCTCGTCACGTACAATTGCCTGAACACGTATATCAATCGAAAGTTGAACTGGTTTCAACAATGCCTCAGTTGCAAGACCAGCATCTCGAAGAACACTCAAACCCGTATCATCAATATATTTTTCTATGCCTGCTATGCCTTGATTATCAACATTAACCATACCAAGAATATGTGAAGCTATAGGTCCACCTGGATAAAAACGACGTACTTCAGTACGAAAACCAATACCTGGAATACCAAGTGCCATAATTTGCGTTTTTTGTGTTGGAGTTAACCCACGTTGGACCCAAGAAAAACGAGATTTTCTTTTTAAGCGCTTATAAGTTTCTTGCCAATTAAGCTGAGGTAAAACCGTTGAAATCAATTCTATTGTTTCATCTATATCAATAATGCGACGTGGTTCGGCAAAAAGTGAATAAGTTTCAATATCTGTTGCCAATAAACGCCCATTACGATCAATAATATCAGGTCGAGCAGCCAGCTGTAATGCTCCCGGTCCTTTTGCTTCTTCAATCTGACCACCTTGAAGCCCATAAGAAATAAGGCACTTCGCCATAATACCGTACAGAATAAGAAAACACAGTATAGAAAAAATCAATCGTGAACGGTTAAAATATGAGTGATAAATAGAAAGATCTGAACTGCTCAATTGGTCGTTTAATTTCTTTTTACGTGAAAACAGGAGCAATAATCGCATTACTGCACACCTTTTTGAATAACGTTATTATTCTGAGAAACATGATTTTTAACAAGAAGAGCCTTATCTTCTTCAAAGGTATTTTTCTTAATCAATTCGTCAATTTGATCGTATAAACGTGCTGGAATATCTTTCAATTCTACAATCTGACGAGGTTGTATTATCTCCAAACCTAGTTCTTTTTGATAATATTCTGCAAGTTTTTGCATACGTGATGGTTCTATCATCACAGCCCACTCAGCATGCAAAAGCTTTACCATATTTTTTTCTGCTGTAATCTCCCGTTCAAGACGGTATGCTTCGCCAATTTGTTTTTGGACATCATATTTTACCTTATAAGTAATAGCTGCCATACAAATCATAATAGTCACTAAAACCACATCCAATGTACGAAAAAATGTCATTTCTTACTGCCTTTAAAACTGGTAATTTCTGCCAAACCAAACAATTCCATATCCGCTTTAATGACATCCTCTTGAGTACGAAGAACATCTTCTTGAGTACGTATGCCTACACGTAACTTTGCAGAACGTGCACGAGGATTTTTTTGTACTTCCTCTTCATTTGCGGTCTTCACACCTTTAAACAAAGGCAAAAATGTTGCTGGACTAGATTTTATTTCAGGAAGATAGCGCGACCTTCCCCCTTCTCCTGAACGAGCAGAAAAAAATCTTTTTACTATGCGATCCTCAAGAGAATGAAAACTAACAACTCCTAAACGCCCCCCTGCTTTCAAAACTTTTTCAGCAGCCAATAAACCTCGCATAAGTTCACCAAGCTCATCATTAACGTAAATACGAAGAGCCTGAAACACACGTGTTGCAGGGTGAATACGATCATTTGGTTTACGACCCACTAAAACCTCAATAGCATTGGCAAGATCACATGTACGCAAAAAAGGACGAATACGACGACGCTTTTCAATCATCCGCGCAATTCGACCCGCATGACGTTCTTCACCCAATATCCTAAATATATGGGACAATTCATTGACTTTTAAACAATTAACAACATCGCTTGCTGTAAAACCAGTCTGTGCCATTCGCATATCTAGTGGACCATCTTTTTGAAAAGAAAACCCCCGTTCAGCTTCATCCAATTGCATTGAAGATACGCCAATATCAAGAATAACTGCATCCACCTTTTCTTCCACCACACAATCCAACCGTGAAAACTCTATTTGCACCAAACGAAGACGTGGAAAAAAATGATCAACAAGCAATTGCCCCTCACGGATTGCATGAGGATCACGATCAAGAGCAATAACATCTGCACCTGCATCAAGCAAAGCACGCGTATACCCCCCAGCACCAAAGGTGCCATCAATTACTTTTGCCCCAGCTAATGGTACAAGCGCAGCTAAAACTGGCTGCAACAATACTGGAATATGGCTTTCAGTTTCGTTACCCTGCCCTGTCAAAATAACCCATCTTGATTTATATTTTTTCGCATCAATAACCACCAATGGCAAATGATGTCATAATAACTAAAACCTTAACTTTCACACTTATCTTAACAAAAGAAAATGCAGTTAAAGTTATCCTAATGCACACATTAATTCATTATATTTAAAGAAATGTTATAATTTTAAAAAACATTTTTAAAAGTGTGCAATTTAAACATAAATTTTTTTGAAGACTTGTGCCAATACTATAAAAATATAAAAAATATCAGTCGGCCTGTAAGCCGGGTTCTGTATGATAAAGTTTACACTCTACATGGCAACCATTCATCTGGGACGGATGTTACCATCCGCCTCGTGCAACCTACCCAAATGACTCACCTGGAAACTGGCTGCAAGTTAAGCCTTGCGCGTCATTTCTATTCGGTCTTGCTCCCGGTGGGGTTTACCTTGCCACACTCATTACTGAGTGTGCGGTGGGCTCTTACCCCACCCTTTCACCCTTACCTATAAAAATAGGCGGTTTGCTTTCTGTGGCACTTTCCCTAGGGTCACCCCCGCCGGGTGTTACCCGGCACCGTTTTTCCATGGAGCCCGGACTTTCCTCACCTGCTCTTTTAAATACTGAGCAAGCGCGGCTGCCCAGCCGACTGACTTGATGATTTATAAAACATTTTTCACAAAGTGAAAATAGCCCTTAAAAATATTTTACATATCCTTAAAATCGTTCATTACCATTAAAACATAGTGTTGTTTCAATAAATCTAAATAGATTGTAATTTTTGAACAATATTTTAAACTAAAATAGAACTCATTTGCGCAGCACGATCGGCATTATATTTTTAAAATTATACAGCTATTGTCACTGTTTAATTTAGGTATTTATATCAATAATGTACACCGCATTCAAAATTGCCTTAAGAATGATAAAGATCTTTACACAGAGTTATTTTGTAACTCCCCCTCGCAGGTCAAATTTATTGTACCAAAAAATTTTTTGTATACGTACGACCATTACCTTTAATACTAACAACAGCTTATACTAAATTAATTGGAATCTTATATTGAATTGCAATTTTGAACTAAAATTTCATAAAAAAGAATGAATATCTTAAAAGAAATAACAATTAAACTGCTGTTTAAGCTTAAACTTTCAATATCAGTATAAGCTTTTTCACACAAAATATAAAAATAGAGAAAAGATTGCTGTTTAAAAAGATTTTCAAAAATTGCATTCCTTCTCTTTTCATTAAAATACGTTTAATCACAATTATAAAGCTTTAAGGTGTATTTCATCTAGAAAAAAGTTTAAAAGTGACACAATATATTCATTTGATAGACATACAATACTAATTGTATGCAAAAATAATGATGAAAAACTCCATCATTTATCGCTTACAGATATTAAAAACTCCATTATCGCCAAATCTACTATTTACAATACCAATATCGACTAAGAATCTTTTTAACGAATGCTCTTTTATTCATTAAACATATAGAATCCCTAGAAAAGATCATCAGTTCAGTTCTATTTAAAGCCAATACCAATTAGCCAAAAGCTCATGTCATAAAAACCATTCTCCAGAGCTAATTCTCTTATGAGAAACTACACTAAATATGTTAACAAGTCAGTCTTTCAATTGTATATTATTTAACTGCTTTCAAGCACAACTTAATGACCAGTTAATGACCAGCTTCTATCTATTTTTCAGATAATTTTGTAAAAAACATTGATAATTTCAATTACCAACTAATAAAGCAATACCTATTAACAAGCAATTTATGCTTCGGCCCCCCTAAAAACATTACCTAATAAATATTTTGGCTTACATTCACACACACGCGGGCTTACGATACACTAACCTCACGCAGCTAAAATGGATAAACAGCTTAAAATTTTATAGAAAAAACATTTTAACAATTTACCTATCATTCATCCCCAATAACGCAGCAAATAATTCAGAATGTATTTTTTACGCTTTTTATATTCTGGAGAAGGACGGAACAAAGCATTCTTAAAACAAGCTTCAAATAATTATTCCTAAATCATTATAGATAAATGATTAAAAACCAACATCAACAACAGGAGAATAAGAAATTACTTTTAATGCAGCTGCAGCTGCAATTTTCCCAAATTGTTGTGCCTTTTTATTATTCTGACCGCTCGCAAGGGCAGCAGCAATCGCATCTTGACGTGCTTGCTTAACAATGCTCTTTTCTTGCTGAGAACTTATCTTAAAAAGATCCCTTGGAATATCCGGTGAAAATACTGCCACCCTTCCTAGGGCGCTATCTGTTGTATCAGTCTGGCGTGAAAAGCTCGCCTCACCAAATACAAATTGATACACAAAAAAACTCGCTACCACAACGAACAATAAAAGAAGCATTAGAATAACAAGATAACGCCAGCGAAACTTTATCATCTTTGATCCTAAACATTATAACACACTATAATTACATCATTTATATAATGTTTTTTATTTTTTAAATTTAAAAATAATTATGTCACTTACTGAAAATAATACATAAACACCTAGAAAAATATTCCCAACATTTATGTACTAACACCATACTATAAGTAGCTGTTTGCACTTGCTAAATGACATATGTACCAATGTAATGCTGAATTCAAATTTAATTTAAATAAAAAAATAAAACCCGACTGAAGAATTTTTCAGTCGGGCCAGACAATCTAGGGATCCACGCGGGGGAGGGGGGAGAGGCTCCCTGATTGTCTTATTACATCAACCATTATAATCGCTAATGCAATAACCTAACTATGAAATAAAACATTTTAAACAACAAGAAATTCTCACCATTTTAGCTAAAGAAAGAGCAAAAAACAGCCTTAAGCCTTGCAAAAATGGAAAAATTTAGGCAAAAAATATTTAAGATGATCCAATTTGAAGCACACTTTACTCCAAAGTGTGTTAATAAAATTCTTTTTAGTAATTTAAATCTTTAGTACAAGATTATGAGAAATAATTTACTGTAACAAAAACTTAAAAATAACAAATAGTTTTTATAGATCACATTCCAATAAGCAGAATAAATTATATCAATTAATTAAACAACTTATTACAATAAAAATCTTAAACAGCCCTGCTCTGTCAAATCAAGTAACTATATTTTGCAAAATACAGGCCTTAGATATTTTCTAAAAAGTATTATACTGACAAATTAGGAGTATAAGTATTCATATAAGAAAAGCAGTGTTAACGGGCGAGAGGTTTATAATTGACACGTTTAAGATTAATAGCATCTGGACCAAGACGACGAAGTTTATCAGCTTCATATTCAGCAAAATTACCTTCAAACCATTCCACATGACCATTACCTTCAAACGCCAAAATATGAGTAGCCAACCTATCAAGAAACATACGATCATGCGATATCACAACTGCACAACCAGCAAAATTTTCCAGCGCATCTTCTAACGCACCTAATGTTTCTGTATCAAGATCGTTTGTAGGTTCGTCAAGAAGAAGAACATTACCTCCATTTTTTAAAAGTTTAGCTAAATGAACACGATTGCGCTGCCCTCCCGATAAATTCGCCACCTTTTGCTGCTGATCTGAACCTTTAAAGTTAAATGCTCCACAATAAGCACGGCTATTCATTTCATATTTGCCTAACTTAATAATGTCATCTCCACCAGAGATTTCCTCCCAAACAGTCTTATCTCCTGCCAACGCATCGCGATTCTGGTCAATATAACTCATCTGAACCGTTTCCCCGATGCGTACTGTACCTGAATCAGGCTGTTCCTGCCCTGTTAACATTTTAAATAAGGTGGACTTCCCTACACCATTGGCACCAATAACGCCCACAATTCCACCGGCGGGAAGCTTGAAAGAAAGAGAATCAATCAATACACGCTCACCGTACGCTTTTGACAAATTATCAACCTCAATAACAACCTGTCCCAATCTTTCTCCAACTGGTATAATAATTTGCGCATCTCCAGGACGGCGTTCACGCGCAGCCTGAACCAATTCATCATAAGCCCTGATACGAGCTTTTGATTTTGCTTGGCGCGCTTTCGGACTGGAAGCTATCCATTCCTTTTCGCGTGACAATGCACGTTGACGAGCAGCTTCTTCCCGCCCCTCTTGTGCCATACGTTTAGCTTTAGCACTCAAATAAGCAGAATAATTTCCCTCATAAGGGATACCTTTACCGCGATCTAATTCTAATATCCAACCCGTTACATTATCGAGAAAATAACGATCATGCGTAATCAGAAGTACTGCACCTGGATACTCACGTAAATGCCTTTCAAGCCAAGCTGTAGTTTCAGCATCTAAATGGTTTGTTGGTTCATCTAAAAGCAATAAATCAGGTTTTGACAAAAGTAATTTACAAAGCGCAACGCGCCGCCTTTCACCACCTGAAAGTTTAGTTACACCCTCCTCCCCTGGTGGGCAACCAAGAGCAGCCATAGCCATTTCTACTTGATTGTCTAAATCCCAAAGATTTTGACTGTCAATAATATCCTGAAGTTTAGCACTTTCATCGGCTGTTTCATCACTGTAATTCATCATCAATTCATTATAGCGATCTAAAATTGCCTGCTTATCTGAAACCCCTTCCATCACATTACCCCACACATCCTTGCTTGGGTCAAGAACAGGTTCTTGCGGAAGATAACCACAACGTGCTCCTTCAGAAAGCCATGCTTCTCCTGTATATTCTTTATCTAACCCACTCATAATACGCAAAATCGTCGACTTACCTGCACCATTTGGCCCTAAAATACCAATCTTAGCATCTGGATAAAAAGATAAATGGATATTTTCCAAAATTTTCTTATTGCCGTAAACCTTATTGACTCCAGCCATATGATAGATAAATTGACGCGCCATAAATCTCTCTTTGATATTATGCAAAATTAAAGGGTGAGAATTTCGAAAGTATTATTTTCGCTTTTCTTAAATTTCACAATTAGCAACACTTAAATAATGCCCTAACAGCTTTATCTTTATATTGATATATTTTTTCTAATCCCACAAGCCCTACTTTGCGCTTCAAAGGCAGAAAAACACTATCCCAAAGTACAAAAAGCAAATATTCTTAAATTATACTTGAATTATGCTATCAAATAGCTGCTTTCTTCTCCATATAAGATACAAAATTACACTTTTATCATATTAAACCAATCTATTAGTGCAACAAAAATCATAAGAGAAAGCCAATTTTCTATGCACCATTTTCCCGCCTTACAGATTTTACATCACGCCACCTTCCTCCACCTCGTGTTTCATCATTTTGATGTCACCAAAATAAACGATCACCACTATATTATTTTATTGTGATTAAAACTGCATAAAAAATGAGAACATATTTAAAAATCTAATGCCCCAGCCCTATTATCTATCATCAAAGTTTTGTACCAACAAATAGCTTATCATTAAAACAGTGCACCACTTATATTGACCAATAGTTATAAATTAGCACAAAATTACAAAAATTATCGTACCAACTGATCCATTCATCTCTTTTAGTTTCAATCATCAAAATAAGCACAAACATTGACCAAATCATCTCAAAACTTTAAGACGAAACACAATCTTTAAAAGGCTACGACAAAAAAATCACCCACAGGAATAAATTTATGGAAAAAAAAGCCTTAATCGTTATCGATGTACAAAATGACTTCTTACCAGGAGGAGCACTTGCAGTCCCACAAAGCGATATTATTATACCTGCCGTTAATGAACTTATAAGTCGTTTTGATCATGTCATTTTAACCCAAGATTGGCACCCAAAAGGCCATTGCAGCTTTGCTTCTTCCTATCCCCACAAATCTCTTTATGATACGGTTAAACTTGACTACGGACTTCAAACACTGTGGCCCGATCATTGTGTACAAGGAACACAAGGAGCGAAATTTCATACGTCTCTCATGGTTGGTAAAGCACAACTTATCCTTCGAAAAGGTTATCATCAGAAAATTGACAGTTGTTCTGCTTTTTTTGAAAATGACCAAAAAACGCCAACAGGCTTACAAAATTATCTCAAAGAACGTGGTTTTACACAATTAATTATATGTGGTTTGGCTACTGATTTCTGTGTAGGATTTTCTGCACTTCACGCTGTAAAATGCGGCTTTAAAGTGAGTGTTTCATTGAACGCTTGTGCCGGTATTGATCTAAATGGATCATTAAATACGATGCTTAAAACTATGAATGAAACCGGCATAGAGCTCTTAATGACATTATAAACTACTTCCCGTCTTGTTTTGTGATAATAAATAGAAGAGATTTTTATAAAATCTGTATTTCAAAACAACAGATTATTCGGGAGATAATGTTTTATGTTTAAAGCGAATGGAGGAATAAAATGCTACCCCAAGAATACATACACCAATAAGTCCTGTTAATGCTTCAGGTACTGGCATAATAATTTGTATATACATAATCACTGCAAGTACCAAGATTGCGTAAAAAGCACCGTGTTCCAAATAGCGGTAATGCAACAATGTTCCTGTTTCAACCAACATGATAGTTATAGCACGTACATAAAATGCACCGATACCAAGACCAATTGCAATAATAAAAAGATTATGTGAAAAAGCAAAAGCACTCATAACACCATCAAAAGAAAAGCTAGCATCTAGAATTTCTAAATAAAGAAATGAGCCCACTCCTCCCTTAGCAATAGCGACTAAAGTATTTTTTTGGGAATCCAAAAGTGAACTAACTGCTTCAACCACTAAAAATGTTAAAAGCCCATAAAGCATAGCAAATAAAACAGTCAGCTTATTTTCTGTTGTAATTTGCCCTGAGAAAAATAACATCAGAATTAAAACAATAGCAATATCAACTCCCACAAATGAACCAACCTTTTGAGCTGGTTTCTCTATAAATGCTAGCCAATGCACCTCTTTTTTAGGATCAAAAAAATATTTTAAACCAACCATCATGAGGAAAGTTCCCCCAAAAGCAGCAATGCCCACATGAGCATTTGTCAAAATTTCAGTATACTGATGTGGCTCCCATAGTGCTAATTTGACTGCTGCAATTGGACTAATCCAAGCTGCAAAAGCAACAATCAGTAATGGAAAAATAACCCTCATACCAAATACTGCTATTAAAATGCCCCATGTCAAAAAGCGACGGGACCATAGCTGATCCATCTTTCCAAGAATACGTGCATTGATAATAGAATTATCAAAAGATAGAGAAATTTCTAAAATTCCCAAAACACAGCAAATGAAAAAATATTTTAAAAAACCAATGAGACTACCCGTCTCAAACCAACCAACAAATCCACCCCCAAAAACACCAATAATTGTGAAGAAAAAAGCCCATCTAAAATAGCCTAATAGGGCCATGATCACGCCTCAAAATTCATCTCTTTTATCCATCCTGGTACTCACTCATATTGAAAGATCACAAGACTGAAAGATTACATCTATCGATAAGTACAATAATATACATTGTAAAATGTATATGGAATCTCTCCAAGAAAAAACAAGAGAAGAATCAAAAAAGCCTATATTTCTTCCAATAAAAAGGTTATTCCTTATAATAATAAAATACAAAAAATTAAAATTTAATCCAAATATTTATTAGATATTTTAAAAAATAAGAGGAATAAAAGTCAATAAATATTGACATTAGGCAATGAGATATTCATACATTGTGTGCTTTTACCAACACAAAGCTCATACCATGATGATTTACTGAGGGAGATAATTCGTGGCACGTCCTGAAACTGAAGCAAAAACTGTATTTGGAAAACGTTTACGTCATGTACGCCTCGCTTTAGGCGATCCGTCACGTGAAACATTAGCTAAAAATTTTAGCATGACAAAAAATTCCATCGCCTTTTATGAGCGTGGAGAAAGAGAACCTAACCTTAGCGTATTACAAGCATATCGCACGTTGTATGGAGTCAACATTAATTGGCTTTTAACTGGACAAGGAAAAATGTTTGACACCGAATGCACTAGAAGTGAATTCGATTGGAATTATTTTATTAAAAAAATTGAAGCAATTGAAGATATTCTTACCAAAAATGATCATAACGATACACTAAATCAAAAAAAGATTGAAAATTCTTATGAAAAATTACAGCAATATCTTCTAACACAAGGTATATCCAATGGCCTCAATCCAAAGGCAATTACTTCTCTGGTCAATATGAAAGCAAATATGGCCAACTCTTACGCTCTTAGTTTGTTTATCGATTTACTTATTCGAAGCATATCGCACAAAGAAACGACCGCTAGCTAATAATATTCATTTCAAATAAAATCAGGCTTAAATTTTATTAACGTGAACAATAGTATTGTACTTCTACCATATTGATAAAGTTTAAGCCCTTTTATAATTTTTGCTGTAGTAAAATAATCAAACAAGCCCTGTTTGCAGTGATACAATTTTTCTTATTTTCAACACCAGTTAAAATTGAAAACAATCAGTTCTAAAATATGAAATAGCTCCTTGTAAAAATGGCTACTTGACTTTAAAATGGCTACTTGGGTCGTTCTTAAAAGGAGAAGGACATTAAATGTTTTTTGTGGTCGCCAACGCACTTATTCACAGCTTCTACTCACGTGCTTTATAAGTAATACACCTTTTGCCAAACTAATCACAAATCACCATTAAAGCTTATCATCATCCTGCAAATAATATCGATTATTCTTAATTGAAAAGAAATAACCCGCTTCATCCCTTAAAAAAAGAAACCTTCTTTATTTTCCATTTTTATAATAGCAGTTTCCAGCCCATGCTCTAAAAAGAATCGCCGCTCTTAAATATGTTATTTTTATATCCACTAGTGGATATAAAAATAACATATAAATGAATACTTATAAATTTTTCAATTTCCATTTCATTGATGTCATAACTATTCAATGTAATTTATTTTATAAATTCGATAACAAAACCTTATTCTGATACTTTATAACACATAAAAAAATACATATATTATGGATGATAAAGAAAAACCTAGTCTATTGGATACGAGCACCTTTAAAAGCTAATAGCTTTATTTAAAATATCCCCCTTCCCTCACAAAACTTTTGAAATCTAATAAAATTCCATATTTTGTGCGAAAATAGCAAAGGAATATATTGGGAACAATATTGCAATCAACCAATAGTATACAAACAAACACTTTATTCTAAAGCATCGACCAAAAAACTTGACCAAATAAATCATAAAGTTACAAAAATGTGTCCGATAGGAATCCAAAAAATAAACAACTATGTAAATCTTCACTCTAAAAAGATATTTTGACTTACTAGATGACTTCTGACCCCGGAAGACATATCATAATGTAATAAAATCAACTGCTTATAGGGATAAAAAAAGGAATGGTGGGCCCGGAGGGACTCGAACCCCCAACCAAGCGGTTATGAGCCGCTGGCTCTAACCAATTGAGCTACAGGCCCTACAGACTATTTTTCTCTAAACTAAAATGCCTCACGATACAAGAGACTGCTTGAATTATAATTCACTTTTTTAAGTTTCTCTCGTTTTTTATCTTTCAGTATCATAATTCTTTACAATGATTCCCGAAAATGGAAAAGTGACAATCTATAAATCAACGGAGTGAAAATGAATATGACACAAATAATTTTCCAGCTAAAAAATGCTAACTTAATTAAAGCTTCCATGTTAGCAGCATTAACATTACTAACCACTTCATTCTCTGTACACGCAGAAGAATGTACAATGAAAAATTCAACTATTGTAGTTACTGCAACAGGTGAAAGCCAAGCAATACCAGATATGGCAATTATCAATCTATCTATTGTTACCCACGACAAAACCGCTCAAAAAGCATTAGCGGACAATAATAAATTTATGAACAATGTTGTAGATTCTTTTAAAAAAAATAACATTCAAGAACACGACCTACAAACATCAAATTTGTCTATTTATCAGTCTAGCTCAGATAAACAGCAAGAACAAAAAAATAGCGAAACCATTTATGAAGTTTCCAATTCTTTAACAGTACGTATCCGTGATCTTGCTAACGTTGGTAAAATATTTGATCAAGCAATATCTTTTGGCATTAATTCTGTCCATGGTATTACCTTTACCAATGCTGATACAAAACCTTTTTATAAAGAAGCACGTCAAAAAGCTATTGCTGAAGCTATTGAAAAAGCAGAAACTTTAGCACAAGCAGCAAATTTGAAATTGGGTAAAATCATTGAAATTAATGAAAATAATAATAGCTTTCATCCAACACAGCGCTTAAGCAGAAGTGCACAATTTGCAAGCTATGCAGATACAAATTTTTCAAGCGGTGAATTAAACTATAATGTCAGTGTTACTGTAACATTTTCTATCGACTAAGTAAGGTATCGTCGTTAATTCGTATATAAAACGGTACATAAAAAAATTGTATCACCGGCCCTCATATAAAATGCCGGTGATATATTGAAGATAAGCCTCGTCAGATGATAATTCATTTTCGTGAGCTTCAATCTTCCCGTGTGCAGAGAATTGTGCTTGATGTACCGTTTGGCGATTTCCTGATATAAGTGGATGCCACCAATGAAGGTCTTTCCCTTCATTAATTAACCGATAAGCACAATTTTTTGGCAGCCAATGAACTTTTTTCACCGTTGCAATATCCAATAATATACAATCTGGAACTATTGATTTACGATGAGCATAATCTTGACACTGACAAGTTTCCATATCTAAAAGACGGCAAGCAACGCTAGTTGCATAAATATAACCCGTGTTTTCATCTTCTACTTTATGCAAACAACAAAAGCCACAACCATCACAGAGACTCTCCCACTCAACAATGGACATCTCTTCTAATTTTTTAACTTTCCAAAAGGGAGCCTCTTTACTCATAAATCGATTATACTCTTTTTAAAAATAAGAAAATTTACGCAAAATAAGTACAATGTTGTCCCTGTAACACTATACACCTCTAAGCTAGCTTAATACCATCCATATTCATTTTGCCCCAAATCTTCCCAAAGATTAATTCAACAAAGATAAAAGACATCTCTAGAAAAAATCTTACACGAAAAACACCTTATGAAGATATCTTACCACAAATGACCTTAAACTCAGAAACAATACCTAATTGTAATATCCTACAGACTATAATTACTGATAAAAATTAAATGAAATTTTTTCTACAAACTATACACTTGTATAAGCCATTTTATAAAAAAGAGATTTGTTGTTTTTACCTATGATTTGACACACTTCAACGTGAAGCATATTCAACATCATCCCCTCTGGAGTTAACTTCACCTACATGTACAAATAATAGTTTTTATGACGTTATTTATTTCTTTGCAGATCATCTCTATGATTTTACACTGTCTTTTTTTCCACAAAGCGTAGTAATAAATATTTAAGTCATTATATTGCTTAAACAGTGAACTTTCTCCAATTATTCAGCATACCTCTTTTATCTTTTTAAAAAAAATTTTTCAAAAAATGACACAGTAAACTTTTTATTACAATAAACGGTACATTTTGAAATACACTATAAAATTATTAAGAATCAAGAAAACTGCGTAATTTCCGTGAACGGCTAGGATGCTTTAACTTACGAAGCGCTTTTGCTTCAATCTGACGGATACGCTCACGTGTAACTGAAAACTGCTGACCAACTTCTTCCAACGTATGATCAGTGTTCATTCCAATACCAAAACGCATCCGCAAAACACGTTCTTCACGCGGCGTTAGTGAGGCAAGTACGCGAGTTGTTGTATCTCGTAAATTAGCTTGAATAGCTGCATCAATCGGCAACAAGGCGTTTCTATCCTCAATGAAATCACCTAAATGGGAATCATCCTCATCACCAACTGGTGTTTCAAGTGAAATAGGCTCCTTTGCAATTTTAAGCACTTTTCTCACTTTTTCTAATGGCATGGAAAGCTTGCTAGATAATTCTTCCGGTGTAGGTTCACGCCCAATTTCATGCAAAATCTGACGTGATGTACGAACAATCTTATTAATAGTTTCAATCATATGAACAGGAATACGAATGGTGCGCGCTTGATCAGCTATCGAACGCGTAATTGCCTGACGAATCCACCATGTCGCATAAGTCGAAAATTTGTATCCACGCCGGTATTCAAATTTATCGACCGCTTTCATCAAGCCAATATTGCCTTCTTGAATGAGGTCAAGAAACTGTAAACCACGATTAGTGTATCTTTTTGCAATTGAAATCACAAGGCGTAAATTGGCTTCCACCATTTCCTTTTTAGCGATTGTTGCTTCACGCTCACCTTTTTGTACCTGCGTAACAATCCGACGAAACTCCCCAATTGAGATAGCAGTTTCTTGCGCAAGACTTTGTATTTCACTGCGCAAACTCTGTATTACCTTGGCCTCACGAGTTGAAAATTCTTTCCAGCCAGACCCTGGCAAAGTTGCAACATAATTAATCCAATCTGCATCTAATTCACGACCCTGATATTCTTTTAAAAAATCTTCGTGCCCAACTCCATAGTTGTTAGCAAGCCGCTTCAATTTACCTTCACTATGAACCAACCGTTTATTGATATCATAAAGCTGTTCAACCAGCGCCTCAATACGATTTTGGTTTAAAGAAAGAGACTTTACTGCTTGAACTAAATCAGCTTTCAATTGAGTGCATTTCTTTTTTTGAGAAGATGAAAGAGCATCCTCTTTACAATCTGCCAAACTGCTTTCAACGTGTTGATCTTGCAGTTTTCTCAGTTTTACATACGTCTCAGCAATAAAATCTAAAGTTTCCATAACCTGAGGACACAGCTCATTTTCCATCGCTGCAAGCGATAAGTTAACTTCATCCTCCTCATCATCTTCAACCCCAATGTCTTCTGCAAGATCGTCTACATCATGCATACTAGAACATGGCATTTCCTCTTTTATTTTTTCTACTTCACTGCGTTCAATAGCAGGAGCTTGCTTGGCTTCTGGACCAGCATAAGTCATTTCAAGATCAATAATTTCACGAAGAAGGATACGCTTCTCATTTAATTCTTCACGCCATATAATTAAGGCTTGAAATGTTAAAGGGCTTTCACATAGCCCCGCAATCATCGTTTCACGCCCTGCTTCAATACGCTTGGCAATGGCAATTTCACCCTCACGTGAAAGTAATTCAACTGCTCCCATTTCACGCAAATACATACGCACCGGGTCATCAGTCCGATCTGTTGCATCTCGTTTTGATATCGTTGCAATTGATCGGCTGGTGGCTTCCACCAAATCGCCACCTTCTATCGTAATTTCTTCCTCATAAGGTTCAGAATCGACTTCATCTTCGTCGTCTACAACATTAATCCCCATTTCAGACAGCATGGCCAATGTATCTTCAATTTGCTCAGATGTAACTGATTCAGAAGGAAGAACTGCATTCAATTCATCCATTGTCACATAACCATTTTTCTTGGCGAGTTTAATCATCTTTTTGATAGCATCATCGGAAAAATCAAGAAGAGGACTGTCCAAACTTACTTGGCCCGTTTCTGCCACGCTATCTTTTTGTTTAGCCTTTGTTGCCATACCATTAACTCCACTTGATCACTACTAGATTTCATGTGATCAGCTTTTTGCGTTTTCATTTAGCGCGTCAACAATTTCTCATATGCATTTTATCCTAGGATAAAATCCTCATTTTTAAAGACACACTTTATATACGCTTTTACCCACATAAAAACGCGGGAAAACTACAGAAGTTTCCCCGACACTTTCAGCCCTTTTGAGATAATCTCTACACTCCATAGTAAGAATCAATTTCCGCTTTTTTAAAATTCACTCGCCATTCTTCACAAAAATGCCGTCTCTTACAATAGATTTTTTCACATTAGACTTTGGTGACTGATTCGCTTTAAAAAAGCGAATCATTTTATCTTATTTGGCTCACTCTCATCTGTTTCTTCATCAAACCAACATCCAAACCCTTCAATCAAAGCTTCTGTTGCCCGCATTTGCTCCAATTCAGTTTTCGTTTCACGCAGTAGATCAAAAACCTCATTATTAGGATTTTCCATGAGTTGTTCCTCAATATCTTGTAATCTCTTATGTAGGTGGTGTTCTCGAAGATGCAAGTAGATAGCTTGTTTTAATACAGCACGAGCATCTTCTATGGGAGCTTTAGTAAAAGTAGTACGCATACCAACGCTTTGCACAAGATTTCTCATACGTTCTAAAATAGCCTTTTGTCCTTTTTTTTCTAAAAGCTCAATCATTACTGCTTTATCATGAATCTGTTGGCTTCCTAGAATTTCCAGCATCGATTGATGAAAATTTGCTAATTCAGTATTTTTTAATTCTAACTTAGAAAGAACTTCAAAATTCTCATGCCAAAGATCAGGATAATGAGCTAAAATTAATAAAATAACTGCCTCACGCAAAGGAATAGAATGCGGCAAATTACGTACCATATTAGAATTTTCTAACGAAGAAAAAGACTGCCCTTTAAATATTTCATCTTTCTGGTTTTTACCATATCCTGCTGTATTCTTTTTTTGTAAAAAAGGAGGAGAAAAAAAATCAAAAAGCCGTTTCTTTATATCTTGAAAATAATAACGACGCACATCTTCATCTTTAATCGTAAAGACCTCTTGTTTAAGTCTTCGTTCCAGTGCTGCCCGTGTTTCTGGTGTTTCAAAACGTTTCCCATAAGTAGCGCGCCACCATAAAAGCTCAATCAGTGGAATTGATTTTTGCAAAAAAGAATTAAAAAGAGGAGCACCACCAGCACGAATAATTTCATCTGGATCTTCACCTTGAGGCAATAAAATAAAATGTACAGATACCCCCACTCTTAAAAGGGGTAACACACGATCAGCTACACGAAAAGCAGCTTTTAAACCAGCATCATCCCCATCAAAACAAAAAACACAATCAGGTTCTATTTGCCATAAAAGCGCAATTTGTTCCTCTGTTAATGCTGTCCCCAAAGGCGCTACCACTTTTTCAAAACCAGCCTTTGTTAACGCAATTACATCCATATAGCCTTCAACGACAAGAATAGAACGTGCTTTTTTCTCTTCTATGGAATGATTGCTTTTGCGAGCAGAAGCTGCATTATAAAGCATATTCCCCTTATGAAAAAGTACCGTTTCAGGACTATTGAGATATTTTGCTCGCACGTTTTTATCTAATCCGCGCCCTCCAAAAGCCACTACACGTCCACGTAAATCTTCAATAGGAAATATGATACGATTTCTAAATCGATCGTAGGGAACTGTAACATCCTCACCCGATACAAGAAGACCACAATCTTCCATCTGCTTTACCGAAATACCACGCATACTTAACGCTTCTTTTAAAGCTGTACGCTTTGTTGGAGCAAAACCAATCCGAAAGCGTTTTATAAGTTCTGGTGTTACGCCACGCTCACCAAGATAATAACGCGCCTGTTCTCCCTCTTTATTATGTAAGCTACATTGAAAAAAATCCGTAGCCATTCCCATAACATCATAAAGACTGGCTTTTTGCATTTCACGTTCATAACTTTGTGGATCAAGAACAGGTAGTTTCATACCTGCAAGATCAGCCAAACGCTCTACAGCTTCTAAAAACTGCAATCCATCAAGTTCACAAAGAAAAGTGAAAATATTACCGCTTACACCACAACCAAAACAATAATAACAACCTTTACGATCATTACAGTGAAAACTTGGGGTTTTTTCACCATGAAATGGGCAACAAAACCAAAAATCTCCTCGTGCGGGCTTGCTTTTTTGAGGGTCAAATGTCACCCTTTGGCTAATAACCGTTGAAATTGGTAATCGGCTGCGGATCTCGTCAATGAAATCAGGTGGAAAACGCATTATATCTCACAGAGTTTTAAATTCTTTTTTGTATGTTTAACTACTTTGAAGCATAATTCCAATACTTCTCTTAAATGGTTGATAAATTCCAAGTGATCAACCCCAAATAATTTGAGAAACGGAGATAGAAAAGTGACCGAATTTCTTGCTCAATATCCATTGTTAGAGGCTATTTCTTGGCTCATTATCCTTACTCTTATTGCTATTTTAATTAATATTTTAGCACGCAAACTGCTTATTCATAAAGCAAAACAGCTTTTTTCTTTTCTTCCCGCAGATACAACTAATGACACTGAGTATACCATTCGGCACATGGCTAATACTGCTTCAGCCTTTATTTTCTCAATCGGTGTTAATTTTATCCCTACATTGCCCAATCCACTTAGTACCATTATTCGTAATGTTTCCAACGCTTTTATTATTTTTGTTATTGTCTTAATAATTTCTGCGCTTCTTAATATTGTTAATACTCTTTATGAACAACGGCCAACATCACGGTTAAAACCGATAAAAGGTTATATTCAAATCGCTAAAATTGCACTTTTTACTGTTGCCACTGTTTTAATATTAGCAAAATTAATTGACCGCTCCCCTCTTATCCTCTTTTCCGGTCTTGGTGCGATGGCAGCTGTCTTGATTTTGGTCTTCCAAGATACGCTTCTTTCCCTCGTTGCAAGTATTCAAATTTCATCTACTGATATGGTGCGTGTTGGTGATTGGATTGAAATCCCCAATCTCGGTGCAGATGGAGACGTAATTGAAATTGCACTCCACACTGTTAAAGTTCAAAATTTTGATAAAACGATTACCAACGTCCCTATTCGTAAACTTGTAACCGATCCTTTTAAAAATTGGCGTGGTATGCAAGAATCAGGTGGAAGGCGTATCAAACGATCTCTTTTTATTGACCAATCCAGTATCCGATTCCACAAAGAAGAAGAACAAGAATACTTGATGCAATTTAATCTATTAGAAAACTATTTTGCAAAAAAATTACCCGAACTCAATGAATGGAATGCTAAATTAGACAAAAATCGCGATATATCAGCTAATACCCGCCGCTTAACAAACATTGGAACTTTCCGCGCTTATGTTTTATCTTATTTACAAAATCACCCCAATATTACAAATAATATGACACTTATGATACGGCAATTATCCCCTACACCAAATGGTTTACCTTTAGAAATCTATTGTTTTACGAACACCACTATTTGGATAGAGTATGAACAAATTCAAGCTGATATTTTTGACCATCTTTATTCCATCCTTCCCAATTTTGGTCTTAAGCTTTTTCAAAACCCAAGTGGTTATGATTTTGTTCACGCATTTGAAACCAAACAAAACCGTAAGTCTTAATTATATAAATTCTTTAAATTGAACTATATTTTCAACATAAAAAGGAAAGAAAAAGCATCACGAATAACATTAGTCATTCTTCATCTTGCAGGTGCTATTTCTCTACTTTTTTGGATTACACACGCATGGTGTGAACAAGAATTGATATAATAAACACTGCCACAAAAACTTTATATATATGATAGCGCGATTTTGCCTAATACTACTATTATCTTTCAACAGACCTTATTTCTGTTTTTTGTTGGTGGCAATTGTAACTTATTTTTTACATTCATTCCATTACAGGAATCATTTTGTTAATCAATTTTGCTAATTATAATCTTACTCATACCCAACTATCGTTATTATGGTCCTTAGCATTAATTTAGGCTCTTTTTTCGCAGCTCCAATTTTAATACACAATGCCTACATCATTTTAATTTTAATATGTTCTCCCTTCTTGAAAAAACATTATCAAGATGAGTTTAAAAACTAATCCCTAAACTTATTCATATAAGTACAAATGCAGCCTGACAAAACTCCTGATTTAACTAAACAGACAGCTCTTGATGATAGTGTTCTTAATCGCCCAACTTCAGCGTTTTCTAATGTCATGTGTGAGAAGTGATCCATATCTGTGATCTTGTTGATTATAATGCTGCAAAAAATGGAATTTTATGAAAATCCAGATCACTCTACCGTATATGAGCTTAATTAATAAATATTAGTTGTTAAAAGAAATAAAAAAGTCCACAATTCACTCACAACAGTTGAAATACCCCGCTTTTCCCATGCTACTGTTTTAGCTAATGCGCATATTGCATTTAATGTTTTCATCTCATGCGATACCCATACTGTACATATATTAGCGCAAAAAAGATCAGCTCCGTAATTTAGAAAAAATGAGCTTTAAAAACTTAAATACTTACATGAAAGTAATATCCAAAATATAGAAACATTCTGTCTGTATCTTGATAGTGTTCATCATCTAAAAACAAATTAATTTCCTTCTCTCTTCCATGGTCTATCCCATTTTAGAAGAATAGGAACTACCCTAAAGTTCTCGCCTCCATAACCTTTCTAAACAACAAGTAAGACTTGACCTTTAAAAAGCTTACCCTACCTAGAATTTACAGTTTAATTCAGGCAAAGGAGAGCGTAAATGGAAGATGCAAACATCGGCTGGATTGCAGCTATTATTATTGGTGGTTTTGCAGGTTGGGCTGCACAATATTTTATGAACAGTCGAACAGGAATATTTTTAAACATTATCCTAGGAATTATTGGAGCGTCATTGGCTAGCTTTCTTTTTGGCCTTTTTGGTGTTACTTTTGTTGGTATATTTGGTTACCTTATTTCAGGTTTCATTGGTGCCTGCATTCTTATATGGGTCGGTCGAAAAATCCGGCCATAAAATGTTTATTTTCAAAGGCACCTTCTGGTGCCTTTTTAAGTCACCTTAAAATTCTATCTTAGTTTTAAATTATAATCTACCAGCTAAATACAGCAAGTAACCATTCAGTATAACGATCACCCTACTAGAATTAATCTCGATTTATCAACGACTAAAGCCTTAAAAGCATAATCAATGATAAAATCTTGACGTGAAGACGAAAAAATATTTTTCAACACACTAGCTAATATTCTCTAAAAACTTTTTCTATATAGAAAATTGCTTAAATAATAACTGTGTCCAGTATGAAATAATTACTGTAATTCACATTTATACCATTAGCATTTCCTGCATAAAATAATGTAAAATAGTAAAATATCGATAATCAAAATTCTTAAACTAAAATAAAATGCGCTAATCATACTAATAAATTTTGTTTATCGCCAAAATCTTAAAACTATAGTCACAAAGCCAATAATCCATTTTTATGCCTATCCTTATCAGCTTGCTGCTGTTGTATTTCTACATTATAATTAGAAAATTTTATAATTGGTATTAACCTGTATTATCTAGAACAACATGCAGTTTGAATCATGTCAAGTACTAGAACTAGAAACTCTATTTTACCACCGATAAAGTGGTTATCTGATCAAGACCCTTCAGTGCCTATTACTATCAAAGATTGGTTGATGGAACCAGGCTCTATGACTCGTCGTTTGGAACGTCACTGCACTCAGCTACATATTAAACTGCAACGTGAATGCTTCATTACTTATAACGAGCTAGAGGAAGAGGCAGAACATTTGCCTGATACCTCCCGTTATTGGCTACGCGAAATTGTACTAATGGGAGAAAATCAATCTTGGCTTTTGGGGCGTACAGTGATCCCACAAGAAACTCTAGATGATCACAATCAACTAACAAACTTGGGAAATATACCTCTAGGGCGTTATTTATTTAACAGTAAAGAACTAACCCGTGATTACATTCATATTGGCCGAAAAGATGCGCTATGGGCGCGCCGTTCTCGTTTACGGCTAGCAGACAAACCACTATTGCTGACTGAACTGTTTTTAATTGCTTCACCAATATATAAAACTGATCTTACATAAATCAGAAAAATCAATATTTTGAAAAAAAACGTAGTCTACAATATAAATAACAAAGATCTTATTCATTGCCTTCCATCAATGAAAACTCACTAATTTGACTACTTTTACTCATTCCCTCATAACATTTATATAGCTGAGTGTTATTTATAATAACGCACTCTATTTTTTGCTAGCTTAACGCTCTACTCGTTATAAAAAACAGCTTGAGATATTCTTAGTCAATTTCATAAACTTATTTAAGCGTTTATGAAATGCTATCAACTATAACCTTAAAAAATCTACTTATCTATATAATCGTCTCTTTTGAACAAAGTTATAATTTACCCACCCTATATTGCATCATTCTTTAACTCTTATTACCTAAAATACCATAAAAACCAATCACCTTGTGCTCTATTAACTGGTAGAGAAATCGCAAACAACACCCCCTGCTACTTGCGTTTTAAGCTCCAAAATATCAGTTTATTTATAAACACGTGTTGATTTCTAAAACCATTATTTTTGTTAAAATAGAGTGTTTCTGGTTATTATCACTTTTATTTTTTTCACCATCATCAAACACTCTAAATACTCTGACATTTCTTAATCACGTAATATCCATTAAATAACGTAGAGCAAAATGTTGTCTCTTCTTCTACAAAATCATTTGCAGTGCTCTATTAATCTAATCAATGCAATATAATTTATCCAATTTTGTTCAAATGAGTACACTCTCTTTCAGTACTCTTTAATATCTGACAATGCATAATAATAACAAAAGTCTCGGAAAATCTAAAATGGGGCTTTACCTATGTATGGAATATACTTATACTTTCAAAATTAAGCAAAACATTGCAAGATAATATACAGCATCTGCTATGGCTGCGGTTTTCGTATGACGTCGAACTGTGAGCGCACACTATGACACAAACCACTCTATCTCCCAAACCTTGGTGCACCAGCAAACCTACAGCTCTTTTAGTATTAGCTGATGGAACTGTTATTGAAGGCAAAGGTGCAGGAGCTACAGGTATTGTTGAAGCAGAAATATGTTTTAACACTGCCATGACAGGTTATCAAGAAATTCTCACCGATCCATCATACACTAAACAAATCGTTAATTTTACCTTTCCTCATATAGGCAATGTAGGTATAAATAGTGAAGATATTGAAGATCTTACACCAATTAATCACCATGGTGCAGTTGGTGCTATTTTTAAGGCAGATATTACTCAGCCCTCTAATTACCGTGCGAATGAAAACTTAAATCAGTGGCTTAAAATGCGTCAAATCATTGCAATTTGCGGCATTGATACACGTGCACTAACTGTTCTTATTCGTGAAAAAGGTGCGCAAAATGCTATTATTGCTCATGATTTAAATGGTAATTTTGATCTTAGTGCTTTAAAAAAACGTATGCAAAAATGGTCAGGGATCACCAATCTCGACCTCACAAAAAAAGTGACATCACACCAGTTAATGGAATGGAATGAAAAAGCGTGGAGTTGGAATCAAGGTTACGGTAGAAACAGTAAACATAATTTTCATATCGTTGCGATTGATTATGGTATTAAGCGCAATATACTTCGCCTTATGGCAACACAAGGTGCGCGTATTACTATTGTGCCAGCACATACAAACGCAGAAGAAATTCTGGCAATGAAACCTGATGGCATTTTTCTTTCCAATGGACCAGGAGATCCATCTGCCACAGCCGCATACGCAGTCCCAACTATAAAAAAACTAATTGACTGTAATATTCCACTTTTTGGTATATGCCTTGGCCATCAGCTTCTTGCGCTTTCTGTTGGAGCTAAAACCATAAAAATGCATCAAGGGCATCACGGAGCAAACCATCCTGTAAAAGACCTTACCACTGGAAAAGTAGAAATTACGTCAATGAATCATAGTTTCACTGTAGATGCAGCATCTCTACCAAAACATGTTGAAGAAACACATATTTCTCTTTTTGATGGCTCAAATTGTGGCATTCAGATTATTGGAAAACCCGTTTTTTCTGTTCAACATCATCCTGAAGCTTCCCCTGGGCCACAAGACAGTCAATATCTTTTCCAGCGTTTTCATAATCTAATCGTAGAGTATAAAAAACAGCCTAATTAATTTGAATTTCCCACCAACAAACATTGGTGCACTTTTATTGTATTCAAATACACCAGCTCTTGAAATAACAAAATAGTTAGATTCACTCCTAGAGCATAGGAGTTATAGTTTTATTGAATTATTTTGGTAAAACATCTCCAGAAAGCTTTTTTAGAGATTTTCTTACCCAGAAAGCAAATACTAAAATTGCTAAAAAAAGCACACAGAAACTCCCGGCAAAAGGTGCACCAGAAAAATGAAATGCTGTATCTTTATGTGTAAATTGTTCGAAGAGAAATGTATAAAAAATGGGCCCAATTATCAAACTTAACGAAGTAATAGATGTCATTGCCCCTTGTAATTCCCCTTGTGCATTGGCTGGTACTTGTGCTGCAGCAATAGAACGTATAGGTGCATGAACAAGATATTCAAGCACTGTACAGACAAAAACAACATAAACCATCCACCCTTGCGCTGCAAACATATAGCCAAGCATAGCAATTAATGAAAAAAGGAGTCCTACCATAGTCATGCGCCAATCGCTCCAGCGCTTAGAAAGATATGGTAAAATGAGAACCATCACAAAAATCTGGCCTACACCAAAAATACTATAAGACAATCCAATAGAAAACGTGTTCCAATCATAGCGTTCTTTAGCAATAAATGCCCAAACGCTCGGCCATACAGCTTCTGCAAGCCAATAAAGAAAAAAGGCTAACAACACCCAAATAACTGCTGGATATTGTCTAAGTTGCAAAAGTGCACCTAAAGGATTAGCACGCTTAATATCAAAACGGCGTCTATCATGCATAGCAAGAGTTTCTGGAAGCATAAACCATGCAAAAATAAAATTAACAAATGAACAAGCAGCTGCAAAATAAAAAGGCAAGCGCAACTCAAATTGGCCCAAAAAGCCACCAATAAGGGAGCCTATAATAAACCCTACCCCAAATGCCATTCCTATCATACCAAAATTACGTGTACGAGTTTTATCATCTGATATATCTGCTAAATAAGCTGAACAAGTTGCAAAGCTAGCACCACTTATCCCCGATAAAAGACGCCCAATAAACAACATAGAATAACTCCATGCTATAGCGCATATAAAATTATCAATAGCAAAACTGATAATAGAAATAAGCAAAACAGGACGTCGACCATAACGGTCAGAAAGATTACCAATCAAAGGAGCAAATAAAAATTGCATTACTGAATAGACTGCCAGCAACACCCCCCCATTTATGGAAACTTTACTAAGATCCTCTCCAGTCAAATGATGAAGATATTCAGGCAAAACAGGACTAATAATCGCAATACCAATAATATCCAATAACAGAGTAATAAAAACTAAAATGAGCCCACGACGGATAAATTTTGGATCGAGCTTTTGATCTTTTACAGCATGCATATTTCTTTGCCTATGTCTTTTAGACCTTACTTATTTTTAGAGCCGCCCAAAAACATAACTCGAGTTTCATATATAACAATAACAAAATAAAAAAAGGTTACGGAAACCATAAAAAAATATGATATAATATTTATTTATTACTAAATTTTATAACCATGTTTAAACTATTCACCACACGTAAGAAATTTGAATAAATTTCAAAACTCTGTAGCCATGTATGTTTTTTTCAAAACATTATCATTAATTTTACTACCCACGTTTAGTATTTCTACACCATCACTTTTGGAAAATCTTTTTTAGTTGGTTAAATCAATCAAAATCTTAATGTAACAACCCTTGTAATTCTATTCATACAAGAAATATTAAAAGTGCTATAAACCTATTGCATATTTATGCAGGTTATTTCTTAAAAGAATACATCAAATCCATACATAAATAACATGAGCTTAGAAAATAGCGCAGTGTGCGATTTTAGGCATCACTATTCAGTTTGGAATACACCACTAAAATAAAAACTTATAATCAGCCCAATAGTGATAAAACCAATAGCAAAGATGCAATCTATAAAAATATCAACATAAGTTCTTGCTAACACGTGTTATATCAGCAGAAAATTGCAGCCAAGTATTTTTCTAGCAATGTTGAACATTCATTACCCATGTTTAAAAGAGAGCTCTATTTTGAAGGTCATCACTAAAGTGAACACAATCAAAATCATCACCCAAAAATTTAATAAGGATAATCAGCACATAAGCATGCTTACAGTTATTGCTGTACACAAACAGCTTAATTTCTATCTATCTAAATTCTATTTACAATCAACAGCTGTTTATATCTTATCAAACACACCAATCTTCAATACACTGATTTGAACATGCTTTTTACTAATACACTATTGTCTCTTTTATCAAAAAACATACTTTCACAAGTATATAAAGCTTATCAGCAACAAAGAAGAAAATATTGATTTCCAATTTTTATAAAAAAAGCATGGAAAAAACATTTTATGGATTACTTTCCTCGTTTATTAACCTATAAAGTGAGTTTAGCCTTAAAATTTTTCAATATTCTGCCTGCCACAACTGCGCACAGAAATTTGTGATAGGAAAAAACATGCCAAAACGTACAGATATAAAATCTATCCTTATCATTGGAGCAGGACCTATTATTATTGGCCAGGCATGTGAATTTGACTATTCAGGCACACAAGCTTGTAAAGCTTTAAAGGAAGAAGGCTACCGAATTATTCTAGTCAATTCCAATCCTGCCACCGTTATGACTGATCCAAATTTAGCGAATGCAACTTATATTGAACCCATCACTCCAGAAGTAGTCGCCAAAATCATCGCTTATGAACGCCCAGACGCTCTTTTACCTACCATGGGAGGACAGACAGCACTCAATACAGCTTTATCATTAAAGCGTATGGGAATCTTAGACCGTTATAATGTTGAAATGATTGGAGCTAATGCCGACGTTATTGATAAAGCCGAAGATCGTGCTTTATTTCGCAAATCAATGGCAAAGATCGGCTTAGAAACACCGCGTTCTATGTTAGCCAATGCAACAGAACTTAAAGAAGAAGATCGGCGGTTATACGAAAAAAAACGTAATGAACTGAAAACTGAACTTTCCGGTGATGCACTTGAGCAAGCATTAGAAAAACTTGATCATGATTGGTATCATACAGAAGCCGATCGTAAACAACGTTATATAGCACATGCCACAGCAAAAGCAGTTCAAGCTCTTGATATTATTGGGCTTCCAGTTATCATTCGCCCTTCATTCACGCTTGGTGGCACAGGTGGTGGCATCGCTTATAACCGCTCTGAATTTTATGAAATTATTGAACGTGGCCTTGAAGCATCTCCCACAACGGAAGTTCTGATTGAAGAAAGTGTTTTGGGGTGGAAAGAATATGAAATGGAAATCGTCCGCGATAAACAAGATAACTGTATTATCGTTTGTTCCATTGAAAATATTGATCCTATGGGTGTCCACACTGGTGATTCTATTACCGTTGCCCCTGCTCTTACTTTAACCGATAAAGAATACCAAATCATGCGCAACGCCTCAATTGCTGTATTGCGTGAAATTGGTGTCGAGACCGGTGGAGCTAATGTGCAGTTTGCTGTCAATCCTGAAAATGGTCGTTTAATTGTCATTGAAATGAACCCTCGTGTTTCACGTTCTTCAGCACTTGCTTCAAAAGCAACAGGTTTTCCAATTGCCAAGGTGGCAGCAAAATTAGCAGTTGGTTATACACTTGATGAATTAAAAAACGATATTACAGGTGGTATAACACCAGCATCATTTGAACCCTCTATCGATTATATTGTCACCAAAATCCCTCGTTTTGCTTTTGAAAAATTTCCTGGTTCATCATCTGTCTTAACCACTGCAATGAAATCTGTAGGGGAAGTCATGGCAATTGGCCGTACTTTTCAAGAATCATTGCAAAAGGCACTCCGTGGACTTGAAACAGGTCTTACCGGCCTTGATGAAATTGAGCTTCCTGAACACGCTGAAGGTGATGAAAATAATTCTATACGTTCAGCCATCGCAATACCAAGCCCTAATCGTCTACGTTATGTGGCTCAAGCAATGCGCATGGGGTTACCGTTAAATGAAATCCACCAAATAAGTAAAATTGATCCATGGTTTTTAGAACAAATAGCTTCTATCGTTGAAATGGAACAGCGTATTCGCTCTCATGGTCTTCCTCAAGATGCAGACAATCTACGTATGTTAAAAGCCATGGGCTTTTCAGACGCACGCTTAGCTAACCTTACAGGGCAAGAGCCAGACAATATTGCTACTTTACGTAAATCACTTAATGTTAAACATGTGTTTAAACGGATTGATACTTGTGCTGCTGAATTTGCTTCACCTACAGCTTATATGTATTCAACCTATGAAACACCTTTTGCAGGAGTAACATGTTCAGAAGCACACGTTTCTAAACGTAAAAAAATTGTTATTTTGGGTGGTGGTCCAAACCGCATCGGCCAAGGAATTGAATTCGACTATTGTTGTTGCCACGCTGCTTTTGCCTTGCGTGATGCAGGCTTTGAAGCCATCATGATTAATTGCAACCCCGAAACTGTTTCGACTGACTACGATACATCTGACCGCCTTTATTTTGAACCTTTAACAATAGAAGATGTTTTAGCTGTTTTAGAAACGGAACAGGAAAAAGGTGAGTTGATTGGAGTTATCGTTCAATTTGGCGGACAAACACCGTTGAAATTAGCAAGTGCGTTAGAAAAAAATAACATTCCCATTTTAGGTACTTCACCTGATGCTATTGATCTGGCAGAAGATAGAGATCGCTTTCAACAATTATTATTCAAGCTTAACTTAAAACAACCCAAAAATGGTATTGCCCATTCAATTGAACAAGCGCGTCTTATTGCTCATGACCTAGGGTTTCCATTAGTTGTACGCCCTTCTTATGTTTTAGGCGGACGTGCTATGCAAATTATTCGCGATGAACGTAGCTTGCAAAATTATCTGCTTGAAATAGTTCCTGAATCAGTTTCAGAAGATCTCAAAGCCTGTTACCCTAACGACACAACAAAGCAGATCAATACATTACTCAGTAAAAACCCACTTTTATTTGATACCTATCTAACACAAGCTATTGAAGTTGATGTTGATTGTCTGTGCGATGGTGAGGAAACACTGGTCGTTGGCATTATGGAACATATTGAAGAAGCAGGTATCCATTCTGGCGATTCAGCTTGTTCTTTGCCTGTAAACACACTTTCACCTGAATTGGTCCTTGAATTAGAACGTCAAACCAAAGCTTTAGCGCAAGCACTTCATGTTGTGGGCTTAATGAATGTACAATATGCCATCAAAGATGGAGTGATTTATGTTTTAGAAGCCAATCCCCGTGCTTCGCGTACTGTTCCATTTGTTGCAAAAACCATTGGTCGACCAATTGCTAAAATTGCTGCACGTATTATGGCGGGAGAAAAACTTCACAGTGCACTTCAAGCTTACGGTGGATTACCTTCTGCACTACAAAAACCGCATATCGCCGTCAAAGAAGCAGTCTTTCCTTTCGATCGTTTTCCAGGTGTAGATACGCTACTTGGTCCAGAGATGCGTTCAACCGGAGAGGTTATGGGGATTGATTATGAATTTGCACTTGCTTTTGCTAAAGCACAACTTGGGGCTGGTGTTGACCTGCCATATGAGGGAACTGTATTTGTTTCCGTAAGAGATGAAGATAAAAAACGTATCCTTAAGTGCGTCAAACGTTTAACTGAGCTTGGTTTTTCTGTTTTAGCGACAAGTGGAACACAAAAATTTCTTGATGTTCATGGTGTTAAAGCCCAAAAAATTAATAAAGTGCTAGAAGGCCACCCTCATATTGAAGATGCCATTCGTAACCGGCAAATCCAATTGATTTTCAATACAACAAATACGGCTAGTGCCATTTCAGACTCTAAATCATTGCGCCAAGCAACACTCATGCAAAAAGTACCCTATTATACAACAATAGCTGGAGCTGAAGCCGCAGTACAAGCCATTGAAGCACTCAAATCCAGCCCTTTGGAAGTGCGCCCCCTACAAAGCTATTTTGCTTAAGATTTGAACTGCAATCTATAAATAACGTTTCTTACTTCTTACTGACCTTTTCTTTGCATAAAGATAGTGATTAGACTTGTTTATTATTCAAAAGTCTTTTATCATTATCGTGATCGGATTTTCGGTTACGTGACTTTTTTCCTGTGCAATACGCATTTTTGACAAAACTTCTCCTGCCTATAATTTCGATTTAAAGCCATATTGAAAGCTTTTAGCTTCAATATATGATAATTATTTATATAAGGAGTTTCCTATGTCTTCTACAGGAACAGTTAAGTGGTTTAATACAACAAAAGGTTTTGGTTTTATCCAACCTAATGATGGGAGTGCAGATGTATTCGTACATATTTCTGCTGTTGAACGCTCTGGTTTGAGTAACCTTAATGAAGGGCAGAAAATTTCGTATGAAGTTGTTCAAGATCGTCGTTCAGGAAAACTTGCTGCTGGAAATCTTGCAGTTCTTTAACTTCAAATTTATTTTATTTTTTAAAATCTCGTCTTCATAGGCGAGATTTTTATTTTTTGTAAAATATTTTACCCCAATAAAATAACGACTATTTCCAACATTTTTGTACTTATCTTAAAATTTGCTTACAATTATCCATAATTTTTTGGGAAAATCCTTAAGAAAAATAACAAAAAATATGGAAAATTAACTAAAAAAAATTTCAAGTATAAATTTTTCTCTCTTCTGTAAATGATAGCACTATTTTATCAGAAAAATTCAAAGTAAACGCCTGCATTATTCCAAATAAAATGAGACTTTCTTCACGTTCGCTTTTTAGACATTCTTCTAAAACTTCAAAATAAAATTATATAATCTGTGCTTAAAATAAAATTTTCTAAGAGTTTTCTTGTAGTTTTTTATTGCTTACGACATAATCTTTTATTGCAATATCTATTGTAAAAAATCACCCGCTTAGATCATTAAGGATTCTAATTATGGCTTTTATTGCTGATAAGCTTTCTTACATCAAACCTTCTGCAACAATTGCTGTTGCTCAAAAAGCACGTAATTTAAAAGACTTAGGTCGTGATATCATTTCCTTAAGCGCTGGAGAACCAGATTTTGATACCCCAGACAATGTTAAAAAAGCTGCTATTGAAGCTATTCAACGTGGAGAAACAAAATATACACCTATATCTGGTATTCCAGAATTGCGTAAAGCAATTTCTGCAAAATTTAAAAGAGAAAATAACCTTAATTATACACCAGAACAAATCATTGTCGGTACAGGCGGGAAACAAATTCTTTTTAATGCGCTTATGGCAACTTTGAATAAAGAAGACGAAGTTATTATTCCCTCTCCTTATTGGGTGAGTTATCCTGAAATGGTTATTATCAATGATGGCACACCTGTCTTTGTAGAAAGTAAAGCAGAATTTTCTTATAAACTCCAACCACAAGATTTAGAAGCTGCTATCACCCCTAAAACCAAATGGTTTATTTTTAACTCTCCTTCAAATCCATCAGGAGCTGCTTACACATATGACGAATTAAAAAAGCTAACGGACGTTTTAGTAAAATACCCTCATATTTATATCCTCACCGATGATATATATGAACACCTAACATATGGAGATTTTACTTTTGTTACTCCAGCTCAAGTAGAACCAAAGCTTTATAACCGTACATTAACAATGAACGGTGTTTCCAAAGCCTACGCAATGACAGGTTGGCGGATTGGTTATGCAGGTGGCCCTCAAGAATTAATTAAAGCCATGGATACAATTCAGGGGCAACAAACATCTGGTACAAGCTCCATTTCACAATGGGCAGCTGTTGAAGCACTTAATGGACCACAAGACTTCATTATTCAAAATAAAAGTGTTTTCCAAGCACGTCGTGATCTTGTCGTCGCCATGCTTAATCAAGCTCCTGGTATTAATTGCCCAACGCCCGAAGGTGCTTTTTATGTCTACCCTTCTTGTGCAAATCTCATTGGCAAAAAAACACCCGGAGGGAAAATTATTACAAATGATGAAGACTTTGTAACAGAGCTTCTAGAATCAGAATCTGTTGCTGTAGTGCAAGGATCTGCCTTTGGGCTTGGGCCAGCATTTCGCATTTCCTATGCAACATCAGAAAAAATACTTGAAGAAGCCTGCTTGCGTATCCAACGCTTTTGTAACAGTTTACTTTAAAAGTTCTGAATCATTTTTCATATCTCAAAACAAAAACTAGGTATACACTTGGCTAATTTGTTAGATTTGTAGAGATAAAATCAATCTAACAGACCTTCTCAGGAAAATACCAAAAAACGTAATAGAAGTAGATGTAACTTAGAAGTAACAGATTTATAGCATTTTACAAAGGAGCATAATAAAAACTTAAAATTAGTCACTGCACACTAAATATAGCTTATTAAAGCTTTTTTACTTTAATTACCCAATAGTTTTAAAAACATCACTCTATTAAAAAGACCATTTACGAGCTTTTAGAAAAATATAATCTCGAAAAGCATTGAGCTTTGCCGAATTTTTCAAAGCGTCAGGATAACAAAAGAAGGTATCAAAGGAAGGAATATCAACCATATCAGGAAAAAGACGTACAAGCTGCTTATTGTTATTCACGATATAATCGGGAAGCACAGCAATACCAAAATCACGCATAAGCGCATTCTTGATTGAAATAATATTATTAATTTGTAAGACTGAAACACGCAAAGAGCCATCACTTCTCCCTGCTTTTTCCAACCAATTCAAACCAGACAAATAAGAGGGGACAGGTTCACCAAATGAAATAATACGATGTGAATCTAGTTCAGATAATTTCTCTGGCTTTCCATAAGTTGCAATATAATTTACCGAAGCATAAACATGCATATGAACCGTAAATAATTTTCTTTGTATAAGACCAGGTTGTTGGGGTTGACGTAAGCGAACTGCACAATCTGCATAACGTATTGTTAAATCAATCTCTTTATCATCAAGCAAGAGTTGTACTTGCATATCGGGATAAAGACTAAGAAATTCATGCACACGTTTTGCAAGCCAACCCGCTCCCATTCCAAAAGTTGATGTAACGCGTAAACGCCCCGTTGGTTTTTTGCTGCTTTCATTTAATTGTGAACGCGCATTTTCAAGCTTCATTAACACATCATAAGCGGTACGGTAGAGAATTTCACCCTGCTCTGTTAAAATTAAACCACGCGCATGACGTTGAAACAAGGGCACACCAACATCCTGCTCTAAAGCAGCGACCTGTCGTGAAATTGCTGATTGAGACAAATGAAGTTTTTCAGCTGCATGCGTAAAAGAACCTGCTTCTGCTGCAGCATGAAAAACTCTCAATTTATCCCAATCTAACGGTAAAGTCACAATTTTTCTCTAATCTTTTTTACTAATTAAATAACTGCTGTTTTAAAAACACTTATGTCTGTAAATCTAAAAACCGTTCTGCCTCTAACGCGGCCATACATCCCCTTCCTGCAGCAGTCACAGCTTGGCGAAATACATCATCCGCCACATCCCCTGCAGCAAAAACGCCAGAAATGCTTGTAGCTGTTGAATCTGGTGCTGTCCATAAATAGCCACCTGGTTTTTGTTTCAATTGCCCTTCAAACAAAGAAACAGCAGGTTCATGCCCGATAGCAATAAATATCCCGTCTGCATCTATTTTAAGTTCTTGACCTGTTTTAATATTTTTAAGACGCGCTCCTGTCACAACAGCACCGATTGATGAATTAGCTGGTAAACCAACAATTTCTTCTACTACATGATCCCAAATAATACGCACATTATCGCGAGCAAATAATCTATCCTGCAAAATTTTTTCCGCACGAAAATGATCTCTCCGGTGAACTATACTAACACTTTTAGCCAAGTGTGATAAATAAAGTGCTTCTTCAACAGCTGTATTTCCACCACCCACAACAATAACATCTTTATCACGATAAAAAAAACCGTCACAAGTAGCACAAGCAGAAACACCACCGCCCATAAAGGTTTGTTCGCTTTCCAAACCAAGCCAGCGAGCTTGTGCTCCTGTTGCAATAATCAATGCATCACAACAATATTGTGTTCCTGAATCACCATATAAAGTAAAAGGACGTTTTGATAAATCAGCTTTTATAATATTGTCATAAACAATTTCCGTACCCATATGCTCAGCTTGTTTTGCCATTTGTTCCATCAACCATGGCCCCTGAATTGAATCAGAAAAACCTGGGTAGTTTTCAACATCGGTTGTAATTGTCAACTGCCCACCCTGCTGCACTCCTGTAACCAAAACAGGTTCAAGCATTGCTCTTGCCGCATAGATTGCCGCTGTATAACCAGCTGGCCCCGAACCAATAATAAGAACGCGAATATGCGGTTTTGTCATAAAATCTTCCTCTTTTAATCCTCTTTATATCTATAAATCATGATGAAAAATGTAGCCTTTTTAAAATATTTCTCTTACAATTCAAGTTATGGTTCACCTGTATTTTTTTCAAGGTCTACTAAAGGTTGATTGCCAATTTATCATAGCTTGCTTACTATAGAGACTAAACTACATTTTATATAGATATATACACACTAATGAGTACAAAACCACAAACAAAATAAAAAAGAGATAGGAAACGGTCATTTTTCAGTTTATTACCAATATCTGCGCACGTTTTGCATTAGTCATGGGAGCAGCAATGCTTTTACCTGCTCTTGCAGATTTGCGTGATGGAAACCATAATTGGGCAGCTTTTCTTTACTCTTGTGTTATAACTACCATGCTAGCAACGCTGATTCTTTTAGCTACCAGAGGTGCGAGCTGCCGTTTTTCAGTACGCCTTGGTTTCACACTGACTCTTTGCCTTTGGTTAACAGGTAGTATAGTGGGTGCTCTCCCTTTGTATCTTTCTCCACTCCCAATTTCCTTAGCAGGAGCAATTTTTGAATCTGTCTCTGGAATTACAACAACAGGTTCCACCGTAATCACAGGTCTTGATAATCTTTCACGAAGCATTTTGCTATGGCGTTCTCTCATCTGTTGGATAGGAGGTATTGGTTTTATTGGTTTAGCTTTATTGCTTTTGCCTTCACTTCGTGTTGGGGGAGTACAACTTTTTCATATGGAATCATCAGATAAATCAGAAAAAATATTGCCCCGTATTAATCAAATCGCTAATGGAATTATCATTGCCTATATTGGACTAACGCTTGCTTGCATGCTCTCTTATTTTGCTGCTGGCATGACCTTATTTGATGCCATCAACCATGCAATGAGTACGATAGCGACTGCTGGGTTCTCAACTCACGATGCCTCATTTGGTTATTTTTCTGATAAGCCAGCCATCCTGATTGTTTCAACAATCTTCATGTTGCTTTCTGCTTTACCCTTTGTACTTTATGTAAAACTAGTGCTTCCTGGCCAATCAAAACGCTCTATTGATCCACAAGTTATCGTTTTCCTAAATATTGTTTTCTTTTTCAGCTTTGCTTTAGCTGTGTGGCTACGATCTCAGGATCATCTTACCTTTCATTGGGCTTTTCTTGATGTGATTTTTCACTTTGTATCTATTATCAGCACCACTGGCTATAGTGCTGAAAATTATCAACTTTGGGGACCTTTTGCTTTTGGTGTTTTTTTCATTGTTTCTTTTACAGGTGGGTGCGCTGGTTCCACCTCTGGTGGTATAAAAATCAACCGCTTAATTATTCTTTGGCGCATTGCACAAACAAATATGGCAAAACTCCTTTCTCCTAATGCAGTTGTAAAAGTTCGCTATGATCATTCGAATATATCTAGTGACATTGCTCAATCCGTTTTGCTTTTTGTATGCCTGTATATGTTTTGTCTTCTTATCGGTACTACACTTTTACTCACCACCGGGCTTGATTTCACTTCTGCTTTTACAGGCGTTTTAACGGCACTTTCAAATATTGGTCCAGGTTTTGGAGAAATTATTGGTCCTTCTGGTAATTTTACGACGATTAATGATAACGCTTTATGGATCTTGAGCTTTCTTATGCTAGCCGGTCGTCTTGAAATTATAACTATATTTGTATTTTTTATCCCTACTTTTTGGCGTGAGTAGTTTTTATGCTTGACGCTTAATTTTGTAATAAAAGAAACTCACAAGCAAAACAAAAAGATGAATAACACACACATTAAAACTAATCTTCAATCCAATTGATTGGAAAATCCTTAAAGAAACCTCAAACGGATAGCTACATTAGTAATGTTAAGTTTAACATCAACTATAATTTCTGCTTCATCTGTCTAAGATACATTTGTCAATAAGTAAGGTAATGTTATCAACATTGAGTACAACAACTTCTTATATTGACTAAGATTTGTAACATCCTGCTTTGTAGGTCTTTTCTATCAGCCCAAAGCTGATCTGCACTACTTCTTTGTTATGACTTATAAATGGCTACCAGTTCATCAACATAGGAAAGTTTTGATAAATCTGATTTTTCTATATTATATTACATTTAATATCAAAAATTTTTACAGCTTTGTTGTTTAAAAACTTATCTTTATTTCTAGTATTGAATCAATACAAAAAGCTTTAACAACCTGCATCTCGAAAGAAGAACTATTCTATACCCCTTAAATGGAACGCTGTAGAAAAAATAACAGTTTTTTAAAAATTCACTGATAGTAATGTAACAAAACAAAAATCTGAAATAATTATTGTTAACTATACTCCACCCAACAAGAATTTAACACTTTACCTTAACTGCAACTCCTCTTGAGATGGACAATCAATTAAGTTCTAGTGAACATACTTGGAATCATTTTGCAAACGGTATACGGCATTTCTTTCCAAGGTATCCGTTTTCTTTCTTCAAAATAATTATTCTAAAGACTTTGAAATATATTTAAAATGTTTTTCCCTCAAACATCATCTCATAGACACTCCCAATTGCAGCAGCTTCCTTTTCTAAAGGAAAATGAGTGCGAACATGAGCTAAAGCCTTTTTCCCTGTAGCCAATGTTTTTTCCAAATCAGCAAAATAAGGTTCAATTGCGGCAGTTAAAGCTAATCCATCTCCTGCTTTAACAACTGTTCCTGTTCCTTCTACTACTAATTCTTCATAAACACCTGCATCACTGGTTACTACAGCTGTTTGCGAAGCCATCGCCTCTAGTGGTGTTAAACCAAAACCTTCTAAACGAGAAGGTGCTACATAAAGCGATAGACGACGGTACCATAAAGGTACATCTAATACTTCACCAAGAATAATAATGCGATCATTCAAACCAGCATGAGCGATCTTTTGACGTAATTTCTTTTCAAAATTATAATGTTGTGTTGTAGTACAACCAGCGATAATTGCTGTCCAATCAGGATAATGTGGCAATAATTTTAACATTGCATCCACAAATAAATCAGTACCCTTTAAATAGCGCACACGCCCAAAACACCCTACTGCATATTTTCCCGGTAGCCCTGTTGCTATAAAACAATCACTAACAGTTTTTGGTGGTGAAAAACGCTCAAGGTCCACCCCATGCATAATAACTTGATAAGGAACTTCTAGATAAGTTCCAGTGCGCGCACTAGTAGCAATAACTTTATCCATGCGGCGAATTAACCATTTCGTAAAAGGCTTATGCTGACGCTGAGATGCCGACGTAAAAATGAGTTTAAGCTTCACGCGTAAAACATCGCGAAAAAAGATACCGCAGAGCATCTCAATATTGCGTCGTGCATGCCAGATACGAAATGGCTTGCTTACTGGCTTTTTCCAAAGCCCAAAAAGATCTCTAAAAGAAAGAGCTGGCAAACTTTGCGGCAATCCCCACCCCAAAGTAGATATATGTATCCCCTGTTTTCGTTGCAATGGAATAAGTTGAATAATTGTAGACGTTACCCCTGACATACGTTTTTTAAAATGAGGAATAATAATATCAGTCTCTTTCAAAGACACATACATAAAATTTAGATATATTGAATCTTAATAATTTCATAATTATGCGCTCCACCTGGAGCATTGACTTCAATGACATCACCCTCTTGCTTACCAATAAGTGCACGTGCAATAGGTGAAGAAATAGAAATTTTACCAGTTTTTACATCAGCTTCTTGATCACCAACGATCTGGTAAACCTTTTTTTCTTCAGTATCTTCATTCAAAAGCTTTATAGTAGCCCCAAATTTAATTCTATCACCTGAAAGGCGAGAAACATCTATAACTTCTGCCCGTGCAATGTAATCTTCAAGTTCGTTTATACGCCCTTCATTATGACTTTGCGCTTCCTTAGCGGCGTGATATTCAGCATTTTCCGACAGATCACCATGCGCACGTGCTTCAGAAATTGCTTCAATAATCCGTGGACGTTCCTGCTGTTGGCGCCAACGCAACTCTTCTTTGAGATTTTCAAAACCGGTTGTAGTCATTGGAACTTTTTCCATGATCCGTCCCTTTCTTTTACACAGAAGGCCTTATAAAAATACAAAAACGGCTTCCAAAATTGCTTTTGGAACCCGAGCATTACAACTTTCTTATTATATAGAACAAAAACCTCGTTTTCCATATAAAAAAATAAAAACAATAAATAGCATATTGGGATTCTTTTAGATAAATTTATATTTTCGGCTTAAATACTCAACCATAACACCTATAATGATAGGACACATCAAAGGAACAATTATATTTTTCTATCTTATCATTAACTTAAACAAAAAAGATATTGTGTAAAACTAAGAAGAATGGAACTATATAAAAATCCTATGAGGTCAATAATGAAAAAAATGATTGTTTTTTTTGTGTTCGGCTTTTTTTTCCTGACAACAACCGCAAGCCAAGCCACAACCGCAATCGTAACAAGAAATCTTAATCTTAGAGCAGGACCAAGTATTCATTACGCACTTCGAGGTTTCATTCCTGCAGGACACTTAATAACCGTCTATAGCTGTAGAAATAACTGGTGCCAAATTAATTATGACTCACGAACCGGTTGGGTGTCATCTCGTTATTTATCATTTAAAAATGGAAATGACCTCTATTATACATATAAGATACCATCATCTTCAACTACCTACCATCATTATTGATAACAGTTGAGTGAATTTAAAAATCCCAACACCGTATATTTTTACCATTCATCCCACTCTAGCAGCTATACTGTTCTAATTTTTAAGCTAACTACATTTCTATTAAAGGCAATAGTTATTAGTTAAGTAGCGTAATCATAAAAAACTACATAAAAACTATCACCCACAACAAATAAACAATAGGTACAAGCAACTCTAGTGTTATCAAACTAAAAATGCTAAAAACCTCTCCATAATAGGTAGAATGCAAAGCTGATGATAACATTGAAGCCTCTTTTACCTTATCTCTTACGATAAAAACCCATAAAATGTTTCTATAATGTCGTACCAAAAACCTAAAAGACCTGCCCCAAAATCTAATAAAACATCCTGCAAGATAAAAACAGGCCATACTGCAACTGCTAAACAACCTTCTGCTACTAACTCTAACCCAGTAATAGAGTCTGAGATTTCTTTTAAAACTGCAAGTGATTTTACATCTCACAATGCAACAAAAACTGGTGTTACAGCAACAGTTGAAGCTCTTTCTACGCTTATTGCTTCGGATAATCCCCTTTTTAAAAATGGTACAGTATGGACACCTCATCGCCCCATTCGCCCTGAAAAATCTGAAGGTGGAATTCCATTCCAAATAAACACACCTTTTGAACCTGCAGGAGATCAACCAGCAGCAATTAAAGCTTTAGTTGAGGGTGTCGAGCGAAATGAGCGCACTCAAGTACTTTTAGGCATTACCGGTTCAGGAAAAACTTACACAATGGCTAAAATTATTGAAGAAACACAACGCCCTGCTCTAATTCTGGCGCCAAATAAAACTTTAGCTGCGCAACTTTATGGAGAATTCAAAAGCTTCTTTCCCCAAAATGCTGTCGAATATTTTGTTTCTTATTATGATTATTACCAACCAGAAGCCTATGTTGCACGCTCTGATACTTATATCGAAAAAGAATCTTCTATTAATGAACAAATTGATCGTATGCGCCACGCTGCAACACGTGCTGTACTTGAACGCGATGATGTCATTATCGTTGCATCTGTATCCTGTATCTATGGAATTGGTTCAGTAGAAACTTACACCGCTATGACCTTCCAAATGCAAAAAGGTGATAAGTTAAATCAACGGCAATTATTAGCTGATTTAGTTAGTCAACAATATCGTCGACAAGATATAAATTTTACGCGCGGTTCTTTTCGTGTGAGAGGTGATACGATCGAAATATTTCCTTCTCACCTTGAAGATCGTGCTTGGAGGATCTCACTATTTGGTGATGAAATTGAAACAATTACTGAATTTGATCCTTTAACAGGACAAAAAACGGGGGATCTTCAATCTATTAAAATTTATGCAAATTCACACTATGTCACACCACGACCAACATTAAATCAAGCAATAAAAGCAATCAAAATGGAATTAGCCCAACGCCTTGATGAATTAAATTCTGTTGGCCGCCTTTTAGAAGCGCAACGTTTAGAACAGCGCACAATATTTGATTTAGAAATGTTAGAGACGACTGGTTCTTGTTCTGGAATTGAAAATTACTCACGCTATCTAACGGGCCGTAATCCTGGTGAACCACCCCCAACCATGTTCGAATATATTCCCAACAATGCTCTTATTTTTATTGATGAAAGCCATGTAACTATTCCCCAAATTGGTGGGATGTATCGGGGTGACTTTCGACGAAAAGCAACCCTGGCTGAATATGGATTTCGCCTACCCTCTTGTATGGATAACCGTCCTTTACGCTTTGAGGAATGGGATGCTATGCGCCCACAAACAATTGCCGTTTCTGCAACACCTGGACGTTGGGAAATAGAACAAACATGCGGCGTTTTTGTCGAACAAATCATTCGTCCAACAGGGCTCATTGACCCACTAACACAAGTGCGCCCAGCACGCACACAAGTCGATGACGTTATGAATGAAATTCGCAAAACAATTAAAAAAGGTTATCGTACATTAGTAACTGTTCTAACCAAACGTATGGCTGAAGATTTGACAGAATATCTCCATGAACACAACATTCGTGTACGCTATATGCATTCTGACATTGATACATTAGAGCGTATTGAAATTCTTCGTGACCTACGACTTGGTACTTTTGATGTTTTAATTGGCATTAATTTACTACGAGAAGGATTAGATATTCCAGAATGCGGTTTTGTTGCTATTTTAGATGCTGATAAAGAAGGATTTTTACGTTCAGAAACCTCTCTTATTCAAACAATTGGACGAGCTGCGCGTAATGTAGATGGCCACGTTATTCTTTATGCGGATACAATCACCAACTCCATAGAACGAGCATTGCAAGAAACAACGCGACGCCGACAAAAGCAAATAGCCTATAATGAAGAGCACCATATCACCCCCACCAGTATCCAAAAAAATATTGGCGATGTCCTCAATTCAGTTTACGAAAATAATCATCATGCAGATATTCCTGATTTTATCGCACAAAATAACAAAGTTGATAATAATTTAGCTAACCATATTCAACATCTCGAAAAATCAATGCGTGAAGCAGCTGCCAATCTTAACTTTGAAGAAGCAGCTCGACTTCGTGATGAAATCAAACGGCTACAGAAAATAGAATTAACAATTGCTGATGACCCCTTAACACATGATAATAGTGAACATTCCACTAATGAGACCACGATACAATCAAGCCTTTTCTCCAAACCTGATCTTGACCATATAGGACCTACCATGGATGTCGGTCTTTTAGAAAAGCATCCAATAGAAAAAAAGCTGCATAAAAAAGCTCTTGATAAGAAAGTAATAAAGGAAGCTAAAGTCTCTTCAACTGCTAGTATTTCTAAAAATGACTCTCATACAACTAGAAAACGGAAACGCTTTACAAAAAATGGTCTTCCAAAACATCAGTAAGCGCTAAATCCATAATCAAAAAATTGTATTTTTTTGTTTTTATAATTCATAGTAAAATAAAAAGACTTAATCTTTTAAAACCATTTTTAAATGAAAAAATGACATAAGAAAGTAGATTGTACGAATAAAATTTTTGTCAAATATCTTCTGCTTAAAAAACTTACCAACTTTTGATAAGTTATAAATATCACAAAGTTATAAAAGAACTATTTCCCAATTTTGAAATAAGCAAAAAACCAATCACGAGAGAGCTTTTTATATATTAAAAGCTACCTTAATATACTAATTTATATATAGTATAGGGCATAGTTTTTATTGTCTATTGTTAAAAAAGCAATGACATAAAAACACTCTATACCTTAAACAGATAAGTAAAGTTTTAAAACAATAATAAGGGTTTTAATTTTATTAACTTTAATAATAGTAGCATTGATATTTTTATTACATTACTCTTGTCTAAGATTCAGACATTTCTAGATTATATGATGTACAAAATATATTTGATATAAAAGTTTGACCACCGTAGTAAAAAATAAAACTTCAAATACTGACGTTTTATGTGTTAATTTATATAATATGTTTTGTGCAATCAGATTTTTAGCGTAATTTTATTTTGTTATTTTATAATTTATTCTCAACTAAATGGCTTCTTTATTCGTTCTATTAAAAAATTAAAAACCGTTCAGGTTACATTCAGCTTAACGCATGTAAAGTAATGAATAATATAAATTCATAAAGGGAGTATGTTATGAACAAATTGACTAAATTAATAGTATTATCAGCAATATCAACTGCAACCATCTCCACACCATTAACCACAGCATCTGCCCGTAATGATTATGTGTACATTCAGCACAATGTAAACAGCATCCCTCAACACCACACTCAATATCATCGCGAGCAACGGCATATTCATTATAAAAACCCAACACGTTACTCTTATCATTACGAACACACTACACAAAACCATGTTCATCAATATCATGTGAATCGTCCTAATAACACAAATGATGCTTTAGCAGCAGGTGTTTTAGGCCTTGCTACAGGTGCAATTCTTGGCAATGTTTTAACGAAACCTGCGCAGCCACAAATTATCTATCAAGCCCCATACCCTCAAAATCAGGTGATCTATCAAGAAATACCCCAACCTCAAGTAGTTTACCAAGTGCATCCACCAGTAACCTATCACCCCGCCTACCAACAACCATGGACATCACAATGGCTTCAATATTGCACAAAAAAATACCGCTCGTTTAATCCTAGAACAGGTACTTTTCGTGGTTACGACGGTTTAGATCATTTCTGTCATGCTCCATTACAATAACCTTAAGTAATACTGAAAAAACCCCGTTTAAAAGCGGGGTTTTTCATATATTTACCATTAAATTCCTTGAAGAAAAGAATTGAAACGGCGTTCATAACCTATTGTGCTTCCTGGTCCATGACCAGAAATAAAGCTGACATCATCACCTAAGGGTAAAACTTTTTCTTTAATGGATGTCATCAATGCCTCGTGAGAAGATAATGGGAAATCAGTACGTCCAATAGAACCACGAAAGAGAACATCACCCACTAAAGCCACGCGCTCTTTTTTATTGAAATAAATAACATGTCCAGGGGTGTGACCAGGGATATGCAAAACATCAAATACATGTCCAGCACAATCAAGGCTATCACCATCTTCCAACCATTGATCAGGCACACAAATACGCACATCAGCCATGCGATAGACTTTTGCCCTTTCAATTACGTCTTCCATAATTGGTTTATCACCACGATGTGAACCAATGATTTTAACATTAAGTTCCTCTTTAGCTTGCATCGCTGCTCCTACATGATCAACATGACCATGTGTTATCCAAATAGCTTCAACGCTAACACCTATCTCTTGAATTTCTGCTTGGATTTTAGGCCAGTCACCACCTGGATCAACTAAAACCCCTTTTTTACTTTTACTATCAAAAAGTAAAGTACAATTTTGTTGGAAAGATGTAACTGGAATAATATGTGCGCTCAGATTACTCATAGTACCCCTTTTAAAGAAATATTTATCAATTAAATAACAGTTTCATACATTTATAAAATCAAAAATTGCGAGCTCGACAGCTTGATGCAACTTATGTAGACTGGATCTTATTGGAAACTGGATTTTCGTCAAGGTTTTAAATAATGACCGACCATGTTCACGTTTTATGTGATGATGCACCTCATCTCCTGGTTATTGATGATGACACGCGTATTCGTAGCCTTTTATCTCAATTTCTTATTAAAAACGGATTTCGTGTTTCAGTTTCCGCTAATGCTGATGAAGCCCGTCGTCAACTCGCAAGTCTAGATTTTGATCTTCTCATTGTTGATGTCATGATGCCTGGTGAAAATGGCATTGATCTTACCCTTTCATTACGCCAAACAAAAAATGTCCCCATCTTAATGTTAACGGCTTTATCAGAAACAGATAATCGTATCCATGGGTTAGAAGCAGGAGCAGATGATTATCTATCCAAGCCATTTAATCCTCGTGAACTTTTACTTCGCATTAACGCCATTTTACGGCGCGGTTTCTCACCTAACCAGTCCAAAATCGAACAAATTGTTTTTGGGCCCTATATGTTTTCAATTTCACGACGTGAACTGAAAAAAGGGGGAGAAGTCATCAAACTAACAGATAAAGAACAAGAAATGATGGTTATTTTTGCAGAACATGCAGGTAATACAATTCCACGTCATAAATTCGCAACAGGTGATAGCGAGATAAGTGAACGTGCCATTGACGTACAAATTAATCGTTTACGTCGCAAAATCGAAAAAGACCCGGCAACCCCTATATGGCTTCAAACTGTGCGAGGGGTCGGTTATAAACTCTCAATTGAATAGACGTAAGTAATGATTAAACTCGCAAGACAATTTGCTCAGTGGTTAACGAGGCAAATGCCTAAACGTCTTTATGCCCGTTCTTTGATTATTATTATCGCTCCCATGGTGCTCTTGCAAACAGTAATTGCCTATGTCTTTATGGAACGCCACTGGCAAATGGTAACTGAGCGCCTTTCAACTGCTATTGTCCACGATATCTCTGCCATTATTGATATAATTGAAACATATCCGCAACAACATAACTATGAAGATATCAAACGCATTGCACAGCAGCGTATGGGATTAAATATTTCTATCTTACCCCCTGACCCCCTGCCCCCTCCTGGCCCTAAACCATTTTTTGCAATTCTTGACTATTTTCTTAGTGAAGAAATTACCCATCAAATTAACCGCCCCTTCTGGATTGATACAGTAGGCGATTCTAATCTTGTCGAAATCCGTATCCGTCTTGATAACAGTATTTTGCGCGTTTTTGCTGTGCGTAGTCAAGCTTATGCTTCCAATACCGGTATCTTCTTAAGCTGGATGGTAGGAACGGCTCTTGTTTTATTACTGATAGCCATTTACTTCTTACGCAATCAAATCAAACCGATCCAACAACTTGCTGAAGCAGCTGAAAGTTTTGGACGGGGACGTCCCCTACCAAAAGATTTTCAACCACAAGGAGCTGATGAAGTGCGCCGTGCTGGTATCGCCTTTCTACGCATGCGTGAACGTATTGAGCGCCAAATTGAACAACGCACCATGATGCTTTCAGGTGTAAGCCATGATTTAAGAACCATTCTTACACGTTTTAAGCTCCAACTAGCTTTAGCAAGTACAGACTTTGATATTAGCCCGCTCGAGCAAGACGTTAGCGACATGCAAAATATGTTAGAAGATTATCTTGCTTTTGCACGTGGAGAAAGCGGTGAAAATGTTAGTTCTCTTGATTTAAACGCCCTGATGCAAAAATTCTCTACCGAAGCTCATCTTCATAAATGTCAATTCTCTTACACAATTGAAGGCCCTAAACAGATACAAGTACGCCCTCATGCCTTTACGCGTTTGATTAGCAACCTTGTGTCAAATGCATTTCATTATGCAAACACCATCAAATTAACAGCTACATCCCAACAAGAATCGCTTATTATTATTATTGATGATAATGGACCGGGCATTCATAAAAACATGCGTACAGAAGTATTTAAACCATTTTTTAGACTTGATAAAGCGCGTAATCAAGATGCAAGTGGAACAGGTCTTGGTCTTGCCATTGCCCAAGATATTGCGCGTAGCCACGGGGGGAATATTCAATTAGACGACAGCCCATTAGGAGGCTTGCGCGCTATTATTGACATTCCCCTATAAAATATACCAAAAAAACTTTGATCAAGAATTAATCAGAAAATAAATTTATTGAATGATTTTAAGCGTTTCCTACAGTTTCAAATAAAGCATATTGTAATGCTTTATAAGCACTTTCACCCATCCAAGCTACCATTTGAAAAGCAGTATAATGACTTTCACAAACTTTAAGCGCATGGACCAACAATGTTTCAACTTGTACATGGGATGGATGCACCCCACCAGCTAAAAGAAGACCTTGCCGATAAATAACTGAATTGTCTCCTTGCCAATAATCAAAATGCCCTAGTAACAACTTTTCATTAATTGCTAATAATAAGCGGTGCATTTCCTCCGTTCGAGTATTTTCAATAGAAAGATCAAATGCACAAGCTAAATGAAGAGCTTCTTGTTCTTCCATCCATGAAAAAGCAAGACGATAATTAGCCCGTTTTCCTTCTACGCAAACATTAATTTCATCTTCTGCATTCCGCTCAAAAGACCAGTCGTACCTATAGGCAATCTGTTCAATAAAATCGACTGGATGCTCTTCTCTTTGTGCGGCGCTAAAGGCAAGCCTCATCATTAACCCTCAAAACAATCAAGAATGTTATCAATACAGCGCAAAATGCTTACAATTGTAATAACATTTGTTACAATTAAGCCCTTACACCAAACAAAATACACAGTAAAACGTAGACAATATACGATACCTAGAAATACAACAGGTGATATTTCCCATGGTATATAATAGCCTGATAAAGATAAAACGAATCATCAAGCTATTTCAGTGTATTGATACAATCTCATAGTGCTAGCCCCCTGATTCAAAAAAATGCTTTTTTATAAAAAACGAATCCAACAATAAATTAACGATTTTCCTTAACAGATTCAGAATTAAGCATTTTTTAGCTTCGTGCATAATGTTGAAAAATTGGGGATTATTTTTTTGAGAATACAATTTTTATACTAAAACTAATTTTAGTTTCCGTCACGGACTCTATTTTTCTAAATCATCAAGACGTTTTGCTAAATCAGCGTTTTCTGCACGCGCTTTAAGCACCATTTCCTTAACCACTTCAAATTCCTCACGTGAAACAAGATTAAGCTTATTGACTATCTTCTCAGCTTGCGAACGAAAAATTGTTTCAGCTTCATGCCGTACACCTTGCGCAGCACCAGCTGCATCTGTCATTAATTTTGCTAATTCATCAAGAATACGGTTGGATCCATCATGCATGAAATTTTTCCTTAATTTTAGTCAATTATGTGTGCATTATAGTGCATTTTATAACATATAGATATTGTATTTGTTTCTTTTATAAAATCCATCGTAATTTTTCTATCCTCCTCTTACATCTATAAACAATAGCAATCTATTCTCTTCTTGCCTTGACCATCGTGTGTTCATCTGTCATGTTTTAACAACCTATAATTTCATAAATGTAAAAAACGCTTCCTGATGAACGACTTTCCTTTTTGTCCTGCTATTAATTTCCCTACCTTTCTTGATCCTGTTATTATCCATTTAGGTCCCATAGCGCTACACTGGTATGGGCTTGGTTATGTTGTAGGCATTCTTTTTTCTTGGTGGTATGCGCAAAAATTATTGGCAAAAAAATTCTTGTGGCACGCAAACCAACCTCCCATGGATCAGCATAAAATAGGTGATTTTGTTATTTGGGCTACCATAGGTATTGTTGTTGGTGGTCGTTTAGGACAAGTACTTGTGTGGGATCCTGCTTATTATTTTAACCATCCAAGCACCATTATTGCAGTGTGGACTGGAGGAATGTCTTTTCATGGCGGCCTTATTGGTACCACCATTGCAATGATGTGGTTTGCTCGTAAAAATGGCATTAACATTTGGGCAATGTTTGATACAATTGCCGCAGGTGCCCCCGTTGGTATCGGCATTGTGCGGGTGTGCAACTTCATTAACCAAGAATTATGGGGTAATGTTACTACCGTTCCTTGGGCTATTTGCTTTAACTATGATCCCCAATATCTACCACGCCACCCAAGCCAACTTTATGAAGCGTTGATGGAAGGACTTCTTCTTTTCATCATATTGGCTATTGCTGTTTTTGCTTTTAAAGCATTAAAACGCCCTGGAACAGCAACTGGAATATTTATTTTAGGTTATGGAATAGCACGTAGCATTTCAGAAATTTTTCGTGTTCCTCAAGAAGACCCAGAATGGTTTTCTGCCCTCTTTTATTCCACTGGATTTACCTATGGAATGGCACTATCTCTTCCTATGATTCTCTTTGGCTTTTATGCACTTCTTCAAGCTTTCAGGAATCATTCTACAAAATAATGACCACTCTAAAAGAAAAAATTAAAGAAATCATTGCTGTCAATGGGCCAATAACTGTTAGCCAATATATGACATTAGCCCTCACAGACCCAAAATTTGGCTATTACCAAACACAAGAACCTTTTGGATCTACGGGTGATTTCATTACCGCACCTGAAATAAGTCAATTATTTGGAGAGATGATTGGTATTTGGGTTTTTGCAAGCTGGAAAGCTCAAGGCAGCCCCAATCCTTTCATTCTAGCTGAAATAGGTCCAGGACGTGGAACACTTATGGATGATGTTTTACGTACTATTCAAAAATTATGTAAAACAGCCTTCAATGCTACTGAAATTTTTCTTGTTGAAATAAGCCAACGTCTTGCAACAGAACAAAAAAAGCGTCTTTCCTCTTATCAAAAACATATTCATACTATTGAACATTTTAATCAAATACCTTCAGGACCTCTCTTTCTCATTGCTAATGAGCTCTTTGATGCGCTTCCTATCCACCAATATATCAAATTCAACGGAGAATGGAGAGAGCGTTGCATTACACTTGATCAAGATGGTCATTTTACCTTTACAGCTGGAGCGCATAAAATTTCTTCTGATGACTTACCAGCCTATTGTGCTCAAATGCCTAACGGAACAATTTGGGAACACGCTCCCTTACGTAACCAACTGATGCAACAAATTAGTAATCGCTTAATACAAGATAAAGGATCTGCTTTGCTCATTGATTATGGTGCTTCTGATTGTGCATTTGGGGATACATTGCAAGCTATTTCAAAACATAAATTCCGTGATGTTTTTGCCAACCCAGGTGAACATGATTTAACATCACATGTTGATTTTTTCACTTTAAAAACAATAGCCCTTCAAGAAGGTTGTTTTGCTGAAATTCTAGAACAAGGAGATTTTCTTGTAAAAATGGGAATTCTTGAACGTGCAAAACAGCTTAGCATTAACAAAGATACCTTGATCCAAAACAAAATCCGTCAAGATATCGAACGGCTTGTCGGCTCTGATCAAATGGGTAAACTTTTCAAAGTTCTCCATGTTAGTGATCAATCTACTACTATCTCTAACTTTTTTGACTTCCAATAATGACAAAGAATTGACAAGTACTGCTGTCTTGAACACCATTGCCTGTTCAAACAATTATGTGGAGCTTTCATGAAGCCTGTCCTTAAGCCTATCCTTGCAAAAGATCTTCTTGCTTTACATAAACACGGGATAAAACATGGTTTTTTTACGCGTCAAGGTGGAGTTTCACAAAACCTTTATCATAGCCTTAATGTCGGCCAAGGTTCAAATGATTACCCTAAACATATTATGCAAAATCGCACATTAATCGCGAATTATTTTGATGTTGAGATAAAAAATTTGATCACTGTCAATCAAGTACATTCTTGTGACGTAGCCGTAATTGATCAAGCTTTTATCGGTGAATGTCCTAAAGCTGACGCTCTTGTTACAACTACAAAAGGTTTAGCAATCGGCATCCTTACAGCCGATTGTGGACCAGTTCTTTTTGCTGATCCGCACGCAGGTGTTATCGGTGCTGCGCACGCTGGTTGGCGAGGAAGCTTGAATGGAATTTTGGAAAAAACAATTTTAGCTATGGAAGAACAAGGTGCCAAACGAAAATCAATAACAGCAGTGTTAGGACCTTGTATTGGTCCCAGTCATTATGAGGTAACAAATGAATTTTATAACCAATTTATGAATCGTAGTAATCAATTTCAAAAATATTTTTTAAAAACAGATAAAAAAAACCATTTTCATTTTAATCTATGGACATTCATTATCGACCAATTAGAACAAGCAGGCCTCAATGCTTCTTGTCTAAAACTTTGCACTTATCAAGATGAGCAACGCTTTTTTTCCTACCGTCGTGCAACACATCGTAATGAATCTGATTACGGGCGACAGATTTCTGCTATCATGCTAGAAAATGAAAAATAAGTTTTTTACCTTAAAAACATATCATAACTACAAAATAAAATTTCTTATCCAAATGAAAAAAGGTACGCTCGATCATGTTTTGTTTGTTTAATGAAATAACTTATAAATTCATAAATTATGATAATTTAAAATCTTGTTTATGAATACTTGATTTGTCATAACTAATAGCAAAATAATTCTTTTAACCCATGCTAGATAAAATTATAATGTTTTTGTAATTGTTCCTTTGCAATCTGATAATAAAAAGTTAAAAGTTGTATCAGATTCTATCATGATTATTCAGGGGTTCTATCATGAAACTTTTCTGTGGCAATTCTAACCCACATCTTGCGAAAAATATTGCAAATTATTTAAACATCTCCCTAGGTGAAGCAACCGTCAAGCGTTTTGCTGATCAAGAGATTTTTGTAGAATTGCATGAAAATGTGCGCGGAGAAGATGTATTTGTTCTGCAATCAACCTCTTATCCGGCCAATGATCATTTGATGGAATTACTCATCATGATTGATGCCCTGCATCGTTCTTCAGCACGTCGTATTACAGCTGTTATACCCTATTTTGGATATGCTCGCCAAGACCGTAAACCTGGACCACGCACCCCTATTTCTGCAAAACTTGTTGCCAACCTGATTACTCAAGCAGGTGCTCATCGCGTTTTAACATTAGATCTTCATGCAGGACAGATCCAAGGTTTTTTTGATATTCCTACTGACAATCTCTATGCCGTTCCCGTTATTTCTCGTGATGTCAAAACGCGTTATTCTCTTGAAAATGTTATTGTTGTTTCACCCGATGTCGGTGGTGTGGTACGTGCACGCTCTTTAGCCAAGCGCTTAAACAGTTTACTTGCTATTGTTGACAAACGCCGTGAACGGCCAGGTGAATCAGAAGTAATGAACATTATCGGAAATGTAGCAGGAAAAGATTGCCTTCTACTAGATGATATTGTTGATTCAGGTGGCACTTTATGCAATGCAGCAAGCGCTCTTCTTAAGCATGGAGCAAATAGTGTTACTGCTTATATTACACATGGTGTTCTTTCTGGAAACGCTATTGAACGCATTACCAACTCAGAAATGAAAGAATTGGTCATTACTGATTCGATTATGCCAACAACAAAAATTGAACAAGCACATAATATACGCGTTTTGGCTATTGCCGACTTAATAGGAGAAGCGATTGCAAGAACAGCAGCAGAACAGTCTGTTTCAAGCTTATTTGATTAAAATAGTGCTTAGTTTTAAATTTTCTGACAGTTTTTTAAAATTGAAACCGGGAAATATCTGAAGTGTTTGCTATTAAATAAATACGGATAATGCAAAATTCACGCTTTTCCAAATAAAGCCAAAATTAGATAAATGGGTTTTCCTACAACTCTTGCATCTCTAAAGGGTTTGAATTATAGAATAAGCTTCTGCGTAGACACCCTTGGAGGCAACGCAGAATGGAGCTAATTGCTGCTTTGCAGTACATATCTTCATATTCATGCAAAAACTGCTAGTTGTTTTTGATGAATCTCCAATCATGTAAGAAGGATTTAACTATGAGCAAGAGTTATACTCTTAAGGCTGAAATACGCGAGCGGGTTGGTAAGGGGTCCTCCCGTGAACTTCGCCGCAACGGTCTTATTCCAGCAGTCATCTACGGTGACAAACAGCCCCCTTTGGCAATTGCAGTTTCTTATAAGGAAATTTTCTACAAAATTCATGCAGGTGGTTTTCGTACTACTGTTGCTACCATTGAAGTTGATAAAAAAAGAATTCAAGTTCTACCAAAGGATTATCAACTTGATCCTGTCCGTGATTTTCCTCTGCACGTAGATTTTTTACGTGTTTCAGAGAAATCAGTTGTGCATGTGAACATTCCTGTACATTTCCTCAATGAAGATACAGCACCAGGTATTAAACGAGGTGGTGTTTTAAATATTGTTCGCCATGAAATTGAATGTACTGCACCAGCAAATGCTATTCCTGAAGCAATTAACATTGATCTTTCTAGTTATTCTATTGGTGACTCTATCCATATCTCAGCCGTGCAATTACCAAAAGGTGTAACTCCGGTTATTCAGGATCGAGACTTTACCATTGCAACCATCGCAGCTCCTGCTGGTACAAATGTGAACGATAACTCAGAACAAGAGAGTGATGAAAACAATTAAAACCTTATAAATTTCAGTAGGTGGGGAGTTTTCCCACCTATACCTATTTTGAAATGTTTTGCTAATCATTTATACTTTATTGAAAGCGTATATGTTGCTCATTGCTGGTCTTGGCAACCCTGGTTTGTCCTACCAAAATAATCGCCATAATATTGGTTTTATGGCTGTTGATGCCATTCATAAGTCCTTTTCTTTTTCTCCATGGTCAAAAAAATTTCAAGCTGAAATTTCTAATGGTCTTATAAATGGTGAAAAAATTCTTCTTATTAAACCTCAAACTTTTATGAATTTATCTGGTCAAGCCATCAGCCAAACCTTGCGATTTTATAAACTAGAATTAAATAATTTTATTGTTTTTTATGATGAACTAGATTTACCTCCTGGGAAAGTACGCGTAAAAATTGGAGGAGGAAGTGGAGGACACAACGGCATAAAATCTATCGATAGCCATTGCGGTAATAACTACTGCCGTGTACGTTTGGGGATTGGACATCCCGGTTCCAAAGAATTGGTTCATCAGCATGTTTTAGGCAACTTTACAAAATCTGATCAAGAATGGTTACCTACTTTATTAGACACAATCGCGGATAATATTGCTATTTTAATAAAGGGAGATGCTAATCAATTCATGAACAAAATTTCATTGGTAATGGAGGAAAAAACTCGCGATAAAACATAATCTCTTTTAAGTAGATGCAATAACGAATAATTTTTTAAAACCTTTACATATGATACACTCTCTCTAAGGAGAGTGTTAATATCAAATATTTATCAGATAAAACTGCCCAAACCTATATGGCCATTTGAATTTGCAAGAAGCCATGTGACGAAAATTTATACTATATTTTATTATGGTTACAAAACCACCACACGTGAACCATTAGGAACACGGTCATAAAGATCAATAATATCTTGATTGAGCAAACGGATACACCCACTTGAAATAGCCTGGCCAATTGACCATTCTTCATATGAACCATGAATCCGGAAAAGCGTATCCTGACCATTTTTAAAAAGATATAATGCCCGTGCGCCTAATGGATTATCAGGCCCTGGCGGCATCCCTTTTCCCAAATGACCGTATCGTTCTGGTTCACGAGCCATCATTGCCGCAGTTGGAGCCCAAGACGGCCAGCGACGTTTATATTGTACAACTGCTTCACCTTTAAATTCTAAACCTTCTTTACCAACGCCAATGCCATAGCGCATAGCTTTTCCATTTTCACCAACAAGATAAAGAAAGCACTCTTGAATATCTACAACCAACGTACCAGCCGGATAAGAAGTATCGTAATCTACTTGTTTACGCAAAAATTTTGGATCAATTTCCGCAAGATCAATTGCAGGTAATGAATAAGGCTCATTCGTTATAGGCCCATATAAAGCCCGTAATTCTTCTGGAATGAAGCGAACTTGTTGAGAAGAAACAAAAGACTCACTTGGTTGATGTGTAGCACAGCCAACCAATACCAGAGCAACAGCCATTAAAAAAGCACGACGAGACAACAATTCCATATTTCCGCAATCATTTGATTTAATATAATTATTTGATTCTATAGTTTTCTATACTATAAAAAACTTAGCACACTGTTAACGTTAATCTATAATTTTATGATTATTAAAATAGGGAATGTTTAGGATTTGTCGATTAAAAAATGACAATTACTTGCTAAAATCATCATAATTATTTCAGTTTATCTTTTTTATCACCACAAAAAGCTGAAGACTAGAACTCTTCTTCAAACATGCTATAAAAACGCCAATAAAGTATATCTTAGTCATTATAAATAAATCAAAAGTCTAATTAAGAGAGAGAACCTATGGGTTTTAAATGTGGTATCGTCGGGCTGCCTAATGTCGGTAAATCAACCCTTTTTAACGCGTTAACAAAAACAGCTACAGCGCAAGCAGCTAACTATCCCTTTTGTACAATCGAGCCTAATACCGGTGAAGTTGCTGTGCCGGATCCACGAATGGAAAAAATCGCCTCTATTGCTGGTTCAAAAGAAATCATTCCTACACGTATTAATTTTGTCGATATTGCAGGACTCGTCCGTGGAGCTTCAAAAGGTGAAGGTTTAGGCAATAAATTTTTAGCCAATATTCGTGAAGTCGATGCCATTATCCATGTGTTACGGTGTTTTAAAAATGAAGACATTACCCATGTAGAAGGAAGGATTGATCCCGTTTCTGATGCTATAACTGTTGATACAGAGCTCATGCTTTCAGACCTTGAAAGTCTTGAACGGCGAATTATACAAGTCCGTAAACGTGCAATCGGAAAAGACAAAGAAGCTTTGGCAATCCTCCCTACAATGGAAGCAGCGTTAGAATTATTACAAAAAGGAGATCCTGTACGGTTATTACTTAAAAATATTTCCTCTGATGAACGACGTATTCTCCATGGTTTGAATCTTTTAACCTCAAAGCCTGTCCTTTATGTTTGCAATGTCAGCGAAAATGAAATTGCTCATGGCAATGATTTTACTAAAGCGGTAGAGAAAATAGCTGCAGAGCAAAACGCGCAAAGTATTATTATTTCTGTTTCCATTGAAGCTGAGATCGCTCAACTTTCTGATGAAGAAGCTATAGAATATCTCCAAGTCTTAGGATTATCTGAGCCTAGTTTGAATCGACTCATTCACGCTGGTTATCACCTGCTTGATTTAATTACTTATTTTACTTGTGGACCTAAGGAAACACGAGCCTGGACAATCACCCGGGGTACCAAAGCACCTCAAGCAGCGGGTGTCATTCATTCAGACTTTGAACGCGGCTTTATTCGTGCACAAACTATTAGCTATGAAGATTATATTACCTTAGGTGGAGAAAACGCAGCAAAAGAAGCAGGAAAAGCCCGTGATGAAGGTAAAGAATATATCGTACAAGATGGTGATGTTATGTTGTTTAAACACAATACTTAAATATCATTACCTCTTTAATAACTTAAAACACTTTTTACATAAAACTGTTTCCATATTCTCAACGAGTACTATTTGACAAAAACAGCCGCACTATAAGAGCGACTGTTTTATTCATCAAAGACAGAAATACAAAAACTAGCGTATCAAATAGTCTTTATATTTAAATTCAGGCATTTCTTTCAAAGCATTCTTTGTTACATTGACCATAAGCTTCCACTTACCATCATCACCTTTCATCCGGACTTTTTCTGGAGAAACAATAACATAATGCTCACCCATACCTAAAAAACCGCCAACGCTAATAACAATCCCATCGATATTATTCTGACGTAAAATAATATCTTTTACCTCACCAATTTCTTCATCTTCTATATCGTGTACATCCACACCAATAAAGTTTGAAGCAACAAAATTAGCTGTTGAAGGCGTAACATAACCTGTAACCATATCCGCCTTAACTCGTACAATACCTTCTGCCAAAATCTTTCCATTTTCAGAAGACGATGAAAATTGGGCATAAGCACTAGAAACCATTAAAATTGACGCAAGAGCAGTGATAGCAATTTTTTTCATTTTACATTCTCCATTTTTATTTTACATGCTCTCAATGCACGATAATTTGATTTGTTCCCTATGGGCTTTAAGATTGGCTTGTTCTATTTTTATGTGTTCCTTCAATTATGCGGTTTCTTTTTGAAAATTTTTATCTCAATCATGCTAAACTTAGCTTTTATAAGATAAACAGCACCTAAAATATTGAAAAGTAAAATAATATGAGAACTTGTTATCTTAAGAAGATCTTACGTATGGATTATCAGCTCAAATTTTAAAATAGAGATATTATGTATGATAATGTTTCATTGTTTCTAAAATTCTACTTTAAAAAGAAATACCCAAACATTTATCAAGGAAATGTATTTTCAATCAGTTGGATATACGTAATACCTTATATTCTTTGGAACATAAATTTTATTGAATATACTAAGAATATACACACACTCTCTCTATTTATTGTATATAGATAAAAGCCCGTGTAAATAACCCTCTCTAAAATTTAGAACAAACAGTTATTAAATATAAAAAACAACGCTTCTATGAATATATTTCTATGAAGAGTTGTATAGATCTTCTACAGAGAAATATGTAAAACCATATGGAACAGCGTATGCCACTTCACATCGCTCTTTTTCAACCGGATATTGCTGGTAATACTGGAACAATTTTACGCCTTAGTGCTTGTCTTGGCGTACACGTACATATTATTGAACCAGCAGGCTTTAATTTATCAGATCGTAACCTTAAACGAGCAGGTATGGATTATCTTGAACATGCCTTGTTAGAACGTCACATTGATTGGCAACATTTTATTGAAACTATGAGACATTTTAACCGCCGTCTTTTGCTTTTGAGCACAAAATCAAAAACATGTTATACAGATATACGCTACCAAAAAAACGATGTTTTACTTTTTGGCCGTGAATCAGCAGGTGTTCCTAACTACGTCTATGAAGCAGTTGATCATACATTAACAATTCCTATGCAACCACACGCACGCTCTTTAAATCTCGCAATGAGTGTAGCCATAACAACCGGTGAAGCTCTTCGCCAAATTGGTTACAATGAGATAGAAAATGTCTCATAAAAAAGCAGAGATTTGCTCATAAAAAACTTAGTTATTCCTGCTCAATTTTTTCTAATAACTCATTACGGTTCATTAAAAATCTGCTTTTAACCCAGATTTTTTCTAGCTCTTTAAGCTTTTGACCTAAAAGTGCTCCCTGAATTAAACCTTTTTTCATCAAATCTCTGCCACTTATAGGAAAAGTTGGAATCTGCCATTGTTGAGCCAAGTGATAAAGTTGAAGATAATATTCTGCTTTTTCTAAAATTTCGTCTTCATCTAAAATACCAGTACAGACAGATGCTAAGGATAAGGATAATTGATCTAAAACGGGCTGTCGACCATGAAAATAAATCAATTCTTTCACATAAACATCTGAACAGCTTAGATTGATACCCCCCAACTTTGCCCATTCTTTCAATCGCTTTTTCTCTTCATTAGACAAACGCAAACGATGAGCCATATCGTGAAGGCGTACAGGATCAGGAGGTAGTAAACTTTCTAACCGCAGCAATGGATCTGCTTTCCAACCAAGGATACGCTCTATTTTTACAAGTGGGTGGATTGCATCAATACCCCATTTTTCTGTTTCAGGTAAAATGAGTGTTAAAATACCGCTTTGACGCATCCATAAAAGAGCACGTGTTGGATCTGAAGCAGTAAGAAGTTTTTTCATCTCTCCCCAAACACGTTCAGGTGAAAGTTTGTGCAGACCTTGTTTTAAATAAATGCATGCTTTCAACCCTTGCGCATCAGGCCGCCCTCCCCCATACCAAGCAAAAAAACGAAAAAAACGTAAAATACGTAAATAATCTTCACAAATACGATCCTTCGCGACACCTATAAAACGTATCGTTTTGCTTTCAATATCGTTCAAACCTCCCACTTCATCATAAAGCTGACCAGATGCATCACAATAAAGTGCATTGATAGTGAAATCCCGTCGCTGAGCGTCCTTTTTCCAATCTCGACAAAAAGCAACTTTTGCATAGCGACCATCTGTTTCAATGTCAGAGCGAAGAGTTGTAACCTCATAGCAACATGACTCTATAACAACTGTCACTGTACCAAAGTCAACACCTGTAGGAATAGCTTTAAATCCTTCCTTTTCTACGCGCTTTATAACCTGCTGTGGCAAACAGGTCGTAGCAATATCAATATCGCTAATGGGTTGATTTAAAAGCTGATTACGTACTGCACCACCAACAATACGTGCTTCTTCACCATTCAACGATAAAATACGAAGAAGTGTTTGAATATGGCTGTGTTGCAACCAGTCAACTTTTTTGAAATTTTGTGGTATGCTCATCCATTCAACCTTTTGAACAAATTCTTAATGTTTCCCTCCACTTAGGTAGTCTTATTGCAATGATAATTTGTAATACATTTCTCATAAGTTATAATTCCTGCCTCATTAATGCACTTCTCCATCTGTGCACGAATTAAAAAAACAGCTTATCATGCTTCTTTTTTCTTCATTTTCTGCTACAAATTATAAATATTTATTATCGTATAAAAGAAATTATTACTTTGCGACAACTGTTTTAAGGAAACAATATGAGTCAAGATGATACGTTATCTAATACCATCAAAAAGACTAGTATAAATAAAGATAGCCAATCGATCGTTGATGATATTGATGCAGCGTATAAAGAATTAGCTACTCTGCAAAAAGCAATCGACAAAGTTATTTTTGGTCAAAGCCACGTGATTGAATATACCTTAACGGCCATTTTGGCCGGGGGGCACGCCCTTCTTGTTGGTGTTCCAGGGCTTGCTAAAACACGTCTTGTTGAGACATTAAGCCTTGTTTTAGGGCTTGATGGAAAGCGCATCCAATTTACACCAGATCTAATGCCATCAGATATTATCGGTTCTGAAATTATGGACTTGGATAAAAATGGTAAACGCTTCTTCCGTTACATCCAAGGCCCTGTTTTTGCCCAACTTCTTATGGCAGATGAAATTAACCGTGCTTCACCGCGCACTCAATCAGCTCTTTTGCAAGCCATGCAAGAATATCATGTAACTATTGCCGGCACTCGTTATGATTTGCCAAAACCTTTTCATGTATTTGCAACACAAAATCCGCTCGAACAAGAAGGAACCTATCCACTTCCTGAAGCACAACTTGATCGCTTTTTGATGCAAATTGATATTGATTATCCCGATCTTACTACAGAACGGCGTATTATTTTAGAAACAACAGGTCAAAAAAGCCAAACTGTAAAACCAGTTCTCTCGACCAAAAAACTACAAAAAATTCAAACAATCGTCCGCAAAATACCTATTTCTGAAAATGTTGTTGAAGCCATTTTGAAACTAGTGCGTTCGGCTCGTCCAAATGAAGATAATTCCTTTGCAAATACTTATATTGCTTGGGGACCTGGCCCTCGGGCATCACAGGCCCTTTCACTTTGTGCTCGCGCCCGGGCTCTTTATCACGGGCGTCTATCCCCCTCACTTGATGACGTTAAAGCGTTAGCTTATCCCGTATTACAACACCGCATGGCACTTAATTTCTCTGCACGTGCTGATAATATAACCACCAAAGATATTATCGCTAAGCTTGTGAAAGATGCTCTTTAATGGCTATTGGAAAAAAAGTCTCTAAGAAAAATCCACTGTCGTTTATTGCAAAACTGCATAAAGACGTAGGAAATATGCCCCATCTTCTTTTACAAGCACGCCTCATTGCTAATACACTAATGGCTGGCTGCCATAATCAACGTAAACGTGGCAATGGAGATAATTTTTGGCAATTTCGCCTATATGTCGAAGGGGAATCTACAACACATATTGATTGGCGTCGTTCTGCACGTGATGAACACACTTACTTACGTGAACGCGAATGGGAAACGGCCCAAACATTTTGGATCTGGCCCGATCAAAGTGCTTCCATGCACTATTGCTCACGCTTTTCCAAAATCTCTAAAGGTAATCATGCCATTATTCTTTCCCTTGCACTGGCGACACTTCTTGCACGAGATGGTCAATATATTGCTATTCCTAATTTAATGACTCCCACTATGACATCTAATATAGCAGAACGCATGGCAATAGCTTTAACAAATCACCAAACTGAAAATTCATTTCCAGATTTCTCGGCTATTACCCGCTTTTCACAAGTCATAATAATTAGTGATTTTCTTGATCAGCCTGAACAAATCATTCAACATTTAAAAATTTTGGTAGCAAAACAGGTCAATGCACATCTAATTGAAATTGCCGACCCTGCAGAAGAGAGCTTTCCTTATAAAGGACGTACAGAGTTTTTTGATCCTGAAACCAAACAAAAGCTTCTCTTAGGAAAAGCAGAAAACCTCCGCAAACATTATTGCAAACTCTACCAAGAAAGACGGGAAGAATTAATAAATTTCTGTTCACACCAAGGATGGAGTTACCATGTGAGCACAACTGACCGACCTTTAAAAGAAACCATCTTGCAACTTACAAAGAGAATGAATGCCTCTTCACCTCATACAGGGAGGGCAATTTGAGTTTTGAAGCTCCCCTAGTTTTGCTCGGACTTTTGGCACTACCAGTTATTTGGTGGTTGTTGCGCACAACACCTTCCACGCCTCATAAAGAGCCTTTTCCTCCCTTACGCTTCTTGCTTAAACGAATTAATCAGCAAGAAACAGCCAACCATACACCTTGGTGGTTGTTATTGCTACGGCTCTTTATGATAGCATTAATTACTATCGCCTTAGCGCGCCCTATATGGAACCAAAATCCTGTTATTTTTTCCGGATCTCAACCGCTAGCACTTATTATTGATAATGGATGGGCTTCCGCTGAAGAATGGAAAAAACGTATTATTGTTGCAAAATCCTTACTTGTACAAGCAGAAAAACATAAAAAAGACATTTATTTACTTGCAACAGCTGAAAACAACACCCAAGAAATTGGCCCCTTTTCTGCAGAAGTTGTAAGACAACATTTAATACATCTGCAACCTCAACCCTGGCCTGTCAATCGCTTGCAAGCATTTAAAAAACTTATTGAAAAAACTGGCGAAAAACCTCTTGATATTGCCTACTTAAGTGATGGCTTACAAACAAACGAAGATAAAGAAGTTTTCACTTTCATTGAACAATTAAAGCCTAAAACACTCTTATGGTATTCAGCTGATATTTCTCACTTGATCGGCATAACAGGTATAGTCAATAATGATGGAAATATCGCAGCACGTGTTATTCGCGCAGCCACTCATGATAAGTCTACGACGACATTAAGCCTTTATGATTTAAAAAGTCAGCTTCTTGGGCGTTTTACAGCACACTTTCATGAAGGAGAAACAACAGCTCTTGTCCCCCTTAATTTACCGCTTGAATTACGCAATGATATTGCATGGATAAAAATTGATAACCATGCTCAAGCTGCCGCAACTTTTTTAATTGATAGCCGTAACCAAATAAGTCGCGTTGCTCTTTTATCACCAAGCGTTAATGAAATGGTGCAGCCTTTATTGTCTCCACTTTACTATGTCATCAAAGCATTGCAGGAACATGCACAGATTATAACAGCTGGCGGAGGAGAGCTTTCAGTTGATATTGATCACTTACTCAAACAAAACCCGTCTGTTTTCATTATGGGTGACATTGCTCATATGTCAAAAGCAGCAGAAAAAAAACTATCTAATTTTGTCAATAAAGGGGGAGTGCTTATTCGTTTTGCTGGGGAGAATTTGAGTTCTACAGAACAATATGACAGTTTACTACCTGTACCACTGCGTTCTGGTGAACGTTATCTTGGAAGCACTATGTCATGGGCTAAACCACAAAAATTAGCACCTTTTGCAAAAAATAGCTTTTTCTTTGACCTTCCTTTTCCAGAAGAAGTTACTGTTTCACGTCAAATCTTAGCAGAACCAAGCTCAGATCTTTTTGAAAAAACGTGGCTTAGTCTTGCTGATGGCACCCCCCTTCTCACAGCTACTAACTATGGAAAAGGCATACTCATTTTTGTCCACATTGCGCCTGATCCTACATGGTCAAATCTTCCGCTTTCTGGATTTTTTGCGCAAATGTTACAAAAGCTTACCACGCTTCGTGTACATGACCAGGAAACCCCTATACAAACACAGACAACAACGACACAAAGCCCTTGGCGAACATTAAATGCTGATGGTCAATTACAGATACCCTCCCTTCATATTGCACCACTTGTTATTAATGTACAAAAACCACCTCTTCCATCCTATGATACCCCACCTGGATTTTACGGTTCTAAAAATAATCTTTATGCATTGAATTTATTAAATCATTCATCACGTTTAATAAAACAATCGCCATTACCTGCCTCCTCAGGCAATGATCCATTATCTTATGATACACAAGAAAAACATTTTGCTGGACCACTTTTAGGGCTGGCTAGCCTATTTTTAGCCCTAGATAGTTTTTTAGTTTTATGGATGGGAGAAGCTTTTCTTTTTAATCGACGAAGTAATATGTTCCTCTTACTTCCCTTGATAACAAGTTTTATCGTCTTATTGTCTTATCCACCAACCACTCATGCACAAACCCTAGAAAAGCATGACGAAATCATGGTGCAAGCAGCTGGTGCCACCCACCTTGCTTATGTTGTGACTCATAATCATGAAATTGATACAACAAGTAAAAGTGGCTTGGAAGCACTCAGTCAATTTATCTCAGAGCGCACAATGCTTTCACCCGGTTCTGTTATAGCGCTTGATCTTGATAAAGATGAACTTTCTTTCTATCCTCTCATTTACTGGCCTATTGACGCTGATGGCCCCATGCCAACGCAAAAAAGCCTTGAAAAAATAAATGCTTTTATGAAACATGGTGGTACAGTTTTATTTGACACCCGTGATCAAATAAGCGCCAATCTGAACCTTGAAGAAACTGCTACCCCAGCCACACAAAGATTGCGTGCCATTTTAAGCGGATTGAATATCCCAGCCATTGAACCAGCATCAGCTGATCATGTTATTACTCGTTCTTTTTATATTATGCCTGATTTTCCTGGACGCTATCGTGGCTCACCTTTATGGGTTGAAGCATCATCAATAAATAAAAAAAATAAAAACTCTATTGCTACTGGCGATAATGTTAGTTCTCTTCTTATCACTGCCAATAACTTCGCTGGTGCTTGGGCGCTAGATGAGAAAGGTACATGGAAATACCCACTTGTCCCCAATGACCCTATGCAACGCCTATGGGCATTTCGTGCAGGACTGAATATTGTCATCTACATGCTCACAGGTAATTATAAAGCCGATCAGGTTCATGTTCCTGCATTGTTAGAGAGCTTTAACAGAAAAAAAAGTCAATGATACCATCGATCACTTTTCAGTCTCTTCTACCCATCTCTTGGCTTCTTTTTTTAGGAGGACTTCCCACCTTTTTTATTATTATTGGCCTCATTACGAAGCGCCCCGGAGCTTTGTTGCGTCTTATAGCATTGAGCTCAATTATTCTTGCTTTGCTTAATCCAATGATAATAAAAGAAGAGCGCCAACCTGTTAAAAGCACTGTGGGTATTGTAATTGATCAAAGCGAAAGTCAAACATTTGGTACACGTGCAGACGATAGTCACAAAGCACGCATACAATTAACAAATGAACTATCCCGCTATCCACAATTTGAGCTGCGTTTTATTGAAGCTGGAAAACTTTCTGAAAACCATTATGCACCATCAACAAATTTATTTAATGCTCTAACACAAGCTATAGCTGATATACCCCCATCTCGCTATGCAGGAACAATTTTGATCACAGATGGACAAGTGCATGATATTCCAAAATTATCAGAACTTCATGATAGTGCACCAATTAATGCTCTTATAACAGGGAGAGCCAATGAATTTGACCGTCAAATTAAATTTATTTCTCCTCCCCGCTTTGCTCTTATCAATAAACCACAAGTACTTTCCATTTTGGTAGAAGATAAAGGCCAACCTCAAGAAGCTATACCAGCGCAAGCAAATATTTCTATAAGCGTTAACGGTCAAGAAGTTGGCCATTATTCTGTAACCCCTGGTATTATTTTTCAAACTGAAATCACTCTTCCTCATGCTGAAAAAAATATCATTCAAGCTACAACTGATACTTATGAAGGTGAATTAAGCTTCGATAATAATCGCGCCATTGCTGTTATTGAAGGAATTAGAGAAAATTTGCGTGTTCTTCTCATCTCAGGTGCACCTTACAATGGTGAACGTACATGGCGTGATCTTTTAAAAAGTGATTCCAATATTGATCTTGTTCATTTTACTATTTTGCGTCCACCTGAAAAAGCAGACAATACACCTTTGAGCCAATTGTCACTTGTTGTTTTTCCTACAACCCAGTTATTTGTTGAAGAAATCAATAATTTTGATCTTATCATTCTTGACGGCTTCCAACATTCCAATGTGTTGCCATTGATTTATTATGATTATATTGCTCAATATGTACAAAAAGGTGGTGCATTACTCATAGTAACAGGGCCTGAATTTGCTAATGAACAGTCACTTGCTAAAACACCTTTAATAAGTGTTCTACCAGCATTACCAAATGGTGCTATTATTCAAAAACCTTTCCGCCCTACATTAACCAAAGAAGGTGAACGTCACCCTGTTACGCGAGATCTTGCTACCCCTACCCACCCAGCTTCTCAATGGGGGCGATGGCTACGACAAATTGCAATTCAAAACACAAACAAAAGTATTCCTATTATGAAAGGAGCTGATGAACAACCGCTTTTGCTTCTTTCACATACTGGTAAAGGTCGAGTAGGTATGTTGCTTTCTGATGAAAGTTGGCTGTGGGCACGAGGTTTTGAAGGGGGTGGGCCTTACGCTGCTCTTTATCGCCGCATTGCTCATTGGCTCATGAAAGAACCAGAACTTGAAGAAGAAAGATTAAGTGCTGTAAATGATCATCATCATTTAACAATTCGTCGACAAACACTTAAAGAGCAGCCAGAGCCAGCCGAAGTAATCTTCCCTTCTGGCAAAAAACAAAAGATCATTCTCACAAAAGAACAAGAAGGTGTTTTTACAGGAACTGTAAATACTGATGAAACAGGAATCTTTACCATCCACAATGGTGATCAAACAGTACTTTCTTCTATAGGTGTACTCGATAGTCTTGAATTTTCTGATTTAATTTCAACAGAAGAAAAACTAGCCCCTATCAGCCAACATACTGGTGGTCATGTAGTACGTTTGCATCATGAGAAAAAAGATGGCATTCACCTTCCCCCCATTAAATTGATTCAAACGAAAACAAAATCAATATCTCCTCGTGCTCAATCAATTGTTCTGAAAGAAGCAACAGAAACCCGTTTGGTTAATGCCTCATATTTTCCAATCTTTTCTGGATTTTTAGCTCTAATTACCTGCTTTTTACTACTCAGCAGCATGTGGTATCGTGAAAATCACTAAAAATTCTAAGCGATTTTTTTATCGCTTTAAGATAACTTAAATCTATTTTACAGGAAAAATGTATATTAGCTACATGAACGATAACGTACTTTACCATGTGCTATTTTTAATGCATCTTCTTTTAATTCTAAGACTAATAATCGTTTGGGGTCCACTGGCGCAGGCATTTGTATTTGCCTATGTTGTACATTTTTAAAATTGAAACGGCCATAGTAATCCTTATCCCCAATTAAAATAACTAAAGGAACATTACAATTTTCTGCCGCTTGTAATGCCATACGTACTAATTTGCTTCCTACACCAATATTTTTATGGTCAGGCAGAACAACAAGAGGACCTAGCAGATAAGCAGTTTGTACACCAATGTATATAGGAGTCATCCTCACAGAACCAATAACATGGTCTTCCAAACAAGCAACAAAAGAAAGCTGACGATCATGCTTACCATCTTCTCGCAGTAAATAACTTGCACGCACAAAACGACCCGGACCAAAAACTGTTTGATTAATTTGATTAATTTGAGCATCATGATTAATTGTTTCAGGCCAATAACTTATCGTATTATCAGTTGCAGAAAAAGGAGCGCAAGATTGAGAAGTAGACGATGAGTTTATCATAGATCGTTCCTAAAAAATTAATATGCAAACAAAAAGTCAATTATTTCAGTTTAAAAAATTTTGTTTCATTATCACTATTTTTCACACATTACCCACCCCATTTGAAAAACCTTGCTTTTAGCACTCTTTTCTAAAACCGTAAATGCTTGCAAAGTTTTCTTAAAACTTTCTAGCAAACTGTTCTTACCTTATACCCCTCTACCGCTCCTAACAATAAACCGGCTTATTTTTCTATTGCCTAAATTGTTTTCAGTACTATGCTAATATTTATGTTTTATCTTGCCCATATATCGGATGTGCACCTTTCACCTCTCCCACAACCTTCTTTATCTGAGCTTTTTGGGAAGCGTCTTACTGGCTATTTTAATTGGCAAAAAAAACGCAAAAGCCAAATGACAACAAGTGTTTTAGACACTTTAATGCACGCATTGAAAAAGGAAAAACCTGATCATCTTGTAATTTCTGGTGATCTCGTCAATCTTTCTCTAGATAAAGAATTTGAACAAGCATGCCGTTGGTTGCGTGCACAAGGCCATCCTGAAAATATTTCTTTAACACTCGGTAATCATGATGCTTATGTTCGTGGAGCATTTCAAAAAGCCTGTATAGCCTTTCAACCTTGGATCACAGGTGATATTCTTCAAAATAATGTTTTTCCTTATATGCGCGTTCGCGATAATGTGGCCATTATCAGTGCTTCTTCAGCCATCGCTACACCATTTTTCCAAGCTGCTGGCTATTTTGACAAAATGCAAGCACAAACTTTATCCCAACTTTTAAATGAAGCTGCAGCACGCGATCTCTTTCGTATTGTGATAATACATCACCCTCCTTTTCATAATGCTACTTCTTGGTATAAAAAATTATGGGGTATAGAAAAATTTCTAGACGTTATAAAACACCATGATTGTGAGCTTATTCTCCATGGCCATACTCACCTACCTACATTAAACTTCATTGAAGGAAAAATGAAAAAAGTTCCTATTGTTGGTGTTTCTTCTGCATCACAAGCCTTTGGAAGTAAGAAGCCACCTGCCAATTTCAACTTATTTGCTATTGAGCGCTCTCATCAGCAATGGCACTGTCAATTACAACGTCATAGTATTATTAATCAAAACAATGAAATAATGTGTACTGAAAAAATTGATCTTTAGTATTTTAAACTATTAATCCAAAAATATCCTGTGGCTCAGACTTCTTAAAACAATATTATAATCAACTACAAAACTCAGAGTTACCGATATAATAGCCGTAATATTATCAAGTATAATACCGCATATTTTACCGACGCATTACTTTCATATAACATCTCACTATTATGACCCCCCTTGCTAAAATAAATATCTACAATAATCCATGATTGCTATTTCTATAGCTATACAAAATTCGATTATGCATTGCGCATAGAAAAAACAAATAAAAAGGAAATTTCTCACAAAGAAGGAATAGTCATCGTACCAGGAGGAAACTTGGCTTCATTTTCAGGTTCTATATGAATAGTAATACGTGCATTTTTAAATTCAACTCTAATTGCTTCCTCAACTTTATTACAAATTTGATGTGCTTCTCCCACCAGCATCGCAGTTGGTACAACTAAATGAAACTCTATAAAAGTAACCCTACCAGCAATACGCGTGCGTAAATCATGTATTTCAATAGCCCCACATGCATTTGCTAAAATAAGATCATTAATCCGCATGGTTTCATTTAATTCAACTCCAACATCCATTAATCCTTGAACAGAATTATGAATCACTTTCCAACCTTGCACAAGAATATGAATAGCAACCATTATTGCCAAAATTGGATCTAAAATAGTCCATCCACTTATGAAAGCAGCAATAAGTCCTACTAAAATGCCAAAAGAAGTTAAAACATCCATCATTACATGTGCTCCATCAGCCTTAAGAGCTGGTGAATGATGAATTTTTCCTTGTCGAATAAGAATCAAACCCCAAAAATAATTTATGATACAAACTGCAATATTAATACCAACCCATATTCCAGGCTGCTGCGGTAATTCAGCAGTCGAAAGAGCTAGCCATGCTTTTCTTAAAATCATAATTGCTGCAATAATGATCAATACACCTTCAAAAATAGCAGAAAAATATTCCGCCTTATGATGCCCAAAAGGATGCTTTTGATCAGCTGGCTTTAGACTTATTTTAACAGCCCACCAGGTCGCTAATGCAGCAATTATATTAACAATTGATTCCAAAGCATCAGAATAAAGTGCAACCGAACCGGTAATCTGATAAGCCCAATATTTCAAAGCAAAAACGATACAAGCCACTAAAATAGACCATAGTGTTAATCTTTGTATCTTTATCTTTGTACTCATAACCACACACCGTTCTCTATTAAATGAGGCACAATATTTTGAGCAGCATACCTATAAACATTATTGATATGCCTTTACACCATTCCTCAATATCAGATAGCTTTAAAATAAAATAAAACAATTACCGTGGGCCTCTTCTGTTCGTGCAAAAATTGCCACACCACAAACCATACTAAATCAACTGTAACGATTTGAATTTCTCCCATAAAAAGAAGAGACAATTGTTAAAACAATACCAGATATATCAACCCAACTGTTATAATCGCTTATTGAATAGACTGAACACTCTTGTTGCCTTATAATTGAGAAACAATTTTCTTAAACACACTTTATACTTACGTAATACTTACATATTTCTTATGACCATTTTCATTCAGCATAGCTGTTACTTCATAAAGTACAAAAAAGCCAGTTAATATTATTGTTGTGATTTCATTCCCAAATGCATCAAAACTTATGGTTGTTATAAATAATTCTACTTAAAGAAAAACCATAAAGTAGACAGAATATTCATCACAAAATTTTTATTTTGTGGTCTATAGCGTGTAATTCAAAAAATTATTTTTAGCCATAGAAAAAAGCATTTTTATAAATACCATTCCCATAAAAAAGAATCTGGGCATTGGGGACCCAGATTCTTTTCCCCTAGAAAGGGACTACAGTCTTAGGAAATAGCGGGGACCTAAGACACTGTACCCGAATAAAACACTGTTGTGTGTTGCACTCGGTAGTTGTGTTTTATACCTATAGTTGTATTATGTCAATATATATTCTACTTTAAATTTAAAAATAATACATCTTTTTTGTCTCCCCATTCAATCAAGAAGACACAGCATTCACTACGCTGGTGATTTAGAAAAAATAATGTTAGAAGCTCTATATGACTTTAAATATCACAACAATCCACGAAACTGATGACCCACGCTTGGAAGCTTATCGTAATATTCGTGAAAAAGATCTCGTTGGACGACAACATCAATTTATTGCTGAAGGCAAAGTAGTATTGTCAGCATTGCTGCATTCAAAAGATTTTTCTGCCTTGTCATTGCTTATTGTAGCAGCACGCCTTCTTGGAATTATGCCTATTTTAAAAGCAACAAAACCAACCTGTCCTATTTATTGTGTTCCACAAAAAGTCATGGATGATATTGCTGGTTTTCATGTTCATCGTGGTATGCTTGGTATTGGTGAACGTAAAACTTTACCATCATTACAAGATTTTTTACAAAATCTTCCAGAAAAAACCTTGGTGCCAGTTTTATGTGGTATTTCTAATCATGATAATATGGGTGCTATTTTTCGCAATGCAGCCGCTTTTGCCAGCCATGGTATTATTGTTGATAAAACTTCATGTGATCCGCTATATCGAAAAGCAATTAGAGTTTCTGTTGGTGCTGCTCTAAAAATACCTTACACACAAGGCGCTGATATTGATAGCATTATTGAAGCTTTAAATGATGCAGACTTTCATCTTTATGCCCTTTCCCCTTCTGCCCCACGCTATCTCAAAGAAGCAAAATCAACAAAACGCACTGCAATTATTTTAGGAGCGGAAGGTGATGGTTTGCCCGCTCATATTCTACAAAAATCAGAGACCCTACGCATTCCTATGGCTTATGGTTTTGATAGCCTCAATGTTGCTACCGCATCAGGTATTGCATTAGCACATTTTGCTGATTTTGATAAACTCAACTAAAAATGAGAATATTTTAAACCGTAAATACCCATTTTATTAGCTTACTATTTTATTTGCACGCAATAGCTTCTTTAGTCTGAGGAAAAGTAATAGTTTTTGTTTCTAAATTATGCAAAACTTGTTTCAGCATTGCCTCAGCACCTGCAGAACGTTCTGAATGTGTAATAAACCCACCCCCAAGAACACGCGCCTCATTACTATTTTCATTATAAAAAACACAGGCTTGCCCAGGAGCAACCCCACTTTCGCTTTCTAATAAATCAACAGAAAAAACACCATTTTGATAATGTAAACGAGCTGGACGTGGAGGGCGCGTTGAACGAATTTTGACTACTATATCAATACCATTAGGAGGAAAATTGTCTAATTGCTCATCACCAAGCCAATTTACATCACGCAAAAAAAGTTTATGCGTTTCTAACATCTCCCGCGGACCAACAATAACGCGCGCATTTTCCGCGTCGAGATAAACTACATAAAGTGCCTCACCAGTTGCAATCCCAATGCCGCGACGTTGACCAACAGTATAATTGATAATTCCTGAATGTTCACCCAAAATTTGCCCATTGATATGCATAATAATTCCAGGATTTGTAGATTCTGGGCGCAATTTCGTGATAACATCAGAATATTTTCCTTGTGGAACAAAGCAAATATCTTGGCTATCATGCTTATCGGCAACAACAAAACCCATTTCTGCTGCTATTTCACGAACACGTGCTTTTGGAAGATCTCCAAGTGGAAAACGCAAATAATCAATTTGCTCTTGTGTCGTTGCAAAAAGGAAATAACTCTGATCACGGTCAGCATCAAGAGGGCGAAACAATGCTCGATGCGCACCACAAGAACGACTGCGAATATAATGACCTGTTGCCAAAGCATCTGCACCTAATTCACGTGCAGTTGCTAATAAATCAGAAAATTTAACAGTTTGATTGCAAGCCACACATGGAACAGGGGTTTCTCCATGTGTATAACTTTCTGTAAAAGGATCAATTACAGCTTCACGAAATCGCTCTTCGTAATCAAGAACATAATGAGGTATCTTTAATGTTTCTGCTATACGACGGGCATCTTCAATATCTTGTCCTGCACAACACGACCCCACACGATGCGTTGCAACACCATGATCATAAAGTTGCAAAGTAATTCCAACCACATCATAACCTTCTTTTTTTAAAAGGCCTGCCACAACAGACGAATCAACGCCTCCAGACATTGCAACAACAATACGAGAGTTTTCGGGCTGTCCTGGCAAATCAAGGCTATTTAAAGACATATGCTCATTCTCTACTTAAAATATGCTCTAGTAAGTGGATTGTTTTCATATATATACACACTATCCATTATCTCTTTATATTGTTTTTTTATCCTTCCTACAACTAATAGTATTGGATTTTTAAAGAAGCGACGCAAAATGCAAAGGGACAGATAAAAAACAAAGAAAACAGCTTTTTTCATTTTTTTAAAATAAAAAACCTTATTGAAAATATTATAATATACTGTTTTATTTATCTTTTATCTGCCCCTTTGCATTTGAATCGATTTTATTAATTTTTTTTCAACGTGTTTAGTTCTTTTTTAAAGCTCACGCTTTACAAGCATCTCAGGTCCTTGAACAAAAGTAGAGAATACAATGACCGATTTGATAAAAACACAAATAAAATATGTGATTGGCCCGGATGGTAGTCCACTGACAATTACCGACCTGCCACCACCAACAACAAGGCGTTGGGTTATCCGCCGTAAAGCTGAAGTTGTTGCTGCTGTCAGAGGTGGATTGTTAAGTCTTGATGAGGCGTGTCAACGCTATACTTTGACTGTAGAAGAGTTTCTCTCATGGCAAAGTTCGATTGATGAACACGGCTTAGCTGGATTACGGACAACAAGAATCCAACAATACAGGCATTAATTGCCATTGATAGTGATGGATTTTCAGGCCTTATACTTAAAAAATAGCCAGATTTTTTAAATCTGGCTATTTTCTATTATAATCTACAAACTAAAAATTTATATCTAATCTACAGTTTGTATCATTCAATCATAAAGTGCGAGATTTTACCAAAACATAGTCATTACTCACCCACGGCCCTCTTATTTTCTCGCACTTCAAGAACTTGCATACGTTGCAATTCCGTTTCAACTTCATGTAAAGTAATCTCAGCATTTGTTTTTTGAAGCTGTAAATCACGAATTGAATCTGTTAAATTATCGTGCCGCTTCCGCGCTGCACGAGCAACAGTCGAATAAGCAAAATGATGAATGTTATCATTTCCAGATTTACGTTCTTCACTGGCAATTTGTGCTTCTAACTCTAGCACCATTTGTTCAAATTCTTTGATCATTATTTCAAGCTGTGCAATTTCACGACGCTTCTCACGTGCTTGAAACATTTTTAATCTTACCATATTCTGCTGTGGCTTCATACTCATTACTCCTTGATTGCGCTAACAAAGAACGCACATTTCCCCTCTGACAACAGACTTTTAGTACCATCTTTTCAACAAAAAAAGTAAACCATTCTTTTTAAGTCGAAAAATAACTCTTTTCTGCCTTCTTTAAAATACTTAATAAACACAATGTGTTTACAAAGCATCAACTACTTATTCATTTTTCATTTCTATTATAGAATCAAAGAAACTTAAAACACAATAAATAAACCTCATAATTTTGAACAAAAAATAATTGTAAATAATATATTATAAGATTTTTTTTAAGTAAAAAATTAATAAAATAGGTAACTAATTTTTCTACTTAATTAAGAAAAGTAAGATTCTTTCTAAAATATTTTATTAACCTCTTCCAAAAATGAAAATATTTTGTTAACCACTATCTCAGATAGTGGGGAGAAAATAGTGGTGATTGTTACGCGTACCACTACATTATTTACAAACACTTTTAATAGTTAAGTGTTTGATTTTGTTATTTTTTATCAATGGTAGTTCTACCAATTGTATACATAAAGAGCTCCTCTTGATTCGCAAGGAGCAAAGCGAGGAATTTTTAAAATGCGCGTATTATTAATTGAAGACGATAAAACAACCTCTCAAAGCATCGAATTGATGCTAAAATCAGGAAACTTTAATGTATACATTACTGATTTAGGTGAAGAGGGCGTCGATTTAGGTAAGCTTTATGATTATGATATCATTTTGCTTGATTTAAATTTACCTGATATGTCAGGTTACGATGTTTTGCGGACTTTACGATTAGCAAAAATAAAAACCCCCGTTCTTATTCTTTCAGGTATGAGTAGCATTGAAGATAAGGTGCGTGGTTTTGGTTTTGGGGCTGACGATTATATGACTAAGCCCTTTCATAAAGAAGAGCTAATTGCACGTATTCACGCTGTCGTGCGTCGTTCTAAAGGTCATGCACAATCAGTTATTGTCACAGGTGATCTTACTGTCAATCTCGACAATAAAACAGTTGAGATTGCGGGTCGTCCCGTTCATTTGACTGGTAAAGAATATCAGATGCTAGAGCTTCTTTCACTTCGTAAAGGAACCACACTCACCAAAGAAATGTTTCTTAATCATCTTTACGGTGGGATGGATGAACCAGAGCTTAAAATTATTGATGTCTTCATCTGCAAATTGCGTAAAAAATTGGATGCTGTATCATCGGGAGTTAATTATATTGATACAGTTTGGGGACGCGGTTATGTATTACGTGATCCATCTGAAGAAAATATACGCAAAACTGCTTAAATGATAAAACGCATAAGTATGGTCTTGGAATGTTAAGTGTGAAGTTTTATTTCTTAAATAAAGGTTTTACACAGTGGTTTCTTTTATACAAAAATGCTTGTGGGTTAGTTAAGAAAGGCTAAAGTCATTCTATTAACCCACAGGATTAGGGTATTTTCAGTATAGTATAAACAATTTCATTTAAAGCTTCTTTGTGCTTTCAAAAATAATATGACTATCAGTTTCATGTATGTTTAGTGTCATAGCTGTTAGCTCAGCCAGTAATATTGTATAGTAAAATTGAATTGCGTGAGCATCAATTGTTTCTTCCAATGCTTTTTTGTTGTATAATTCAACAAAACGAGGGGGAATACGTAAAATTTGACCGCAAATTTCAAATCGGAAAGAGCGTGTATTTATATCTTGTACAATCGTCACAACTATTTCACCACCACGGGAAATGGTTGTATTTGCAATTAATAATAAATTCAGTAAAAGCTTAACTTCATTTTTTGGTAAAAGCAAAGTGGGAGCTTGCCATTTCAAAATTGCCTTTTCTTCTGCCATATATTGCTGAGCAACCTGTTCAGCAAAACGAGTGTCTATCTGACTATCCACTGATCCTGAAGCACCAAAAGCTAATCGGAAAAATTGCAAGCATGCAGAAGCTTTTGAAACAGACGAACGCACCAATTGCAAAGCATCTTCTTCAACTCCTCCTTCATCATAAAGTTCCATCGCATTTTGAATGGCACCAATAGGTGAAATTAAATCGTGGCAAATACGGCTACAAAGCAGCGCAGTAAGATCGGCAAACTTCAAAGAAACAGCTGACGTCATAATTTATTGATAACTCCTGAACTTAGAAATTTAAAACTCATTTTACGCTAAAACTTTTAACATTCATTGCATATATGAAAATTAATAACTACATTAAAGAAATTTTGTGAGATAATTTTAAGGATTTAAACAGTTTTATGCCTTATTTTCTATTTAAATTGAATAAGAATTTTAACATCCTTTTATATGACAACTAAAAAGAAAATCCCATGACTCTCTCTTTTTTATCACGCTGGACTACAAATATTGTACTTTTAATAGCTCTTTTATTTGTAACGGTAGGTTCTGCAAACGCTGAACTTCAACCAATGGACAAGAATAAATATTATTCAATGCAAGAAATTATCGGTTCTGGCCATAATTTTTTTGGACAAACCACAAATAATCTAGCAACTGCAATTGAAAATATCTTTTCGCGATATGGTCTTCCAAATGCTTATATTTTAGGAGAAGAAGCTTCCGGTGCTTTTTTTGCTGGATTAACTTATGGTGAAGGGCAAATCTTTACCAAAAATTACGGTCAGCATAAAGTCTTTTGGCAAGGGCCATCTGTAGGGTGGGATTTTGGCGGTCAAGGCTCTCGTTTAATGATTCTAATTTATGATCTCAATGATATAAACAATTTATGGGGACGTTATGGTGGTATTTCAGGTTCAGCCTATTTAGTTGCGGGAGTCGGTTTTCACGCTCTTAAACGTAATAATACTTTATTGATTCCAGTACGTACAGGGGTTGGTGCACGTCTTGGCATTAATATGGGATATTTAAAGTTAACCCCCATGCCAACATGGAATCCATTTTAAACAATTGTATTAAAGAAATTATGCGAATTAATCGACTCTTCTTTTATTCTTAGCGTTTCCATTTTCTGGATTTAAGAAGACGTGTCGTTCTTTTTATTTGGCAAAATACTTTTTGCCTCATACATCAATTTATTTTCATAACAGTTCCGTTATCACTCAATGCAATACAAGAAAGCTATGATTTTTATGCTCAAGTATGCTATAAAACTGATATACAATGACAAAAATACAATTTTTTCAAAGATAAAATTCAATTCAATCAAGCAAAAAGCAATTTTATCCGATTGTCTCTACCCATATAATGGGCTTCATATCCCTTTAAACAGGAGCTAAATCACATAAAAACAAGCAACATATTCTTGTGATAAATCTCTTATAACGGAAACTAACGCCATGCGTAAAAAAATAGAAGATTTTCAACAACGCTTATTAAAAATTCAAATCGATGACCTTAACAGTGATTCTAGCAATCAACTACTCAATGAGCTGCGTAAAGAAACAAAAGAATTAGCAGCTACATTAGCTGCCCAAATAGCCTTAAAAGAAGGTGAAAATTCACCCATCAATACATTGATCAAAAACTCTAAAAGTAAAAGTGACCTTGCATCCTATATTCGCCAAAAAACAATTCGTACTACATAAATATTTTCGATATAAACTGTCTTAAAAACAATATTAGCTAACGTTTATACATTAAGAAGTTACTGAAGCCGTTAATGGTGGTTGCAATTTTCCTCTTATGTTTAAAATTATACACCTTTTAACGATAAAAATTTCTTATGTGTTGAATAATTACATCCTGATCACTTTGCGATAAATAAGGATGCATAGGCAAACTTAAAACACAATCTGCTAAAGATTCAGAAACAGAAAGAGAACCCTTCACGTAGGGAAAATGTTTATAAGCTGGTTGTAAATGCAATGGAGTATTATAATAAACCATTGTAGGAATGTTGTTTTTTTGTAAATACATCTTTAATTGATCGCGATTTTTCACCTTAATAGTATATTGTGCATAAGCACAACGAATATCCTCTCCCACTTCTGGAACTGTTACAATATCTTTTAAACCATTAGAATAACGCTGAGCAATTGCCATACGCCTTTCCATCTCATCTTCAATGATTGCAAGTTTTTCTAATAAAATTGCAGCTTGAATTGTATCCAACCGTGAATTTAAACCAATACGAACATTATCATATTGTGTTTTCCCTTTACCATGAAACAAAATTGAACGTAAAAGCGTTGCCAGATCACCATCATTGGTCATCATAGCGCCTCCATCACCGTAACATCCTAATGGTTTTGCTGGATAAAAGCTTGTTGCTGCAACATCACCAAAAGCCCCGCACATAACATTACTTATTTTACCACCTATCGCTTGAGCAGTATCTTCAATAACAAAAAGATTTTCTTTCGCAGCTATTGCAGAAATTGTTTTATAATCAGCAGGTAGCCCAAACAAATCAACCGAAATAATTGCTTTTGGCTTGAGCTGCCCCTCTTTCTTTATCATTTCGATTGCTTCACCAAGTTTATCAACGTCAATATTGAACGTATCTGGCAAAACATCCACAAAAACAGGTTTTGCTCCTACCAAAGCAACAACCTCAGCTGTTGCAGAAAACGTAAAGCTTGGGCAAAAAACAGCATCACCTGGACCAATATTTTTAGCCATAAGGGGCATCATCAATGCATCAGTTCCATTGGCACATGCAACCACATGTTTAACGCCAAGATAATCCGCCAATTTTTCTTCAAATTCCGTTACTTGCGGCCCTAAAACATATTGACCACTGGCCACCACATGCGCAATTGCGGCATTAATTTTCTCTTCAATGCGTGCGCGCTGCGCCCCAAGGTCGATAAATTGCATATTAACTCCATTGATAATTACAAGAATATGAAAATACTATCTATTTTTCATCTCCGATGATTGATATTAGCAGCGATTAAAGTTCGTAAAACAGCAAGAGCATCATCGCCATTTGTACGAGGTGTCTGACGCGTTTCAATACAATGAAGAAAATGCTGCAATTCACAAGTAAGTGGTAAACCCTCACAAATATCAATATAATTTAATTCATCAGAATGAAAAGCCCACTCTTTATTTTCTTGCCAAACAGAAAAGCGGCAAAATGCTAATTTACGATTCCACGGTTCCATATCATCAAATACAAGCATAGCTTTTGTACCAACGACTATTAAACGTCTTTCACGATAAGGACTAAGGCGTGAAGTAAAAAGGTGGCTGCGTATACCATTTGGAAACGCCATATGAATATGTGCAAAATCAGAAAGTTGATCAATCACTGCAGAACCCTCTCCCCGAATTTCAGAAGGTTCACACCCTGTCAACGCAAAAATCATTGAAAGATCATGAGGAGCAAGATCCCATAGGGCATCACTTTGCATATGAAATTTTCCAAAACCTAATCGGTGAGAATAAATATAACGCACATCTCCCAATTCTTGATTCATCACTAATTCACATATTTTTTCAAAAGCAGGATGAAAACGTAAAACATGGCCTACCATAAAAATCCGCCCATGTTCATTAGCCACATGAACTTGGCGCTCAGCATCAGCCATATTTAAAGCAATTGGTTTTTCAACCAAAATATCTTTACCATTTTTTAGAGCACGTAGTGCATTGTCTGTATGAAATTGTGGAGGGAGTGCTAATACAATCGCATCAATATCCCCATGAGTAAAAAGATCATCAGGCTCTATAGCTGCAACGTTATGCGCGTTTGCAAAACTCATAGCCCGATTAGAATCAATATCAGAAACTGCTGCTAAAGCTCCAAGACTTTGGAGTGTTCGTATATGATTCCCACCCCAATACCCGCATCCTAAAACCGCTACACGTGGTGTCATTTTTACACCTTATCTGCCTAACTCTATGAAAATTATATTTCCATTCATTCCATATCGGGGATGAAATAGAATGACAAGAGAAAAGCTTAAAAACGATGCTTGACATCTCACTATTCTACCTCTTATATCCGCCAAAGATAAAATTGTTTTGTAATATCTTTCTGTTTTGGCGGAGTAGCTCAGTAGGTTAGAGCAGAGGAATCATAATCCTTGTGTCGGGGGTTCGAATCCCTCCTCCGCTACCAGCACTTTTTATAGCACTTTTAAAAGGAATTTTGTACCATTGGTTTTTGACGAATTCTATTAGATAATTATAAACAACTTTTTAGAGAAGAATAATAGTAAAACTTCTAAATCAACAAACAATTATATTGCTAAAATTTTAGGCACCAAGCCCATATTTATAAAATGTTTTTATAATAAAGAGGCAAAAAAATCGAAAGATAGAGAGAATTTTTTATTTTAGCACAAGAGATCCAAAATAAAGAAAACCTCTCCCATTTTTGTAAAACCAATTATGCTCTCTCTTCTTCACAAGAAATTGGCTTAGTACTCGCTTTAAGAAACATTTTTGTATAATCATGTTGTGCACGCAAATGACGCAAATTACTATTACTTAACTCTTCCAAAATAACGCCTTGATGCATAATTCCAATACGCTCACATATATGCGCAACAACAGGAAGATCATGAGATACCATTAAATAGGTTAATTGTTTTTCTTCTCGTAATGATTTCAACAAATTCAAAATTTCAGCCTGCACAGATACATCCAGTGCAGATGTTGGCTCATCTAGTAATAAAACTTCTGGCTCAATAATCAAAGCACGTGCAAGAGCAATACGCTGACGCTGCCCTCCTGACAACTCATGTGGATAACGGTAAAGAAATGAAGAATCTAACCCAACAGAATGCAAAACATCGTGCACCCTTTCCTTTTGATTATCCATGCCATGAATCGTAAGAGATTCCGAAAGAACCGTATGCACCATTTTCCTTGGATGAAGCGAAGCATAAGGATCTTGAAAGACCATTTGAATACGGCGTAAAAAAGTTTTACTTTTTTTCTTTAATACTTCCTGTCCATCAAAGGTAAAATACCCCCTATAATCGGGAATAAGCCCAACTAATGCATTCAAAATGGTTGATTTTCCGCATCCTGATTCACCAATCAGACCATAAGATTCACCACGCTTAATATGAAAATTGACTTTCTTAACAACCTCTACCGCCTTGTGCCCACGCCCAAAGGTTACAGACAAATCAAAAACCTCAATAATATTTTTACAATTGGTCATGGTAAGTTCCTTCAATGCCATTAACAATTGTTGGGCCATGTAGCCAATCAGGGTTCCGCTCAGGAACAGACAAAACGCCAACTGGTTTATCAAGCTGTGGTAAACTTTGTAAAAGAGCCTTAGTATAGGGATGACATGCACGAGATAAATCACGTGCAGGCAGCTCTTCCAATATACGACCGGCATACATCACTAAAACACGATCACAAAAATCAGCAATCAGATTTAAATCATGACTAATGAAAATAAGTCCCGCTCCAGACTTTGTTACAAGTTCATCCAATATTGCTAAAACCTGACATCTCACAGTGACATCAAGTGCAGATGTTGGCTCATCTGCAATAATCAAATCAGGCTTAGGGATAAGCATCATAGCGATCATAACACGCTGCCCCATTCCACCTGATATTTCATGAGGAAATAACCGCATAATACGTTCAGGATCGCGAATATGCACAGATTCCAACACAGAAATTGTTCTTTCCCATGCCTCCATTTTTGAAACACGATAATGAATACGGTAAGCCTCCATAATCTGCTTCCCAATTCGCATCAATGGATTAAGTGAATATTTGGGATCTTGTAAAATCATCGAAATACGTTTTCCCCGAATAGAGCGCATCTGATGCTCACTGGCAGCCAATAAATCTATATCATTGAAGCACATTTTTTGAGCTTTGATAATTGCTGATCTTGGATTTAATTTTAAAATCGCACGCCCAGTTGTTGATTTTCCAGACCCAGATTCTCCAACAATTCCAATTTTCTCTTTTCCTACAGCAAAACTAACGCCACGTACAACCTCTAAAATACCACGCGTTGTAGGAAATGAAATGCGTAAATCTTTTATTTCTAATAATTTTTTATCCATTGCGCGGATCCAATATATCACGAAGTCCATCACCTAAAAGATTGAAGGCAAGACTTGTAAGCAATATTGCACAACCTGGTACTGCTGCCAACCACCAACTTGTCATCATAAATTCACGACCAGTCGAAAGCATAACGCCCCATTCAGGAGTTGGTGGCTGAGCACCCAATCCCAAAAAACCAAGACCAGCAGCCGTTAAAATAATTGCAGACATATTTAATGTTAACCGTACAATCACTGAAGGAATACACATTGGTGCTATATGAAACAAAATAATTCGCCACATTGATGCACCTTGTAGAAAAACCGCTGCAACATAATCAGATGAACGTATGGTCAAAGTTTCTGCACGCGCCAAACGTGCTATTGGTGGCCACGCTGCCATTGAAATTGCAATTGCTGCATTTTCAATACCTGGCCCTAAAGCTGCTGAAAAAGCAAGTGCTAAAATCAAACTTGGGAACGCAAGAAAAATATCTACAATACGCATTAAAACCGTATCAACCCACCCCCCCATATAACCAGATATAGTGCCTACAATCAGTCCTATTGGACCTACAATAATTGTCGTTAAAAAAACAATATAAAGAGTAATACGTGCACCAAAAATTAATCGACTAAAAATATCACGGCCCAACTCATCAGTCCCAAAATAATGTAGCATAGACGGTGGTTGCAATCGATGAGTAAGATCATTGCTGGCAATATCATAGGTAGCAATCCAAGGCGCAAAAATCGCGCACAAAAGAATAACAAGGATAATAGCTAATCCCAATACAGCTGAAAAATTACGAAAAAAAATGGTCAATGAATAATAAAATCTTTGTATATTTGCCTGGATTGTTGACTGTGGAACAGATTCATTCAACCAACGACTCAAAGAAAATGACGATCGCGGATTATTATGATTACTTATTGTCATATCAACGTGTCCTTGGATCAAAAAGCTGATAAAGCAAATCAGAAAATAAATTAATAGCGACAGAAAAACACCCTATAAGCAGCGTACAACCTACAACCGCGTTCATATCTCCTGCAAAAAGCGCATTAGTCAAATAACGCCCGAAACCAGGCCAAGCAAAAACTGTTTCTGTCAACACAGCACCTTCTAACAAAAACGCATAAGAAAGGCCAACCACAGTAATAATCTGAACAGCAGAATTACGAAAAGCATGGCCCCAAACTGTTCGAGCCCATGACAACCCTTTAACACGTGCTGTAAGAATATATTCCTGATTAAGCTGTTCAATCATAAACCCACGAGTCATACGGCTAATATAAGCCATAGCACCAAAAGCTAGAATTAAGGCAGGCATAATAATGTGACTAAAAACGTTGCCAAAAACTTCCCATTGACCCTGCATAGCAGAATCCCAAAGAAATAAACCTGTTTTGGGTTCGAAAGAATATTCATAAAGAAAATCAATACGCCCTGGCCCACCAATCCAGCCAAGTTTAGCGTAAAATACTAATAACGCCATCAATCCAAGCCAAAAAGCTGGTGTTGAATAACTTATCAACGTAAAAATACGAACGAAATAATCAACAAATGAATTACGATACATTGCTGCAAAGACCCCTAACGGAATACCCAAACTCGTGCCAATAATAACAGCAACCGTTGCAAGTTCCAGCGTTGCAGGAAACACACGTAAAATATCTTCCAAAACAGGACGCCCAGAAGTCAAAGCATCCCCCAAATCAAATAGAAAAATATTTTGAAGATAACTCCAATATTGTACAATCAATGGCTGATCGAGACCTAATTTATAAAACATTGTGTCATAAGCTTCCTGACTAATGTTATCACCCAGGATAGCAATAACAGGGTCTAAAGGTAAAAGACGACCAATAAAAAAAGTGATTGTCACTAAACCAAACAATGTAATTAATATCGAAATTAACAGCTTAAATGACCTAAAGAAAAAAGGCCATACATGCAGATTTCTCTGCTTTTGTGTTAATGCCACATCAGCTTTTGAATCCGATAAAACCATTATGGTAATTCCCCACACACTTATAAAACCTATGCTTTGCGATCTTTCCTAGCCATATAAAAAACACATTGCACTCGCACACTCATATGACCCTTATTCGTAACAGAATTGCAACTTATTTTTCTGCTTCACTATAGCGAATTTCAAAACTATTCCAAAACCATTTTTTGATTTTAGGCCCCATACCAATGATATAATAGGTCTGAAATAAATAAGCCATAGGACCATGATAAAGAATATAATGCTGCAAATTGCGATATTGTTCAAAGCGTTTATTTTGATCTTTCTCAGATAAAGCATCCATCACCATTTTATTAACCTTTACATCATAATAGCCAGCCCGCCAAGCTAAATACATGTTGTGCTTTTGAGTAAATGTTGGATCAGGATTAAAAACATGACGTGTTGAAGACAAATGTCCATCGGGAATTGTTGTATGCCACCCCATTATAGCAATGTCATAATTTCCTCCACGAACGCGGCTTAACAATTGAGTTTGTGTCATTTTTTCAATTGTAAGATCAACCCCGATTTTGCGCGCATTTTCTTGGATAGATTGTGCAACAGATGACATATAGGAAAGACTACCAATTAAAAGATTTGCTTTAAATCCATCTGGATAACCTGCTTCACTTATTAATTGTTTTGCCTTTTTTAAATCCAACTCAAATGGCATTCCTTCTTTTTCATCCAAAGCGCCTGGTATGCCTAATGGCATATAGCTTGCACGAGGAATTGCAATACCTTTCAAAACTGTTTTACCAAGATTGTCATAATCAACAAGATAACGCAACGCCAACCTTACTTTTTCATGAGCCAAAATTTCTCTTTTATTATTCAACGATAGATAAACAGATTGTGGCCGCAAAATACGATTAATCTTGATAGGCCCTCCTTGTTTTTCAATATCTAAAACATCTTCTGAAGAAAGATCACGTGCTATATCCACATCACCCTTTTCTAAAAGTAATCTCTGACTTGTTGATTCAGCCACATGAAGCACCAAGATTTGTTGAATTTTGGGTTTCTCTCCCCAATAATGTTGGGTGGCTTGTAAAACAACCCGTTCCCCAGGGAGCCAGCGGACCAACTTATAAGGACCAACACAAGCTGAATGAGTAGCTAAGTACTTATTCCCCATATCACCGTTAACACTATTTGTTTCAAGTGTTTTCCGGTCAAGCAAAGCAGCAGTATAAGTTTGCCCAATTGTAGCCAATATAAAATGAATAGGATAAGGTTTATCAAAGTCTAACTGTAAAGTTGTATCATCAAGAGCTTGAATGCTGGTTTCAACATTTTCTTTGGTAAACCCAAGATCTCCCAAAGATTGAGAAAAACCCAGATTTAATTTAATGATTCGTTGCATTGACCAAGCAAGATCTTTTGCAGTCGCCACCCTTCCATCATCAAATTTTAAATCATCACGAAGATGGAAAACAATTCTTTTTCCATTATCTAAAACATCCCAAGACCGAGCCATAGCAGGACGGATTTTTGTAGAATCATGTTTATCAAACTGTACCAAAGAACTACAAATATTACTCAATAATTCACTTGTTACAATTTCAACAGATTGGGCAGGGTCAAAATTACTGATTGAATCAATGTTCCATGCCATTACTAATGTATTTTTAGGCGGCATACTTAGCGCTACTGGCATTAAACTACTAAAAAAAACGATTAATCCTAATAAAGCACCAAAACTCTTAAGCATTACCTTTTTATTCCCTTTCACTCCCCTTTTTTACGGTGTTTTACTATTTCCAAATAAAGTGATTACGATTTCTTTATTGGCTTTTTTCTTACAAAACATTTGTGCGTACGTACTCACTCTACTTATCCAACTTAAACTCAAAAATGCTTTTAGTCTCTTTTCCCATACTTAAAGTTATAAATTACCCATAATATATGAGCAAGTGCACTAAGCAATATTACCTACCACGTGTTGTCAATATTGATCAAATACACATAAATCGGACTTTTATGAATGAGTCACCCCTTACCGTTTAATGTTATAAATCACTAAAAGTTATTTTTATGTAAGGGACTGTTGCGCATTATGAACCTTATAACTATTCACCCTTTGTATTTTTATTGTCTAAAATACGCTTATTTTTCAATTGAACTATAGAAAACACGTGGCGCACTATTCCAAACCCATTTTTTAATAACAGGTGAAACGGCTACAGTATTATATTTTTGAAACAGAAAAGCATAAGGCCCTTTTTGCATAAGTTGACGCTGCAAATCAGCATATCGTTGTGCTCGTTTTTCTAAATCCTTTTCAAATAGAGCGTCTTCAACTTGCTGATTCATATTTGTATCAAAATATCCTTGTTGCCAACTAGGATATGCTGTATTTTTAGCCTCAAAACGATTGTCGGGGTTATAAATAATGCGCAAAGCCATTGTGTGAGGATCTGCAGACTCATTAACCCATCCTAAAAAAGCTGTATCAAAAGCACGTGCAGAAACTTTTGAAAACAATTGTGCTCCCGCCACACGTTCAATTTTAAGGTGCACACCCACCTTTTCTGCATTATCTTGGATAGACTGAGCAACCGGTAAAGCATAAGGAGCCCCTCCTACAATGACATGCGCCTCAAATCCATTTGGATAACCTGCATCGATTAAAAGCTGTTTAGCTTTTTGAAGATCAAGTTTGAAAGGTAGTCCTTCTTTTTCATCCAAAGCACCAAAAACGCCGATAGGTACAAAACTAGAACGTGGAATGCCAATACCTTTCAAAACTGTTTTACCAAGATTATCATAGTCAATAAGATAGCGCATGGCCAAACGTACTTTTTCATTAGCAAAAATAGGGTTTGTCATATTAAAACCCCAATACATCATAGCTGGCTGTAATATTCTTTCAATTCTGACATCTGTTGTTTTCTCAAGATCCTCCAAAGCCTCAGGTGTTAAGTCACGTGCTACATCAATATCGTTTTTTTGCAATAATAAGCGTTGCGTACCAGATTCAGAAACATGACGAATTAGAACTTGTTTAAGTTTAGGTGCTTCCCCCCAATAATTGGAATGAGAACGTAGTAAAATAGCTTCTCCAGGACGCCAACTGATCAACTGATAAGGCCCAACACAAGCAGCATGAGTTGCTAAATAGCGGTTTCCCATATCATTATCTTTTTCGTGTTTCATAATCGTTTCACGATCAAGCAACATAGCAACACGATTAGCAGCAACATTATTAAGAATAAGCTCCGCTGGATAAGGTTTATCAAATTTCATTACTACAGTTTTCTCATCCGGCGCGTAAATAGCAGAATCAACTGTTTGCGCTGTAATGCCATATTCATTAAGTGTTGCCGCATTAGCCATATTCAACTGAATAACACGCTTCATACTCCAAACAAGATCACCAGCACTCGCAGGCCGGACATCAGCAAACTTTAAATTATCACGCAAATGAAAAGTAATCACCGTATTATGATCACTTGTAACATCCCAACTTTTTGCTAAATGTGGAATCATTTTGGTTGCATCATTTGGATCAGTATCAACCAAACTATCACATATGTTGTGAATAACTTCACTGCTGTAAGAATCATTGACTTGAGCAGGATCAAATGCACTAATCGCATCAAGATTCCAAGCCATTACGAGTGTATCAGCAGGTGTTTTTGCTGACACTTGTTGCAACAGCATGCCTACAGCCATAAGAGCAGAAACAAAAGAACAGCTCGCCTTTAATATCTTCTTTTTCATATTCATAGATCTTTCCCTTAAACTCTTATTTTAAAATTAGTCATTTTAGCTGAGTAAGTTTATATCAGTAAAAACTGAATAAATATAATGCAAGCATTCTTTTAGATGGTCATTTCCTTCTTTATGCACTGAATTTATTTCTCAATTACATTTGAAAACATACAGCCATATTACTTTTACTCATTTTTTAACAATAGATACAACGGTTGCGACATTGTGATTTTAAAATGGGCTATAAAAGTCTGCTCTATAAATTCACACTTAAAAATAAATATCTCGTTTTTTCTATTCTTGTAAATTCTTCTCAAACAATACTTTTTTAACATAGTGGTTTATATTTGCACCAAAATACCATTTTCTCACAACCGATATAAGCCATAATTTCAACTTAAACTAGTTATCATAGTTATCGACAATGCGTGAAATTATTATATAAAATCTGCAAAGCAACTTCTCCCACATCATGAACCTTTATCAAAAGCATATGCGCAAGCCTCTAAAAATAATCATATTATTAAAATACATTTAATTTTAAAAGTGCAGGTCTACTTCTGTTGTGTTATCTTGGAATAAAATTGGGTAATCAGTAAAATCAAAAGAATATTCCCGCATACTATTTACCTTTAAATATACCCAAATAATTTGCTCCAATATTTCAATTTTCTTTATATTTTAGCAGTTAAACGCTGGATTTTGATTTAAAATAGAGAAGATGAAATCTGTTAAATTAAAGTATTTTCCACTTAATAAGCATACAATAAAACCTCTATTTAAAGCGTCAATATATTATATAATCAATCTCTATATAACTCACGTTATCTTTAATACCTTCCTCCCAGATATGTATTTTAGTTTGTCATGATCGTTTATAATCAAAAAACAAATAGGTTATAAAATAAATCTTCGCAGTTTCACCGACAAAAACACCCTTCAAGATGATCATTAACTATGCCTACTGCCTGCATAAAAGCATAACAAGTAGTGGGACCAACAAATGTCCAACCACGTTTTTTCAAATCTGTAGAAAGACGAATAGAAGCAGCTGTTACAGGATTGTCCTGCCACATTTGAAAATCTATCTTTTCAGGACGCTCAGATGGTGGTGGTTGAAAAGACCAAAAATAGTGGGATAAACTGCCCTGCTCTGCTATAATTTTTTGTGCCCTAAAAGCATTATTAACCACCGATCGGATTTTCCCACGATGGCGAACAATGCCTTTATTTTGCATTAATATTTCAATTTTGGCTTCATTATAATGAACGATCTTTTCAAAATCAAAGTTATCAAAAGCACTGCGAAAATGGGCGATTTTTTTCAAAATTGTTAACCAAGAAAGCCCTGCCTGAAAACCTTCAAGACAAATTTTTTCAAATAAACGCAGATCATCAAAAACGGGTTTTCCCCATTCATGATCATGATAAGCGCAATAAAGTGGATCAGTTCCTGCCCAAAAACAACGAACTTTTCCATCCACCCCCATCAAAAGTCCTTCATTGAGTACAGAATCTACCGTATCAGAAGAGTGTTCCTTGATCATCTTTTTGCTGCTTTATCCGTTTGTTTTTTGAAGCACAATTAAGTGTTGAAACGTTAATTTCACCATCAAAAAAACGTAAACTCATCTGACCTGTTTTAGGCAACTGCACTAATCGTTTAACCGGCTTATTATCTTGACCCAATGCCAAAACAAAACCCCGTTCTAAAATATTTTGATAAGAAGTGCTTTTTAAAAGCCTAAATGCCATCTCTACCTGAGCACGTTGTTTTTCAACATTGCGTAAAAAAGCACGACGAAGATGTACCGTATATCCTTTTACATTGTATCGTGCTTTTTCACTATTTAACAAACGCGGAGAAAACCGAACACTAAGAGCACGAAAGTAAAAAAGTTTTTTCTCGTAGCTTATACAAAGAGCTCGTTGTAACCGGCTTGAAATTTCATCAAAACCACGACGTGGTAAAGCGAGTAATTGGTCAGCAGTAAGCAAACCTCGTGAAATAGCACGCAATTTTTGTTGATGAAAACTAAAATAACGCGTCAATCCCGCACGAAGACGTGCACCAAGTGACGCTAATTGTACTTCAAGATCAATTTTAACAGGAACAGCTCTTTCTGCTGCTCCCGTAGGAGTTGGTGCCCGCCAATCAGCAGCATAATCAATTAAAGTCCAGTCTGTCTCATGCCCAACTGCAGAAATAACAGGAATAGTCGATGCATGAACAGCACGAACGACCGCCTCATCATTAAACCCCCATAAATCTTCTAAACTCCCTCCCCCGCGTGCTACAATAATAAGATCAGGCTTCAACAAAACACCACCTAAAGGTAAGGCGTTAAACCCCTCAATAGCACAAGCTACTTCTCGACCACTCGTTTCTCCCTGAACTCTTACAGGCCAAACCAAAATATGCAAAGGAAAACGATCTGATATACGGTGAATAATATCGTGAATAACGGCTCCTGTCGGTGATGTCACAACCCCTATAATTTGAGGCATATAAGGCAGTGGCTTCTTTTTTGCTTCATCAAACAAGCCTTCATCTGCAAGCTTTTTCTTACGATTTTCCAAAAGTGTCATTAAAGCACCAACCCCTGTTGGCTCAAGAGCATCAATGACTATTTGATATTTTGATGAACCTGGATAAGTAGTAAGTTTGCCTACAGCGATCACTTCCATTCCTTCTTCAGGAGGGAATTTAAGCTTTTCCATTAAGCTTCGCCAAATAACAGCCTCTAACCGAGCTTTATCATCTTTTAAGGCAAAATATGCGTGACCTGAAGCATGAACACCACGATAACCAGATATCTCACCCCGTACCCGTATATAAGCAAATTTGTCCTCAATAATGCGTTTTAAAGCACTTGATATTTCAGAAACACTAAATTCTGCTACATTTGTTGCCATCGGTTGTGGACTAAATAAATCCATTGTATTTTTCAACTCTCTTAACCTTAAAAACACTCAACTCAAACTGTAACATAAATACATCTTTATGAAGATGAATAGTATCTCTATAAAGCGGAATCTCTTGAAACATATTCTATGCACAACATATTAACGCTTCCACAATAATATTATTGAGAAATGCTCACCATTATCCAAGAGGTGAAAATTACTGGTAAAAATTGTCAATTAAACATGAAAACAGTTCAAAAAAACAGCTCAAATATTACACTAATATTTAAGGATGTAAAATTTGAGAGCAAAACCTAAAAAACAAAGAGCAAACAAATAACGATAAAATCCGTCTTCCTCCCCCGTTATGTGTATATCATTTGCACTACATACATAGTTTAGTATATTTGAAGTCACGTCAAAATGAAAAATAGAAAAAAATCACACAATTCTCTTCATTCATTTCTTGGTGGTACACCAGGGCGTATTGCTGTAAAACTGCTTATCCTTTCATTTTTCACTGGAATCGCGATAAACATCCTAGGGTGGACACCTATTGACCTTATTTGGGAAATAATAGACTTCCTTCAATCTCTATGGGAAACAGGATTTATGACTTTTGTAAACCTCTTCCATGTGACCTTAGCTGGTGCAGTAATTGTTATGCCTGTTTTTCTTTTTTTACGCATCTTCCGTAGAAAATAAAGCGCTTTAAGACTCTCTCTTAAAAACAAATTTTCATAAAAGCTCTGTAGTGACAAGAAAAAAGATCTTAGAGTTTTTTTAAAAAAAGCGCACATCAAGAAGCTTTAACTAAACGACTAGGTAATTGAGTATTAAAAAGGCTTTCCTTTTTGAAAAGCCTTACAGAATTTTATTATTAAGAAATGTCTCACAGCTTTTATTGGTAAAGAGCTAAAACCACTTTGTTAAGGTGAGTTCAATTGACTACTTTCTAGAAAATTGCGTTCTCTTAATGCACCAAATGTTTAATTTTCTTCACATGTCATATGAGCAAGATGATGCACAACAGAACTAATTGATTGTGCACGAGGAACACATTGCTTCATGACAGTTTCTTGTGAATTTTTCTTTTCATGAAGAAGCTTTTGAACAAGTTTTTCTATCTGCTCCAAACGTTCAAAAAGCTTTTTTTGCGCTTGATCACGTGCAGAATGCTCAGCTAAAATTGCCCGACTAATCGTATCTAAATAAGATTTAATATTATTATCTACAAAGCCCTGCATAATTAATTGATTGGGCACTTTTTTTATCTGCATTTGTGTGTAAACGTAGCGCAACTTAGTAGCAATATCGGACATAGTTATCTCGGCATGCTTTTTTGTTTTCTGCTTTTGTTCAACAACAAAAGTAGAAAATTGATTATGTGCAACCGGGTTTATAACATGACGTTTCATATTCACAGATGCATCCCTTTTCATCTTTTTCAAGAAATCATACTTATAATAGAGAGTGTGGCTCATTTTAGTAAATAGAGCTTTAAAACGGTAAGAGAAATTGAAAATAATAATATAAGAACAAAGTTAACTAACAAAAATTAATGGAAATGTTACTAATTTTCACCCTATTCAATTTCAACACAACACCTAACTGACCTGTTCTTACCATTGACCAAAGGCTTATATCTTTATAGCAATATAGAAATGGTTTTTTAAAACCAACTGTTGGCATCAATCTTAAATGATTTGGTTTCTTGTGGTTATTATTATAAAATAGTGACTATATAAATTAAAGAGGATCATTATGAAAGTAATTGTCGCTGTCAAACGTGTTGTTGATTATAATATCAAAATACGTGTTAAACCCGATGGCACAGGTGTTGATCTATCCCATGTAAAAATGTCTATGAACCCTTTTGATGAAATCGCTGTAGAAGAAGCTATCCGGCAAAAAGAAGCCGGTAAAATTTCAGAAGTTGTTCTTGTTTCAATTGGGCCAGAAGCAGCACAAGAGACCTTACGAGCAGGACTTGCAATGGGTGCTGACCGCGCCATTCTTGTCAAAACTGAAGAAGTGCTTGAGCCTTTAGCAATCGCTAAAACTCTTAAAACAATTATTCTTGAAGAAAAACCAACTATGGTTTTTTTAGGCAAACAAGCAATTGATGACGAAAGTAATCAAACTGGTCAAATGTTAGCAGCTCTGCTTGGTTGGGGGCAAGCAACATTTGCCTCACATCTAAACATAGAAAACCATCAAGCTATTATTACTCGCGAAGTAGATGGTGGTACGCAAACCATTTGCTTACCTCTTCCCGTTGTTATGACTACTGATCTACGATTAAATGAGCCGCGTTATATTTCTCTTCCTAATATTATAAAAGCTAAAAAGAAACCTATTGAACAAAAGGCGCTTGCTGATTTATGCGTAGATACGCGAGCACGTTTAACAGTGCTTAACATTGAAGAGCCTCAATCCCGTCAAGCAGGAATTAAAGTAGAAAATGTAGCAGAGCTTGTTAGTGCGCTCAAAAAAACAAATTGTATTTAAAATACGATAATAGATATATCAAAAGTAACAATGCATAAAAAGGCAATAACTTATGGCAATTCTCTTATTGGCCGAACATAATAATCATTCTTTATCAGAAGAAACTGCAAAAGCACTCACCGCTGCTCATTTAATTGGTGATGATGTTGATATTTTAGTCTGTGGAACAAAGGTTCAAGCGATTGCAGAAAATAGTGCCCAACTGGCTGGTGTTCGGCAAGTACTTGTTGCTGAAGCTGATTATCTAGCGCATCAATTAGCTGAACCTGTAGCAGCAACGATTATCGAGCTTGCTAATAACTATGATGTAATCATGGCAGCTTCCACAAGTATTGGTAAAAGTGTAATGCCGCGCGTAGCTGCTTTTCTTGACCTTATGCAAATTTCAGACATTATTGGTGTTGTCTCACCTGATACCTTTAAACGACCAATTTACGCAGGCAATGCCATTGAAACTGTGCGTGCAAATGACCGCCAAAAGGTTATAACGGTGCGTACAGCCTCTTTCACTCCAACTCTTCAAGGAAATTTAGCTCCCATTAAAACAATAACACCAGCTCCTAACCCAAACCTTTCTTCTTTCGTAACAGAAGAAGCTAACAAAAGTGATCGCCCCAACCTTACATCAGCACAAATTATTGTAGCAGGTGGACGTGGATTTGGCTCACAAGAGAAATTTATGGAATTACTTCTACCGCTCGCAAACAAACTAGGAGCTGCGGTGGGTGCTAGCCGTGCAGCAGTTGATGCAGGTTATGCCCCAAATGATTGGCAAATTGGACAAACAGGAAAAATCGTTGCTCCTCAACTCTATATTGCTATAGGCATCTCTGGTGCCATTCAGCATCTAGCAGGAATAATGGATGCACAAATCATTGTGGCTATTAATAAAGACGAAGAAGCCCCTATCATGCATATTGCTGATTATGCCCTGGTAGGTGATCTTCACCATATCATTCCTGAGTTAGAGAAAGCTTTATTATGAATGTACCTACACATCACCAACGTGAAAGTATGGAATTTGATGTAGTAATTGTAGGAGCAGGACCTGCAGGCCTTTCTGCCGCAATTCGTTTAAAACAAAACAACCCCAAGCTTTCTATTGTAATTCTCGAAAAAAGCTCAGAAATCGGTGCTCACATTCTATCAGGTGCAGTGGTTGATCCTATCGGCATAAATACACTTTTACCAGAATGGCAAAATGAACAAAATCATCCTTTCAAAACACCTGTCACTAGCGATCAATTTTTTCTACTGAAGCAAACAAGCACTAAAGTATTACCTAATATTTTTCTCCCAAAAATCTTATCAAATGATGGTTGTTATATCGTTTCACTGGGGAATGTTTGCCGTTGGTTAAGTAAAAAAGCCGAAGCGCTTGGCGTTGAAATTTATCCCGGATTTGCCATATCTCAGGTTCTTTATAATGATAAAGGAGCTGTTATTGGTGTTCTCACAGGTGATATGGGCATTGAAAAAGAAGGAACACCTGGAAAAAATTATATTCCTGGCATGGCTTTACTAGCAAAATATACCCTCATTGCTGAAGGAGCGCGTGGCTCAATTGCTAAACAACTTATACAAAAATTCGATCTTAGCAAGAACCGTGAACCACAAAAATTTGGTCTGGGTCTTAAAGAACTTTGGAAAATTGACTCCTCAAAACATAAGCCTGGTTTAGTTCAGCATTTCATCGGCTGGCCATTGGATAACAACACTGGGGGTGGAGGTTTTCTTTATCATCAAGAAGACAATTTGATTTCTGTTGGCCTTGTTGTACACTTGGATTATAAAAATCCTTATCTCTCTCCTTTTGAAGAATTTCAACGTTTCAAAACACACCCCAAACTGTATGAACTTTTAAAGGGTGCAAAGCGCCTTGCTTATGGTGCACGTGTCATCAGCGAAGGTGGCTGGCAATCTGTACCAAAACTCACCTTTCCTGGTGGTGCACTCATTGGATGTTCTGCTGGTTTTGTTAATGTACCTCGTATAAAAGGCTCACATAATGCCATATTATCCGGTATACTAGCGGCTGACAAAATAGCTGATGCCCTTGCTCAAGACCGTGCCCATGATGAAGTCAAAGAGATCGAAGATCATTGGCGCAAAGGTCCTATCGGAAAAGATCTTTATATAGCACGTAACACCAAGCCTCTCTGGGCAAAATATGGTACAAAATACGGAATTAAGCTTGCTGTATTTGATATATGGTGGCAACAGATTTTTGGCTTTTCTTTATTTAGAACACTCTCTCATGGAAAACCAGACTATGCATATTTGGAACCAGCAGAAAAATTTCAACCTATAGCTTATTCCAAGCCAGATGGTATTGTGACTTTTGATTGCCTTTCCAGTGTAGCACTTTCCAATACGCATCATACGGAAAATCAACCTTGCCATTTAAAAATAGCCTCACTGGAAAAACATAAGAACTCTGAATATGCAATCTATGGGGGGCCTTCTACACGCTATTGCCCTGCTTGTGTCTATGAATGGCTAGACCATAATGATCATAAAATTTATATCATTAACGCCTCAAACTGCATCCATTGTAAAACATGTGATATTAAAGACCCTAACCAAAATATCAATTGGACTTGTCCGCAAGGAAGTGAAGGACCTTTTTACCCAAATATGTAATGAGTGCCTTATTATCTTTTTCCGAAAAAAAATTAAAACCCCCATATTCTAATAAAAATACAATTTATTCAGGTAAAAATCTTGATCTATACCACTGATACATACGCTTATAAAAGCACATCTGACCTTACCCCTTAACCCACCTTCCAACCAACAGGACTTTTCTCTTATTAGAAAATGAAGCATAGTCCTATTGATGGTCACGTTAAAAAATATAGCGCAATAGGATAATTCGTAATTATTTTATTATGCTGCAAATGAATGATCAAAAAATTGAAAATAGAGTAGAAAACGGCGCATTATTTTATAATATTGACAGATTTTTTAAATTTTTGGTTATTTGCAGAAGTGTATAGAAAAATTCGTACAATGACTAAAAATAAATATTTGTAATAAAATTTTGCAATGCATTTTCTATTCTAGCATTGTTGTATGGAATTGATTTTGTATCTTAAATTGGCATTTTGAAAGAGACACAATATATTAATATTACACTGAAATTTTGTAACTTTTAACGAAGGAAATACTAAGGTGATTGACGTGAATATTTTTTCTCTTTATTGCTGCATTATCTAACATCTGTATAGAGAGGAAAGAGTGTGGTCCCTGTCACACGCGAAGCTATTCGTGAAGAACTGCGTAAAGTTAAAGGACCAAATTTTGAAAGCGATATTGTATCGCTTGGGTTGCTTTCAGAAATATTCATTACAGGTGGTAAGGTTTTCTTTTCCATTACGGTTCCCCGTGAACACGCACAAGAATTAGAACCATTACGCCGCGCTGCTGAAAAAGTAGTGTGTGCTATGGATGGAGTTGAAGCAGTTGTTGTCACGCTTACGGAAGAAAAACAATCGCCAACACTTTCTCAAACAGACAAAAATGCAGCTTTTTCTATGCAGAAGCGCAAAGCAAATACATTGCCTATAAAAATGCCGATAGAAAATGTACGGCATATCATTGCTGTTGCTTCTGGAAAGGGAGGAGTTGGTAAATCCACAATGGCAATAAATATTGCTTTGGCTTTACAGGATGCTGGTTTTAAAACGGGGTTGATGGATGCAGATATCTATGGCCCGTCTTTGCCACGTTTGACAGGGCTTGTAAATCAAAAACCACAATTGGTTGATGGCAAAAAAATTCAACCTCTTGAAAAATTTGGCCTGAAATTAATGTCAATGGGCTTTTTAGTTGAAGAGGAAAAACCAATCGTGTGGCGTGGTCCTATGGTGATGGCAGCTGTAACTCAATTATTAAGAGATGTTTTATGGGGGCCTCTCGATGTTTTGGTAGTTGATATGCCACCTGGAACAGGGGATGCACAATTAACACTAGCTCAACAAGTGCCGTTAACGGGTGCGCTGATTGTTTCTACTCCGCAAGATCTTGCGTTAGTTGATGCACGCAAAGCTGTAGAAATGTTTACAAAAGTCAAAGTCAGCATTCTGGGGCTTATTGAAAATATGAGCTACTTTATTGCGCCTGATACAGGAAAACGCTATGATATTTTTGGCCATGGTACTGTGCGTGCAGAAGCAGAAAGCCGAGATATTCCTTTTTTGGCAGAAGTGCCACTCGATGCAACTTTCCGATTTTCTTCAGATGGTGGAGTGCCAATTTTTGTTACTGAACCAGAAGGTAGGCATGCCAATCTTTACCGTGCAATTGTTCATCAGATAAAGGGAAGATTTTCTTAATTTCATTGTTTTCTTGAGTAAAGTCTCACCTAAGGTAAAGTAATCTTAAAATATAAGGGAGTGTTTTAATGGTAACTATGATGCGTGAACGCCTGATTGTGGGGTTAGACGTTCCGGATATTAAACAAGCAGAAAAATTGATCATGCAATTGGATGATTGTGTCAGCTGGTATAAAATCGGTTATCAGTTGTTTTTTTCTGGTGGAATGGAATTAGCTAAAGATCTTATTCAAGCGCAAAAAAAAGTGTTTTTCGATATGAAATTGTTAGATATCGATCATACCGTTGCTAGAGCTGTGGAAAATATTGCAAAATTAGGTGTTTCAATGCTGACGATTCATGCATATCCAACAGCAATGAAAGCAGCTGTTGCAGCGGCTAAAGGAAGTGATTTATGTTTGCTGGGGGTAACAGTCTTAACATCAATGGATGAGGCCGATTTAAAAAATGCTGGTTATAAAGACACTCCCCCAAAATTAGTGCTTAAAAGAGCTGAGCAAGCACGAAAAGCAGGGATGGGTGGTATTGTTGCTTCAGCACTTGAAGCACAAGCTTTGCGAGGAGTTATTGGAACTGATATGGCATTAGTAACGCCGGGGATTCGCCCTCAGGGAAGCGATAAGAATGACCAAAAACGGGTTATGACACCAAGAAAAGCTTTAGATTCTGGCGCAAGCCATCTTGTTGTGGCGCGGCCTATTATTCAAGCTGTTGATCCTTTGGCTGCAACAAAGAAAATTTTGGCAGAAATGTCTGACGATTGTTCATAAGATTACTGCTAAAGTTTTGTAGAGAAAGTATTGGATATGCAAAAGAGTGTGAGTGAAAAAGTATATTTTATAGGTTCTCATGCCTTTTGTGCACCAGTTATAGAACCAGCGCTTTATTTAGTGGCAACACCTATCGGAAATCTTGCAGATATAACTATTCGTGCTTTACAAGTTCTTGCACAAGTCGACATTTTAGCTTGTGAGGATACGCGGGTAACACGTGTTTTGTTAGAACACTACGGTATTCAGAAAAAAACATTTCTTTATCATGAGCATAACGCACAAAAAGCAGGAGTAAAATTATTAGAAGCTTTGGCAGAAAATAAAACAGTGGCCCTTGTATCAGACGCTGGAACACCGCTTATTTCTGATCCAGGATTCAAATTAGTAAAAGAGGCGCGTAAAGCTGGTTACAAAATCATTCCAATTCCCGGTGCATCAGCTCTTTTAGCTTCTATTGTAACAACGGGGTTTCCTACAGATAGTTTTTTCTTTGCAGGTTTTTTGAGTGCGAAGAAAACGCAGCGCCAAAAGCGGCTGGAACAATTAAAATCGATACCTACGACCTTAGTGTTTTATGAATCACCTCATCGTCTTATAGAGACTTTGCAAGATATGGTTACTATTTTCACAGCTGACCGGTCAGCTGCAATATGCCGTGAATTAACAAAAAAATTTGAAACTATAGATGTCTCCAATTTAGGAAACTTAGTTGAAAAGTATGGAAAACAAGCTCGTATTCGTGGAGAAATTGTTATACTCGTTGGAGAAGCAACTGCATCTTTAGAGAAAATGAGTACTCAAGAAATTGATGCGATGTTACTAGAATTGCTTAAGATATATCCTGCAGCAAAGGCAGCTGCTTTAGTTGCAAAAAAAACAGGCTTGAAAAAACAAGAACTCTTCCAACGATCAACCCTTTTAAAAGGAGGGTGAGATTTATGCAAAAAAAGCATAAAAAAAAATTCTTTTATAAAGGTATTCGAGCGGAAAAATGGGCAGCTTGGTGGTTGCGTTTGAAAGGATTTCATATTGCTGAAATGCGTTTTAAAACAAAATGTGGGGAAATTGATTTAATTGCGCGGCGTGGAAATCTTGTTTTAATTGTTGAGGTGAAAGCACGTTCAACATTAACTGAAGCAATGACTGCAGTTTGTCAGGTAAATGAAAAACGCATCGTATCGGCAGCTAATGTTTGGTTAGCACGACAAAAAGATTACTCTCTTTTATGTGTACGTTTTGACTTTATCGCAATTCTACCGTGGCGTTGGCCATGTCATATTCCAGCATTTATTGAGTCTCATAGCTAAAATCTTCTATGCTGTTTTTCATATCAATCAAAAATATTTCTTTTTCGTATGCCTCTGTATTATATGAATGCTTCATAGTTTCATTGCTATAAAGAGCGAATAGATTAAGCTTAAAATATTTTAGATTGATTATTCTCATATATTCTATGTGTTGCTTCTTTTTAACAGACTATTCTTTTATTAACCAAATGGTGCAATGGAGCTAAAATAACTTTACTTACATTGCGGGTAGCCTGCTGAAGTCTTTAAGAATATTTATTACTAACTATTCGTGAATCAATAACAGTAAAGTATGTTAAGAATCCACTTTAAATTGTGAAAATGAGGAACGGAATGAAAATTGGCTTTTTGGGAACGGGTACAATTAGCGCTGCAATGATTGATGGCTTAATAGCTAGCGCTTTTGAAGTGCATTCAATTATTGTTTCACCACGCAATACACAAATAGCAAAACGCCTTTCTCATGACTATGATAAGGTCATGATTGCTGAAAATAATCAAGCATTGCTAGACAGTAGCAATTGTGTTTTCCTTTGTCTGCGCAGCCAAGTTGCTGAAGAGATATTACGCCCTCTTCGTTTTTATCCAGAACAACTTGTTGTTTCTGTACTTGCAATGGCTAGAGCAGCAGATGTTGAGAAATGGATAAATCATAAAGTTTATCGCGCTATGCCTCTTCCTTTTGTAGCAGAATGCAAAAATTTAACACCAATCTATCCCGACCATCCATTTTTACGTGGCATGTTTGACAAATTAGGTGGCACATTGGCGCTTAAAAGCGAAGATCAGTTTAACCTTTTCATGACAGCTGGATCACTTATGGGGGTGTATTTTAATTTTATAGAAACAGCACATCAATGGTTGGTAACACAAGGAATAGAAAAATCTCAGTCAGCAGATTTTCTTAGCATGATGTTTGGGAATCTTGCTAATGAAATGCGCAAAATGACAAAGACTCACTATTCAACACCTGTTGACTTTGGTCTCCTTGAGAGGGAATTTTCAACCAAGGGAGGGACAAATGAACTTTTATCAAATTGTTTTTCTAACCAAGGCGGGCGAGCTGCTTTAATAACAGCCCTCGAAACTACTTTGCAAAAAATTGATGCTTTATCCACAGGTCAAAAAAATGCTTGAATAATATTTTTTAGTCTGATAGCGTACAAAAAGTGATAGGTCATATTACATATCTGACAGACATGATGTCGTTCTATCATTAGCTATAAAATAGCATGTCCCTTTTTTATTTTTTTCGTTATAGGGACGAGATTATGGGTTCAAGTTTACTTACTAATAGATCTGCGATGACTGCATTGCAGACACTTCGTGCTATTGATTCTAACTTAGATAAATCAAGAGATCGTATTTCAACAGGTTTGCGTATTAACAATGCTGGTGATAACACAGCTTATTGGTCCATTTCATCAATGATGAAGCATGACCATAATACAATGGGCGCTGTTGTTGATGCCATTAATTTGGGTAAAGAACAGATAAGCATTGCTGCTACAGCTGTTGACCTAACCAAAGAAGCGCTTGATGATATCCAAAAGTCAATGATTACTGTTAATGAAAAAGGCGAAGTTGATATTGCTAAGCTTCAAGATTCAATGAAAGGAAATATGACGAATATTTCGAATGCGGTTCAGTCTGCTTCGTTTGCTGGCAAAAACATCCTTTCCAATGGCGGTCAAGCTGTTAGCATAGCTTCTGGTTATCGTCGTGAAGGTGCAGCTGTCTATGTTGATATGATTGAAGTCGGTGGTGCAGAACTAAATTTTGGTGTTATGGGTGAAGATGGCACCATTGATATGACCCAGGGTATTCTCCAGAACATTTTCGGGGAAGGTACAGAAGCAGAAGCAGTAAAAAGAGAAGAGGTCCCAAAACTTTCTGACGCTATTGAAACGTTAAATGGTGCATGGGAAGAGTATAAAGAAAAACTAGACGCTGTTATGGCTGCGCAAGTTGCTTTAGCTACTAACCCTAGCGATGAGGATTTGCAGTCAACGTTAAGTGACGCTCAAGGCGAGCTGGAAGATGCACAAAGCGATTGGGATGACGCAAAAGGTGAGTTTAAAAAGTCGACTGATAAAGTTAGCTTAGCTGAATTCATTGCACTGTCTGATTTTAATGCTATCCCTGCAGAAGGGCAAAAGATTCTTCTGGGTAGCCTTCAGAATACAGTGCGTGCTGCTGTTGATCTAACTTTGACTGCGGGTGCTAAGATTGGTTCTGCAGTTAACTTGGTGAATACCCAGCTCGAGTTTGTTAAAAGATTGATGGACAATGTTGAAGCAGGGATTGGTTCAATGGTTGATGCTGACATGAATGCAGAATCTGCGAAATTGTCTGCTTTGCAAGTTCAGCAACAGCTTGGTGTTCAGGCTCTTTCTATTGCAAACCAAGGTAGTCAAAACATTTTATTATTGTTCCGTAATTAATTCCATAGAGTTTTTACGTGAAAAAGGCTGCGCATCCGCGTGGCCTTTTTTATTAACTAATCGAATGATAAATATATTGCTTAAGTCAATAAACTTCTTGCACCTTTTAAAAATACGAAAAAATAATCTAAGATTGACTTTTTTATGCTTTTCCTTATAGGGTAGCATTTACCTTAGAATTATCTGATAGAATAAGATTATTCATCGAGCATATTATTTGCTATAGAACTAAGAAGGGCCGCATACAACGGTATTTGAATAAATGAAACGTACTTATCAACCCTCTAAACTTGTTCGTAAACGCCGCCATGGATTCCGTGCCCGTATGGCAACAGCTAGTGGGCGTAAAATCATTTCAGCTCGGCGTAATCGCGGACGGAAGCGGTTATCTGCTTGATTCTTTGAATTTTTATAACAGACTGAATGTCGTTAGTTATTTTTTCGTTATAAACCTTTGGTGCCTGTCTTTTATATAAAAGGCAGGCATTTAGTAAAGCTACGAAACGTCTTTCATGAAGCAAAAACCCCCCTGCCGCATTCGTAAAAGAGCAGATTTTTTGGCTGTACGCACAGGAGAAAAACGACGTGGTCCTTTATTTCTACTTGAAATTAAATCCCGTGAACAAACAGCAGAAATAAAACATCCTCTTGTTGCACGTGTAGGCTTTACTGTAACGCGTAAAAATGGCAATGCCGTCAAACGTAATCGCATTAAAAGGCGTCTACGTGAAGCAGTTCGAGTTGGACTAAAAGATAACATAGAAGCAGGAACTGATTATGTCATTGTTGCTCATCCCGATGCACTGCACGCACCGTTTTCATCTCTGATTAATGAATTAAACCGACGAATAAAGCCAAAATTAAAAACCAGCAACGGCAATAGGATAAGTACAAATGGAATATAATCGTAATTTTTTTATCGCTATTGGATTGTCTCTTATTATTTTTGTTGCATGGCATTTTTTTTATGTTGCTCCCCAACAAGCAAAACTACAAGAAATGCAAATGGCACAGCAATTGTCAAAACAAAGTTCAGAAATTCCCTCAACTGATATGCATTTCTCTAATGCTGATCAAACAAGTGGATCGGGATCTATATCTGATCGCCCTATGACACCTGAAAATCGTAGTGCAGAATTGGCCAAAACAAACCGTATTGCAATTAAAACTGATGAATTGGAAGGTTCCATTAATCTTGTTGGTGCACAATTTGATGACCTTTTCCTTAGAAAATATCGCTTAACTGTAGATAAGGGATCACCGGAAATTGCTTTGCTCAATCCCAATGGATTTAATACAACCTATCTTGCTGAATTTGGTTTTACGAGTTCATCTCTACCAGCAACAGCGTTGCCACAATCTCATACACAGTGGCAAATAGAAGGTAAAAATACAACTCTAACCCCTTCAACACCTGTCACTTTAATCTACAACAATGGACAAGGACAAATTTTCCGTCGTACTCTCTCGATTGACAATCATTACATGTTCACCATTGAAGATTCTATCAAAAATGAAAGTGACAATCCTATATATCTTTCGCCTTATGCCCGAGTTGCACGTGCCGCTCCACCAGAGCATACAAATGCAACTTATTTGCTCCATGAGGGTATGATTGGTATCGCGGGTGATTCACTCAAAACAGAAACATATAAAAATCTAGAAGAGCTCAACCCAAACCCTGAAAATGGTCAGAAAAGTATGATCTTCTCCAAAGTTACAGGAGGTTGGATTGGTATTACCGATAAATATTGGGCTGTAGTGGTTATTCCCCCACAAGATCAAGAATATACAAGTCGTTTTATTTATTTTAATCAACTAAATACCCACTATCAATCCGACTTACAAAGTTCTCTTTTAACAGTTGCCCCCAATGAAACAAAAACTATTACAAATCATCTTTTTGCGGGTGCAAAACAAGTTGAGATCATTAACCGTTATCAAAACCAATTAAAGATTAGGAAATTTGGTCTTTTAATTGATTGGGGTTGGTTTGATTTCATCACCAAACCAATGTTCGCTCTTATTGATATTTTTTATAAGCAAACAGGAAATTTTGGTATTGCCATTCTTCTTGTTACAGTGCTCTTGAAAGTACTTCTATTCCCACTTGCTAACAAATCTTATAAATCTATGGCGCGCATGAAATTAGTGCAACCAATGATGCAAGAAATAAAAGAAAAATATGCAGATGACCGAGTTAAACAGCAACAAGCAGTGATAGAGCTGTACAAAACCCAAAAAATCAATCCCCTTGCGGGCTGCTGGCCAATGCTAGTTCAATTTCCAATATTTTTTGCTCTTTATAAAGTTCTTTATATCACCATTGAAATGCGACATGCACCTTTCTTTGGCTGGATTCAAGATTTGGCTGCGCCTGATCCCACGTCTATTTTTAACCTATTTGGTTTATTACCCTATGAAGTGCCAACATTTCTTATCCTTGGTGCGTGGCCTTTAATCATGGGAATAACAATGTTTCTGCAGATGCAGATGAACCCAACTCCCCCAGACCCAACACAAGCTATGATTTTCACATGGATGCCTGTCATTTTTACCTTTATGTTAGCTTCCTTCCCTGCTGGTCTTGTTATTTATTGGGCATGGAATAATACATTGTCAATTATTCAGCAAGGCATCATGATGAAACGTCAAGGAGTGAAAATTGAGCTTTTTGATAATCTTAAAGCCATGTTCCATAAGAAATCTAAAAAAGAAGGACATAAATGACAAAACGTCCTACAACTTCTGGGATTTTTTTTCGCAATTGGATTTTCATTCGCAGTGTGCCTACAATACAATGTCTTCCACCTGAAGGACCCCCAGAAATTGCATTTGTAGGACGCTCTAACGTTGGAAAATCTTCCCTAATCAATGCACTAGTGCAGCAAAAAGGTTTAGCACGCACTTCAAATACACCAGGACGTACTCAGGAACTTAATTACTTTATACCTGAAAACTTAAGTGATCAGAAAGAAGACTTTCCCCCTATAGCACTTGTCGATATGCCGGGTTATGGTTTTGCCAAAGCTCCCCCAAGTTGTGTTGAAGCGTGGACACGTCTGATCTTTGATTATTTGCGGGGTCGTACAACGCTCAAACGTGCTTACGTTTTAATTGACTCACGTCATGGAATAAAAAAAAATGATACAGATGTCTTAGATCTTCTGGATAAAGCAGCAGTTTCTTATCAAATTGTTTTAACAAAAAGTGATAAAATCAAACCAAATGCACTTGAAACCTTAGTAACTGCTACAAAAAAAAATATTTTAAAACATCCAGCTGCTTACCCAGAGCTGCTAATCACCTCTTCACAAAAAGCTTTGGGGTTAGAAGAGTTGCGTGCAGCTATCTTGCAAGCAGTTACGCAATAAGATGATATCTTCATTAAGAGATTATTAAACATAACTGTTAGCAATTACTAATGATCTTGTTCTTTCAACAAAGCACCTTTATAAAAATCTTGTTATCTTAAATATCTATCGACTCTATTTAAGCACGTAAATTATGCTCACACTTTTTCATCATCCCCTATCTTCTGCCTCTCGTTTCATACGTCTTATTCTCGAAGAATATGGTATAGCAACCCACCTTATTGAAGAGAACGAATGGGCAAGAAAACCTGAGTTCCTTGCACTCAATCCAGCAGGGCATTTACCCGTTTTCCTTGCTGAACATGAAATACCATTATCGGGCGCCACTGTAATTTATGAATATTTAGATGAAACTCGTGGTAGTTTACGACCAGATAAACAATTTTTTCCAGCAAACCCTTTAGAACGCGCCGAAGTACGCCGTCTTAATGATTGGTTTTTAAACAAACTTGAAAATGAAGTTACACGTCATATTGTGCGAGAACGAATCTATAAACGTGAAATGCCGTTAGCTATTGGTGGTGGAGCTCCTAATTCGCAAATTTTACGCAATGCACGTGCTAATATTCCACCACATATGAATTACTTGAATTGGCTTTGCACATCTCGTGATTGGTTAGCTGGACCTATACTATCCTATGCAGATTTAGCAGCTGCAGCTTCTATTTCTATACTTGATTTTTTGGGAGAAATTGATTGGGAGCAATTTCCTTCTATTCGAGAATGGTATATGCGGATCAAATCTCGCCCCTCTTTTCGCCCTCTTTTAAATGATAGGATCCGTGGAATTACACCCAGCTCTCATTACGCTGATCTGGATTTCTGATTTGTCAATGAATACTGTAATTTTTAGAATTATCTTATATTGACCAATAGGTAGCGATCTTAATTAGAATTTTTATCAAATTGTAAAAAAATCTCTGTATATTATTAATATCAAAGCAAGCATTCAATTTTGCTCATATAACAGCTATCAATAATATTGTTGAAATAATTTACATATAGGTAAAAAAACGGCGTTCTTAATTTTACAATTAATATACATTATATAACAGAAAGTTATTATTTATTGTAGTGAAGTACAAAAATTACAATGCAATTTAAGAAATATACTTTGAAAATACTTTACCTACATTTTCAATATTTATTGCTATAATGATAAAAAATATACTTCTTACAAAATTCTACATAAACAAGCCCTCAGCTTAAACTGCTAAATGTGCTAAATTTAGCTTTATAAAAAAAAGAATAGTTGGCAAAAAGAAAAGAATTTGCCTATAATCAGGGAGTAAAGTGTCATAAGGAGAAAAACATGCGCCTTGCAGTTGTTGGTGCTAATGGGAGAATGGGGCGTACGTTAATTACAGCTCTCCAACATAGAAAAGGCGTAGAACTTTGTGGTGTTCTTGTGCGCAAAGGATCATCTTTTGTAGGGAAAGATACCAGCGTATTGATTGGTTCAAACCTTCTTGGAATTCCAATCACCGATGATCCTGAAAAAGCCTTTTCTGACGCTGAAGGTATTTTAGACTTTTCCCAGCCACAAGCCACTATTATCTATGCTGATTATGCAGCCCAAAAAGGCATTGTTCACATTATAGGAACAACAGGATTTACCAAAGAAGAAGAGGCACAAATTGCAACTTCTGCGATGCATACAACCATTGTCAAATCTGGAAATATGAGCCTTGGAATTAATCTTTTGGCTAACCTTGTAAAAAAAGCAGCTAAAACGTTAATATCTGAAGAGTTTGATATTGAAATTTCTGAAATGCATCATTCTGGCAAAGTTGATGCTCCTTCTGGAACAGCTCTTCTTCTTGGAAATGCAGCAGCAGAAGGCCGCAATGTTCAGTTCCAAGATGTCTATGTCAGCGAACGCAAAAGCTTTACAGGCGCACGCAAAAAAGGCACCATTGGTTTTGCCTGTTTGCGGGGTGGAACAGTTGTCGGGGACCATAGTGTTATTTTTGCAGGTTCAAATGAACATATTGTTCTTTCACATTCAGCACAAGAACGTTCTATTTTTGCCAACGGTGCATTAAAAGCAGCTTTGTGGGCAAAAAATCATAAAAATGGTCTTTATTCAATGCTGGATGTTTTAAACCTGAACGATTAACGTTAATCAATCAACTGCAGGAAATTTATAATGGGACGTACACTCGTATTAATCCGTCATGGGCAAAGTGAATGGAACCTTAGAAATCTTTTCACGGGTTGGAAAGACCCAGATTTGACAGAAAAAGGTCATGCAGAAGCAATAAAAGCAGGAAAAAAATTAAAAGAATCTGGCTTAAAATTTGATGTTGCTTATACATCAGCCTTACAGCGTGCACAAAAAACTGCTCAGCATATTTTAGAACAAACAGAACAAACAGATTTGCAATTGATAAAAAATTCAGCATTGAATGAACGCGATTATGGTGATTTATCCGGCTTAAATAAAGATGATGCTTGTCAAAAATGGGGGAAAGAACAAGTGCATATATGGCGCCGTTCTTATGCCATTGCGCCACCTAATGGAGAAAGCCTGCGTGACACAGGTGCACGTGTTTGGCCTTATTATTTTTACCATATCCAGCCCCATATTTTGCGCTCTCAAACTGTTTTAATTGTAGCACATGGTAATTCTCTTCGCGCTCTTATTATGGCACTTGAAGGTCTAAGCAATGAAGAAATCGTATCTCAAGAATTAGCGACCGGTGTTCCTATTATTTACGACTTCAATTCTGATTCAACAATTTTATCAAAAAAAATCATTACGCCTTAAATCATTATTATAATTGCAGTCTATAGAGATAAGTACTTTAACTCTAATATTTTTAGTAAACTAATGATCATTGACAGAGTTATTTCTCAAGCTTAGATAAATTATATTGCCCAGATGGCGGAATTGGTAGACGCGCAGGTTTCAGGTACCTGTACTGCAAGGTGTGGAGGTTCGAGTCCTCTTCTGGGCACCATTTTTTGTCTTTAATATATCGGAATATATAGATTTTTATTTAATTTGATAATTTTTAGACCATCTTTTAGTCTATCTTCTGCAGCTTATATAACTTTACCTAAATTGTTCCTATTTGCAGCTTATTTTCTTTGAAAAAATAAGACTTTTTTCTTCATCTTACTGCTCTACCTAGTTTATATGGTTCGGGAAAAGTTTTTTGCATCACCCAATTCGAACTTGTTATTGATACGTTGCAAAGCTATGTACATTCACATATTGTGACATATCTATCGCCATCATTAAATATCATCTCATTGCCTGTCTCTTTTTAGGATGGTGGGAGCACTCAAGAAGACATGTAAGTAAAAGAGCGCCCCCATAGCATTAAGCAGCTTGTATAAAGATTTGCATTTTTTGTTTTATTTCTTCTAAAAATGTTTTGACAGCTTTATTGATACGTTCAATTTGTTCATCATCGCGTGAGATGCGTTGAATCTTTATACACAAATGAGTGTGTTGGCCTTTAAGCCAAAGATTATAGCTGACAAAATCACACCATTTTCGTCCTGTGCAAGCCATTTGGAATGGCATTTGTAAGATATATTCAGGCTTGATTTTACCATCTAACAAAAAACGTACATGCGTTGTTGGTTGAGAATATTTGACCTTTATAAGGCCTCCATCCCCAATGAGACCATCAGGAATAGCACTTGCCATTTCAATTGTAGGATGGGGAATAAATCCGCATTGAGTGACAGTAATCTCACGTTCGAGGCTGTACTTTTTAATTACCCTCTCTTTGCGTTTATTTCCCCATTTTATAGCTGGCATTTCATAAAATGATACTGTTTCACTTTCTAAGCATTTTGGGATGAATTTATTTTTGTAGTTTTATATTTACTTGTCGGCAAGCTTTTAGTCGTTTTACTGACAATGCTGTCACTGCTTGAAGCTCTAACTTTTCTTAAACAAGCTTGAAACCACTCTGTTTTGTGTTTGTTTCATTAACTCTTTGATTTACACAAGCAATTCAACAGATACCCTCTCGTTTTGGAGATTATAATTAGCCTCATTTGTGGCAAATGATCTCGTGAATAAGATCAGCTACACCTTCTTCTTTATAAAAAGCTTCATCTTCTTCATAAAAAAAAGGACCAACAGAATCGAGGGCAAGACGTGCACATTGTTTAATTGCTTCATTCTGCAACATGCGAGCAGGATATTTCCGCCAATATTCTGTATCCTGTTCGCATTCTTTTAAATATTCGGATATTCTTACTGGATATTTAATGCCTTTCAAATACATAGCGCATGTAACAGAAAGCAGATTATCTTCATTATCAGTGTTTTTTTGAAGTTTTATATCATAGAGGTTAGGACTTGACTTAATCATCTTGATCCACCCAGCGGCAGTAGCAACTGGGATGATGCCATTTTTTTTAGGAACAGCGTATATTTCTTTGTTTAGAGGGTTTAATCCATACCCATCGGCAAGATAAATAAAATCTTCAAAATCTTCCTCAGAAATATTGAAATTGATACATGTTTTGAAGAGTGCTTCACGAAATTCTTGTTCTGATAAATTATATTTTTGCGCTACTTTTGCTATGAAGGGAGTTTCCATTATTATTTTCCTTAATTTTGGATACACCTTACTTGTGGCGTAAAAAACGCGTGTATTGAAAAGGGTTGTGCTTTAATTGATATCTTTTTAATATGTGCACTGTCTTTGAATTTACTCCCTCAAGCATACTAATCCTTTGGCTGTGATTTTTGCGCTAGAAACGGTCTTTTCTATTCCACTGGATATTTAAGATGCGGATTACAATCCATTAATTTTTTTATTAATTTTACTTTAATAATGATAATAAAAACCCTCTTGGAACACAAGAATAAACCCAATAATAAATGTAAAAATAACTAGTAAATCTTTAGACTCTAATTCTAATATTTTTGCTACTTGGATTAAACTAAACAGTCTATAAGATCGTTAAACATTTAAGTTGTTCTGCCTTTGAGTTAACTCAGCAATGATATGATCCTTGCGCTCATTTGCGTTGGCAAATATTTGTTTCTAGGCTAATAAAGAACTCTAAAAGTTTAGGAGTAATTTTACTTATAATATTATTGTAAGGTGGGAAGTTTTATCTACAACATAAAAAAACAAGAAATATTAAGGGTAGTAGAAGACATTACTTATGCCGTTCCGTGAACAAAACATTTAAAACTTCAAGCTTCTTCTCATCTCCAGATGAAGCGCAAGTTATACGCTTTATATCTTCATATCTTTCCCGGAAATGGTTAATCCAGTTATTATGTTATGATACTTATATTTCTGAGTGCATTAAGAATAGCCATCAATTAATCCATAAAAGATCTTTTTTCTTCTTTGGGCAGTCTGTGAATATACAAAAGAAAACAGGACAATCTTTTCATATTACAGCTATTTATAACATTAAGCATTGCTGAGTCAGAAGCTGAAGGAAGAGTAAGAATAACAACCCCAATGAAATGACTTGGTGCCTGCATCAACGATATTGGAGGAGTGCTGCCTAAACTGAAAGAGCGTGTTACTGTGCCTGTTCTTAAAGAAATTAAAAACAAAATGATATAATATTAAAATCGTTTTGATTATTTACATAAAAAAACAAAAACAAGCACATATAAGCTTGTCTTGCATAAAAAAAGCTTCAGAATATATTGTAAAGCATTGTTTTTAAGACAAAGAAAAAATCAACATTTTGTAAATTTTTTGATGTAAAAATAACATTACGTATTTAAATTATTGCCTTTGGAGAAAAATATGAATACAAAATGTTTAATAGCTACATCTATTTTCACTTTAGCTGCAATTTCTTTAGTACAAGCAGCAGATAGTATAGTTTTTAAAGAAAATTATAAAATGGGTGTTTCACCAATTGTTAGACCACCTACTTTTTCTTGGAATGGTTTTTATATTGGGGGCCAAGTTGGTGGTTTCTCAAGTAAGATTTCCGCAATGAGTCATGATGATGATATTCCCTTACTTCCTGATAAAAGTGGTAGACCTAAAAAATGGGTTCCAGTTAATGAAAAATTTTTGCCTAAACTTTCTGGTTTCATAGGTGGTTTTTATGCAGGTTCCAATGTTGATCTCAGCAATGGTCTTATCCTAAGCATTGATACGGATATAATTCTATCTGCACGAAAAAATACAAACACTATCGTAATTACCCCACCATCTACAGACGATATGCCAGGAGAAAACAACTTAATACCAAATCATGAGAGTGGCCAACATCGACTGTCTAGAAGAGATGTCCAATTAAGAGAAAATACAATTGATACAGAAGAGGCGCAAAAAAATATTATAACATTTAAGTATACTTTAAACCAAAAATGGACAGGTGCCACACGGATACGTATCGGTTTTGCTGCTGATCGTATTATGCCTTATATTGCTGGTGGTGTTGCTTATGGACAGTTCCAAAATATTCTATCGCTATCAAGTACAGAAACCCACGACAAAGAGCTTAATAATATGGTGGATGAAACAAAAACAATGATCGGTTACACTTTTGGTGCGGGTATTGATTTTGCAATGACTGATGATGTTATTTTGCGTGCAGAGTATCGTTATTCGGATTTCGGAAAAAAGAAATTTGCTAAAGATAGCTTTGAACTTCATTACAAGACTAATGATTTTCGTGCTGGAGTATCTTATAAATTCTAATTTCTTGTATATTGTATAACTTAATCACTAAAAAGCCTTGTTTCTGACAAGGCTTTTTTAGTTGTTACATTTTTTCTATAAAAAATTATTATACAGTATAATTAAACTTGGCATAACAAATATACTCCTACACATCGCAATAAATCAAACTTTGGAAAAATAAACAATTCCTGTTGTTTAACCCGCTATATTGATAGATTCAAAATATTTTTGAAACACTTATATATCAAAGCCAATGGCTAAAAAATTATCAAACTATTCTTAGTATGAACATCGCATATCATTCTAACAAAGTAGAGTGTTGTTCAAAAAATCCTTCACATATAATTTTTTGCCACCAAATTACTATTAAACAAGCAAAAATAGTTTTAACAATCTCAAATATATTGATGTTATTTTTGCCATTCAGTTCCGTAAATTTAAGTCAAAATTGTAATGGCGATAAGCTAAGTGATCAATTTTTCTGTATTTCGCCATGCATCACTTACTCCAATCACCAGTTTTTCTCTCTATTAAGGAACACTATTTTTGAGCCTCTCTTTCCCTCTTAATTGTTCTTTTTATAACCTGTAACACTAGTGCTTATTGGCGTTTTGTCTCAAAATTAATAGAGAGCTTTTTTATTTCTAACATGTATTCTTATCACGTTTGGACCATTGTGAGCACTCTTTCCAAGACAGTGTAATTCTTATCTGCTCTATCAGCAAAAGTATCAATATACTCAAAAAAACAAGAACAATATCATCGTTTATTGTTCTATAACTTTGATCAGCATCAGCAATTTATTTATAACCCCACAAAGCGGACATAACAAAGGTTGCTCAATGCGGCTTGCCAATAAAAAAATAATAATATATTCCTAGCGCACCATAAATACTATATATGCCCTCATCATCCATTGCAGTAAAAACAGTATAACCATTTACAAGAGCTCATCTTACAAAAGTTCCCGCATCTAAAAATCATAACAAGAGGCCCCATTACACTACTATAACACTGTACTACTCTTTAAAGAGCATCACATTATTAGGCCCCTTTAGTAAATATGATTATTATAAATGATCATGGCAATGAGACGCTTATTTTCAAGGTTTATTTAAAACGGATATAGCTCTCTAAAGATCTGGCATCATCAGGCGTACCCTTTCCTTCTATCAATATCTCCCTAGATTGAAACATAGACGCAGATCATGCGTTGTATATCAATACTCATAGAAGGAGATAAACAAATGGAAACGCGCATTCCAACAGAAACGTCATTAAATCCACATTTTCATGGAGAAAAAATTGTGGAACCTCAGCGTCCACTATTTCATAGGCCTCTTTCTTGGTCAGCTCTTTTTGCAGGACTGATTACAGCTATTGCTACTTCAATTTGCTTTTCTTTTTTGCTCGCAGCTTTAGGTTTAGGACAAATTGACCTCTATTCTTCTGCACCTTTTGGAGGGGTTTTGATGTCTGTTGGCATCGGTTCCATTATTGTGATGTTTCTTAGTCTTGCTATTGGTGGCTTTGTTGCTGGACATTTTGCAAAACAAGCAGGAGCAGCACATGGTTTCTTAACCTGGGCTCTTCTCATGCTTCTTATAACACTTCAGACAACTCTATTCGTTTCCGGAGCAGCACACATGGGGGCTCAAACCCTCTCAAGCGTTGCATCTAGCTCCAAAAACGCTATTTCTAGCCTAGGAAAAGGGATCGGTACCCTCTTCTCATCTTCAGATTATGATTATTTTAACAAACTGTTGAATGATAAAAACAGCCATAAAATTGATTTTGATAAACTAGGCAAGGATTTACGAACAGTACTTAATGAAAGTAATATTCCAGCTCTTAACCCTGAACGTTTGAATAACGTTTATAAAGAGAGCTTAGATGATATACAGTCTGTCATCACAGCTTTGATGCATAATCCTACCGGTTATTCTGTCTATCTTAAGAAGCTAGGAAATCGTTTATCTAGCCGCCTTGAAACGATTACAGATAATATTGATCGCAAAGATGTAATCCGCGCTCTTACGAGCAATGGCATGACCCAGGCTGAAGCTGAACACACTGCAGATCGTGCAATCACTCTTTATCAAGAAGCACGGGTAAAAACTGAACAGGCAATCAAAAATTTCAACCAACAAGTCGACACACTGTCTCATCACCTTGAAGAAACAGCAAAGAGCGCTCAAAACTTTGCAGACAAAGCTATTGGAACAGCTTCTACAATTGGATGGTGGAGCTTTTTAGGTAGCCTTATCGGTGCTGTTATTGCGACTGTATGTGGCTATTATGGTGCCAAAAGCCGTAAACATTGCTGCCTACTTAAAAGCTTTGCTTAAAAAGCACTGCTGCAATGGATCATAATTGATCATCACAACAAGAAAGCTGCTAACTCATGGCAGCTTTCTTTCTTAAAAGGAGAAACAATTACCTCTAGCATTTCAAAAGATGGATAAGTACATGCTTGAAACACCTACCAACTTATAAAAATTATAATACTTTATTATGAGCAAAGAGTTTATATCATCTAATATTTTTGGATGCTAGATTTTTGATTAGCGCACTTAGAGTAATTGTAGCTTTATTAGGTGCAAGTGTTTAGTCATATTTTCCAGCTGTCAGAAGTAAGTAAGATCTGACAAGAAAGCCTTTTCTTTTTTCATAAGTGTTTTTATTGTCCTAGTGTAATATGCACGATAACCAA
>NZ_JACJIR010000004.1:0-77371 GCF_014138465.1 Bartonella chomelii
AGACGGAAAGCTCATTGGCAATTGGATTGATGATCAAGAAGAGCTCGTTTGGGAAGGTTTGGATTACTCATGGGATAGAGCCAATTTCCCTTGGGCGTACCAGTTGCTTTATATCTATTTGGTTTTATTATCCTTTTTTAAGTTCAAAAATAGTAAGGTTAGAGAATAAGATTTTCTAACTTGCCCTCTAACAATTCCCTTGAACTCTTGTGAATTGGTTCTCTAACAACCTATACAAATGTTTCCCACACTCACTACTCTTTAAAATATCTCTTGCTAAGCTTGAACTGATCACATTGTAATCTTTTTGATCCAAATGCACTGGCAACCACCCAATACAAGCAGCATCTTCATTTGTTACTACACACCCAGTCAGAAAGACCAGAATGCATACCAGCATCACTTTTCTTGCTAATCTCGCCTTTTATTTCCAGTCACGTGTTAGTGCCTTTAAAGATTCCTCTGTTTATTTGTGTTCTTCAACGTTCTTTCTAATCTGACAAACATCCACCACAATCTCTAAAAGAGCAGCGGATGCATTAAGTATAATCGTAAGATATTTTTTCATTCCTTGCTTTCCTCTGCCCTTTAAAAGATATCCACTAGATTACTCTGCCTTTCTTGTAAGCTTTTAAATAAGTTCTTTTGACGCGATCTGACACAAGTATAACAACCAAAGCCTACACAAACCACACTAATTCACCAATGATCCGAAATTGTTTTACCAATACGGGCAAGTGGTTTTATAATGGCGTTCATTTTTTCTATCGGAAAGTTTGAGATTATCAAATACCCTCATTTGTTCTGCTTTTATAAATCTGCACTGGTAACAATAGCCCCACCTTTCCACCCATATTACCGAAACAATGGCGTATCAAAAGTATCAAATATAAATTGGATACAGCAAGGCGGTTATACAACAAGCATAGAGTGTGAACTGTTTAATGAAACGCAACAAAATACAGTGCAAAACGCCATAAACACCACACCAGATAAAGATGACACAATAAATGATAACGCCCCGCCTCCATTCTTCTGATGAAAGTGAAGGTGTTATTCATATAGAAAAGAAAAATACATGACAGAGATTGTAAATATAAATCACATTCGTCAAAAGGATGCAGCCAATATTTACATGAATGAACAACCGAAAACATACTATAAATAGCATGTCGATTATAAAAAGTAACAATGCTAAATAATATAATTTCACTGTTTTATTATAAAAAATAATAGAAATTTATAAGATTTATTCTGTCTACAAATAAAACAGCTCATTTGTTAAGTAATTTTGTATCTTTTGTGTAGAACAATATATTGCTAGGTTGACGAGTTTTTCTAAACGCGATAGTTGAAGATACTTTTACGCGGGATAATGAGCGGGGAATATATGGCAGAGAAGACACTACAGTCGCTTTTGCAGACATATCGTGAAGAAGCACGTACCCAACGGGACAAAGGAACATATTTTGAGCGTCTTGCTCTTGCTTATCTCACTCATGATCCTGCCCAATGTGGTGAATATGAAAATGTTCAAACCTTTAAAGATTGGGCTAAAGAAAATGGTTGGGATGCTCGCGATACCGGTATAGATCTTGTCGCAAAGCTTCGTAAAGAAGACGGTTTTGCAGCCATCCAATGTAAATTCTATGATGCAGACTATAGAATTAGAAAAAAAGATATTGACAGCTTTATTTCAGCATCAGGTAAATCTCCATTCAAGCGACGTGTTTTTATAGACAGCACCGAAAAACCTTGGAGTGACAATGCTGAAACAATGAAAGAAGGGCAAAGTATCCCTGTTATACGGATCAATCTTTCTGATATGCAAGAAAGTCCTATCCGTTGGGAAATCTTTGCAGCTAAAAATCAAATTGTTCTGGCCCCAAAAAAAGATTTGCGTGAACACCAGAAGGAGGCATTGGATGCTGTACGTGCTGGACTTGCTGAAGCAGACCGTGGCAAACTTATCATGGCCTGTGGTACTGGTAAGACATTTACCAGTCTCAAGATTGCTGAGGATTTAGCAGGTAAAGGCAAGCGTGTCTTATTTCTTGTACCCTCCCTTGCTCTCATGTCACAAACGGTGTGTGAATGGGCAACCGATGCACAAATCCACTTAAGATCCTTTGCAGTGTGTTCAGATACACAAGTTGGAAAACGTCGTAAAAATAACGATGATATTGCTGAAATTGATGTGTCGGATCTTGTTTTTCCAGCAACAACCAATGCTGCTCAACTTGCAAAAAATGCTAGCGATGTTGTGGCAGACGAAATGACTGTTGTGTTTGCAACCTATCAATCCATTCAAGTTGTTTCTGATGCCCAAAACAAATATGGCTTGCCTGCGTTCGATCTTGTCATTTGTGATGAAGCTCATCGTACAACAGGTGCAACACTGAGTGGAGAAAGTGAATCTAATTTCGTTAAAGTGCACTCTAATGAATTTATTCGTGCAAAAAAACGACTTTATATGACAGCAACACCCCGTATTTTTGGTGATAACGTAAAAAGTCAAGCCAACGCAGTTGGTGCAGTTCTTGCTTCAATGGATGATGAGCAGATCTTTGGCAAAACACTTTTTTATCGCGGTTTTTCATGGGCAGTGCAAGAAGGTCTTTTAACGGACTACAAAGTTATTGTATTAGCAATGGATGAAGGACTTGTGAGTTCAGCTGTACAAAAGCGCCTTAGTGATAGTAAGGAACTTCTCCTTGATGATGCAACAAAGATCATCGGGTGTTATAAGGCCCTAACCAAAACCGATATGAAAGCCGATGTTAGCTTTGACCCTACCCCTATGCAGCGTGTTTTAGCATTTTGTAAAGACATCAAAAGCTCTGAATTGCTCCATGATGAGTTTTCTGCAGTTGTTGAAGAATATCTTGATTATATCAACAAAGAGAATACTGAAAACGAGCCATTTCTGAAATGTGAAGTTGAACATGTTGATGGCAAATTTAAGGCTAAAGAGCGGAGTATATTGCTTGATTGGTTGAAAGCTGATGCCGGGGATAATGTTTGCCGTGTTTTGACGAATGCACGTTGTTTATCTGAAGGGGTGGATGTTCCAGCTCTTGATGCCATCATATTTTTACACCCGCGTAAGAGCGTGATAGACGTTGTTCAGTCCGTTGGGCGTGTGATGCGTCGTGCTGAAGGTAAAAAAATGGGCTATGTTATTCTACCAGTTGGAATTCCTTATGGTATTCCAGTGGAACAAGCCTTAAACAACAATGAAAAGTATCGCGTTATCTGGCAAATTTTAAATGCTTTACGCGCTCATGATGACCGTCTTGATGCTACGATTAATCAAGCATCATTAGGGCAAGATGTAAGCAATAGGATTGAAATTATCGGCATTACTCAAAATTCTGAGTTGCAAGCTGTTACTTCTGTTGTAGACGACCTCCCACCAACACGGTCAAAATCTGCAGAATTGCGCATAGGAACATCGGGGCAAGATTTTATTGCTACAAATGAAATCCAAGGGGAACTTTCTTTTTGTGTTGATGAATTTTCTCGTGCGATCAAGGCAAGGATGGTCAAAAATTGTGGTACGCGTCATTATTGGAAGGATTGGGCTAGCAATATTGCTGAAATTGCCAAAAATCATATCACGCGTTTAACAAGTATTTTAGCAAAGCCAGATACTGAAGCTAGGCAGGCTTTTGACAAGTTCTTGGCAGAACTGCGTAATGATTTAAATGATGCCATCACAGAAGATGACGCGATTGAGATGCTTGCACAGCATGTTATCACACGCCCTGTGTTTGAGGTATTGTTTGAAGGGTATCAGTTTGTTCGTGATAACCCTGTATCGCGTGCCATGCAGCGTATGCTTGATGTTCTGAATGAAGCTAATCTTGAAAAAGAATCCAAAGATCTTGAAAAATTTTACGATAGTGTAAAATTACGAGCCAGTGGAATTACTGATCCACAAGCAAAACAAAATTTGATTTTAGAGCTTTATGATAAGTTTTTTCGTTATGCCTTTCCACGCACCGCGGAAAAACTGGGGATTGTTTATACTCCTGTTGAAGTTGTCGATTTTATTATTCACTCAGTCAATGAGGTGTTACAGACTGAATTTGGGCAAACGCTTGGTTCACCGGGTGTTAACATCATGGATCCCTTTACGGGAACGGGAACTTTTATCACACGGCTTTTACAGTCTGGCCTGATTACACGGGAGGAAATGGAATACAAGTTCCGTCATGAGATCCATGCTAATGAAATAGTGCTGTTGGCATACTATATCGCCGCTATTAATATTGAGGCGACATATCATGGCATTATGGGTGGAGATTACATACCATTCGAGGGGATTTGCTTAACCGATACGTTTCAACTTTATGAACAAGAACAGGAGCAAGAAAAAGACCTGCTTAGTGATTTGATGGAGGAGAACAGTACACGTCGGTCGCATCAGCAAAATCTGAATATTCGTGTTATTGTTGGTAATCCACCTTATTCTGTAGGGCAGAAAAGTGAAAACGACAATGCGAAGAATATTAGCTATCCTAAATTAGATAATCGTATCCGTGAAACTTATGCAGCTCGATCTAAAGGAATTAGTCTACGGTCGCTTTATGACAGTTATATTCGTGCAATTCGTTGGGCGAGTGATCGTATTGATGATGCTGGAGTTATAGGCTTTGTTACAAATGCAGGTTTTATTAATGCGCGTTCTATGAATGGTTTAAGAAAATGTTTAAGTGAAGAATTTAGCAGTCTTTATATTTTTCATTTACGGGGGGATCAACGAACTTCTGGAGAACTTTCTCGAAAAGAAGGTGGTAAAATTTTTGGTTCGGGAAGCCGAGCCCCCATTGCTATTTCTATTCTTATTAAAAATCCCGAAGCACAACAACGTGGAAAAATTTACTATTATGATATTGGTGATAATCTCACGAGAAAAGAGAAACTTTCTGAAGTGCAGCGTTTGGGTAGTATTGGCTGCATCGAGAGTGAACACGGCTGGCAAGTGATTACACCAGATGAGCATGGTGATTGGCTCAACAAACGTAACAATGATTTTGAAAAATTTCTAGTCTTGGGAGATAAAAAAAATAACAACCTAAAACTATTCAATACTTTTTCTTGTGGCGTTGTAACTAGCCGTGATGCTTGGACATACAATTCAAGCCGTGAAGCCTTAGCAAAGAATATGAGCAATATGATTACCTTCTATAATAATGAAGTGGAACGTTTTAATACTACATATCTACATTCTGACCGCAAAGCACGTGAAAATTCTGTAGATGATTTTATTAACACAGACGCTAGAAAGATCAGTTGGAGCCATTCTATCAAACAACAGTTAACCAAAGGAAATATTTTAACATTTGAGAGTGACAGTCTTATCCTGAGCCTTTATAGACCTTTTACATGCCAGTGGCTTTACTATAATCGTGCTCTTAACGAAAGAGTATATCAAATGCCGCTCATATTTCCTATGGAAAAGGCAGTCGAAAACAGAGTGATACAAATCACAGGCATTGGAGTCAAAAAGGACTTTTCTGTTATTATGACTAAGGATTTACCTAATCTTGACGCACTGGAGAAAAGTCAATGTTTTCCACGATATGTTTACGAAAATGCTGCATCTTTAGACAATAAAGATGAGGAGCAGATTCATTTATTTGAAAATTGCGTAAAGGAAGCCAAGGCAGATGGCTTACAGCGACGTGATGCTATAACTGATGAAGGATTAGCGTATTTTAAAGAAGCCTACCCTGATGAAACAATTACAAAAGATGATCTCTTCTTTTATGTTTATGGGGTTTTACATTCTGAAGATTATCGTATCCGTTATGCTCATAATCTTTCTAAACAATTGCCTCGTATTCCAACGGTTAAAAAGATAGAGGATTTTTGGGCTTTTGCTGAAGCTGGTCGAAAGCTTGGTGATTTGCATACAAATTATGAAGAGGTCGAGCCATATCCCGTCACCTATAAACAGGGTGATCCAAGCATTTGGGTTATTGATGATGAAGTGAATTTCTATCGTGTTGAAAAGATGAAGTTTGCTGGTAAGCGTGGTGATATTGATAAAAGCACTGTAATTTATAATGCACAAATTACTATGCAAAATATCCCATTGGAAGCTTATGACTATATAGTAAACGGTAGACCTGCTCTTGAATGGGTTATGGATAGGCAAATTGTGAAAATTGATAAAGCAAGTGGCATTGTTAATGATGCTAATCGCTATGCTGTGGAGACTGTTGGTAACCCTGCTTATCCCTTAGAATTGTTTCAACGGGTAATTACTGTAAGTTTAGAAACAATGAAAATTGTTCGTAATCTTCCAAAATTAGAAATAAGAGAAATTGAAGATACTCAAAAAACTATACACTAAAAGAATTTGAGCAAAATTGAGAATTATTTTCTTAGATAAAAAGGAATGTTGTTAAATTTTCAAAATAGGAAAGAATAGTTTAAGAGTGCTTATACTTTTAAAAATTTTGATTACCAAAAGCTTTCGTTTATAGTTTATCGAAGAAGAAAATCCCGTTATTTTTGTTATTAGTAAAGAATACAGAAACTCAAATACCAATAATAAAAGCGTTCATTGTTACTTATACGTTCTAAAATAGATTTCATAAATGTAGAAAAGAATTTTAAAGCTAGATATTTTTCTATCTATTAATGTCGTGCAGCTATCCCTAAGTGCAATGTCAAAAAACACTTACACTATTAAAATTAGATAAGATTTAAGCTAAAAACTTTAATATTTTCTAGGTTTTCTCAAAAAACTAGTCCAAACTAAGGTTAGTGATTTTATTTTTGAGTTACAGCTCTTTCCTTATAGTGTTGAGTTGTATTTAAACTAGTAGATTATAATCTTAGTGACAGGCAAAATGACCATAAAATTTACAAATCTTTTTGACTAACTTATTCACAAGACGCAATTTTTTATAAAAATTATCGTAAAATTTTAACAAATCTATAAATGGATTAAACAATTTTATAAAACATTTAATACACAATAGAAAAATGTATAGATCCTATAGCTCCAGTAAATATCTGCTTACCTTCTTGTTCAAATTGTTGAATTAATTTTTCATCAATCACGCGGCGATCCCACATTGTGCCAAACATATAGCCTTTTTTCCAATCAACAGGTCTTCCAGTAAAATTTTCCATCGCTGATTGATTGTATATTCTGGCAGTATTATGATCTAAAGCTTTAAATAAAGCTTGTGATCCTCCAAGCAATTTACCTTCTTTTGCTAAGGAATGTACAAGATCCTTCAATTGATTATCGCTTATTGTCAAAGGAGCATAAATTTGAAAGTGACCACTTGGAACATCATCATAACCTTGAAATTGTGAAGAATCAGCGTCAATTAAATCTCCCCACAAAGCAACAGAATGAGTGGACTCCATTACAGGAGATAAAGCTTCGGCAGTTTGAATTTTATCATCAGATACCTCTTTAATATATGATAATGCATCATAAAATTTTAAAGGAAAAATATCTTTAGTATCAATAGATACAGATGGTGCCTGAATAGTGTCGTGAGGCGTTTCGCCAAAATGCTGCTCTATAGGTAAACTGTGCTTTTGATATTCATCAATTTTTATGTTTAACTGAGATGAATTAATAAAAACCATTCTTCTCCCCTCCCCATCTGAGCTGATGTATTCCAATAACACCTTTATATAACATAAATAAATATTAAAACAAATACAGAAAAAAACAAAGGTTATTTCATAAAGTTTATTTTTATCCATTATAATTTTGTTTTAAAAAATAAAAATTACAAAACAGCTTATTGATATATTCAATAACTCTTTGCTTATGAAATTTAATACTCTTCTATTATCACTTATTTTTACTTTTCATCATAGACTTGAAAGTGTTATAGAAGGTAATATTACTTAAATGAAAAAGGACTTCTAATGGAAAAGATCAAAGTAGAAAATCCCGTCGTTGAAATCGACGGTGATGAAATGACCCGTATTATTTGGAAGCATATAAAAGACAAATTGATCCACCCTTATCTCGATATTAATCTTAAATATTATGATCTTTCCATCAAAAACCGAGATGAAACCAATGATCAAGTTACTATTGATTCTGCCAATGCTATTAAACAATATGGAGTTGGTGTAAAATGTGCAACTATCACTCCTGATGAATCACGTGTTAAAGAATTTAACTTAAAAAAAATGTGGAAGTCGCCAAATGGCACAATCCGTAACATTTTAGGAGGGGTCATTTTTCGTGAGCCCATTATCTGTAAAAATGTCCCACGCCTCGTTCCTAGCTGGACAAAACCTATTATTATTGGGCGTCATGCTTTTGGTGACCAATATAAAGCAACTGATTTTAAATTCCCTGGTAAAGGGAAGCTAAGTATCAAATTTGTTGGTGATGATGGTCAGATTATAGAACACGATGTTTTTGATGCCCCAAGCGCAGGGGTTGCTATGGCCATGTACAATATTGATGAATCAATCCGCGACTTTGCCCGCGCATCTTTCAATTACGGCCTACAACGAAATGTTCCAGTTTATCTTTCGACAAAAAACACTATTTTAAAAGCCTATGATGGTCGTTTCAAAGATATCTTTCAAGAAATATTCGATACAGAATTTAAAACTGAATTTGAAAGCCGCAAATTACATTATGAGCATCGCTTAATTGATGATATGGTTGCTTCAGCACTCAAATGGTCAGGTGGATATGTTTGGGCATGTAAAAACTATGATGGTGACGTTCAATCAGACATCGTTGCTCAAGGTTTTGGTTCCCTTGGTCTTATGACTTCCGTTCTTATGACACCAGACGGTAAAATTGTTGAAGCAGAAGCTGCGCATGGTACAGTAACACGTCATTACCGTCAGCATCAGAAAGGTGAAGAAACATCAACAAATTCTATCGCCTCTATTTTTGCATGGACACGTGGTCTGATTCATCGTGCAAAACTTGACAACAATGAGAAGTTGAAAAACTTTGCTGTTACATTAGAAAAAGTTTGTGTTCACACTGTTGAGGAAGGTTTTATGACAAAAGATCTCGCACTTTTGATCGGACCAGAACAAAAATGGCTTTCTACAACAGGATTTCTCGATAAAATTGATGCAAATCTAAAAAAAGAAATGGCTAATTAATATAATTAAAATCCTCAAGCTCTGCGAAAGGAGAGCTTGGGGGTTTTTGCAAAATTAAAAAACTGTATTCTAAGTGAAACAGGCAATTTCTTTCTCAATGCAAAAAATAATGAAACATACTGTTTTATAAGAATAAAATATTGACACTGTTAATATTAATATACGCACATTTTCTAATGTGAATATTGCAAAAGAGAGATACTTTGAAGTATTTATCAAATCTATTTATTCAATAGCTTTTATTATCAAACCCATAAAACAACAACAGTCATAAAAATAAAAGCAGCTTACCCTCTTCTCGCAAGCTCATCCAATTTAAGTTGTATTAGCTTGAATAAATCGTAATCGTCAAAATGACGTGTAATACTATTAACAAGCTTTCAGATGCTATTTTTCAGCATTTAAATCAACCATAGTCATAATTTTGAAATAAATGTTATACAAGCAACTGCTTACAAACTGTAACAGCAAATTAAGTAAAACAAAAAACGAGTGTTCATAATATTGGTTGAAACATAATAAACAGCACCATGCTAATATATGTTGCGTATTTAAAGATCTTGTATAAAAAATGCAATTTTCATACTTCTTTAAGAAATCACTAACCTGTAATTAACATTGTTAATCTAAAAAGTTATCTAGAAACAGAAAACAAACTGTTTTTCTCCGGATCAGGTAATGCGTATCGGAGCAATAATCTCTGTAAATTAACAGTACAGAGAAAATGTTTCAATAAAACTGCGCAATTCATTTTTTATGATAGCGCAGTTTTATATTTTTCAAAAAAGTTACTCTCGTCAATCAAAACTGTTAAGAAAAACTCTCTTCATGAGAAAATAAACTTAACACAATGAAAAACAATTCAAATACCGCCAAAAATAGACACATACTTAATGCGCTAATGCCTTATTGCTTTGCTCCCATAAGGCACTTGTTTCTGCACAAAAATCAGCATAACATCCTGCTTTAATGGAAGTACGAATACCTTGCATAAGCTGTTGATAATAAGAAAGATTATTCCAAGTTAACAACATGCCACCAAGAGCTTCATTAGATTTGACTAAATGGTGCAAATAAGCACGACTATAATCACGTGCAGCAGGGCAAGGCGATTGTGGATCAAGAGGGCGAGAATCTTCTGCATAACGTGCATTGCGCAAATTTATTCTACCAAAGCGGGTAAAAGCTAAACCATGACGCCCAGCACGCGTTGGTAAAACACAATCAAACATATCAATACCTCGAGCGACACTTTTTAAAATATCATCTGGAGTGCCCACTCCCATGAGATAGCGTGGTTTATTCTCTGGCAAAAGAGAACAAGTAGCATCCAATACCGCCATCATAACATCTTGAAATTCACCAACTGCAAGTCCTCCAATAGCGTAGCCCTTCAAATCCATCTCTTTCAATGCTTGAACAGAACGTTCACGCAACTTCATATTATCACCGCCTTGAACAATACCAAACATCGCTTTATCTGGTTGATTACCAAAAGCTGTCTTACAACGCTGCGCCCAACGCAATGAAAGCTCCATGGCAGCTTCTATTTCTTTCTCACTTGCAGGTAATGCAATACATTGATCAAGCTGCATTTGAATGTCAGAATCAAGCAGTCCTTGAATTTCAATAGAACGTTCTGGACTCATTTCATAATACGCTCCATTAATATGAGAGCGAAAAATCACACATTTCTCTGTGATTTTACAAATCCCTGAAAGGGACATAACTTGAAAACCACCAGAATCCGTTAAAATAGGTTCAGGCCAACGTGCAAATTCATGTAAGCCTCCTAAACGTGCAACCCTCTCAGCCCCAGGCCGCAACATTAAATGATAAGTATTACCCAAAATAACATCTGCCCCAAGATCACGTAGCTGATCCATATACATAGCCTTAACGGTCCCTACCGTTCCAACGGGCATGAATGCGGGTGTACGAATACGTCCACGTTTTGTTATAATTTCACCCAAACGAGCCTGTCCATCTTGAGCGATTTTGTTATAGTGAAACGTCTTAATCATCATTTTCGTCTTTTTGATTGAACAAATTCATATCGCCTAGCAACCAAACATAATTTCTTTTTTGATCGCATTATTATAAGCGCCATAAATGATTTGACTCTACTAAACACTGAAATCAGCCTTAAGAGAGTTCAACAAAATAAATGAGAATTTATTATCAAACAATCAACACACTAAAAACAGCCAGATGAATAAAAATATCTGTAGTGTCTGGATTATATACCTTAAAACACTAACATTTATCCACTACAGTCTTAAATAACCTTAAGTATTGTATTTTGATAACAAATGACTTTATTTTTATGTGTTTAGTACCATAAATGCTTGAACAATTTTAGTATGAATATAATCAATTTGTCTCAATCCATTTTATGATCACGCATACTTGTTACGCTCAGAGTAAAAATTACACATCTTCTACATTATGAAACAAAATAGTGCTCTATTTTATAGCTTTAAAGCCTACCGTGAAATTTCTTGCTAAAATATAAACTGATAATCTGGGTTGCTACTTTATTTTACAAATAAAAATAGTTTTAGCATTTCTTCCCTTTTCAATATCTTTTCAACATTTAAAGACAGAAATAATATTTTACTCGAATAAATTGGAGTAACAGAACCAAAACAAAAATAAATATTTTTCAGCTATACCGGAATAATATTTTACTTCATGAAACCTAGTGCATTTTTTCACTAAAAAACTTAGAAAATTACAAACATAAAAATCTTGTAATATTTGTTTTGAAAAACATAATATAAAGCAACCGTGTATTCTGATGTAAAAAAGCCAATTTCAATAAGGCTTGTTATTTCGAAATAATTCAAAATTGAAAAATTCTATTTACACCAAAATACACAGTTCACACCAACTTCAATAAAATTCCAAATTAAACCGTAAACAGAAATTATCTGCACAATATTCTAATACTACTTTGTATCTGCAGCAATTCTGGCTTTGATAATCGCATCAGGCTCTACAACAGGCTCACCACGCTTGATCTTATCAACATTTTCCATACCTTCCATAACCTGCCCCCATATAGAATATTGACGATCAAGCCAAGGAGCATCTTCAAAGCAAATAAAAAACTGCGAATTAGCAGAATTTGGATTCTGGCTGCGTGCCATAGAAACTGTACCACGTTTATGAGAAATATTTGAAAACTCTGCCTTCAAATCAGGCTTATCTGACCCCCCCATACCCACACGTGATGAATCGAATTTCTCACTATCTTTTTTTCCAAACTTCACATCACCAGTTTGAGCCATAAAGCCATCAATAACACGATGAAAAACAACATTATCATAAGCACCTTCACGCACTAACTCTTTAATACGTACCACATGACCAGGAGCTAAATCAGCAAACAACTCAATCACTACATTGCCTTTTGTTGTTTCAAGAATTAATGTATTTTCTGGGTCTTTTATCTCAACCATATAATTATTCCTTTGATTTATTGATTATGTTGCAAATGAGCAGTATCAATAACATCAGGATTTGTTACAGATCCATTGTTACTTACAGTGCCCTTTTTAATTTTATCGACAACATCCATTCCTTTTACAACTTCCCCAACAACAGTATACTGTTCATTTAAAAAAGTAGCATCATCAAAACAAATGAAGAATTGAGAATTTGCTGAATGAGGATCTTGTGAACGTGCCATACCAACAGTACCACGCTTAAATGGCTGTTTTGAAAACTCTGCTACTAAATTAGGATAATCTGAACCACCCATACCAACGCGCTTAAGGTCAAAATCAGTACTATCTTTTTTTCCAAATTTTACATCGCCTGTCTGTGCCATAAAACCAGGGATCACACGATGAAATACGACATTATTATAAGCACCCTCTTGTGTTAATTGCTTGATTCTAGCAACATGTTTTGGTGCAAGATCAGGACGCAAATGAATAACAATATCACCATTTTTAAGAGATAAAACAAGGGTATTATGCTCATTTGCTAAAGCATTAAATGAAAAAAGATGAACAATACATGTTAAAATGGCAAAAATTCTAATATACACAATCATTTTTCCTTCAAGGATTTAAATTTCAAACATAAAGCTTGTGCAACATTTTGAGGAACAAAAGGCATAACGTCCCCCCCCATAGCAGCAATCTGGCGCACTAATGTAGAAGTTATTGGGCGACTAGAAACGCTTGCCGGTAAAAAAACAGTTTGTAATTCAGGAGCCATAATCTTATTCATCCCTGCCATTTGCATTTCGTAATCGAGATCAGTACCATCACGCAAACCACGAATAAGAAACGAAGCTTGAATTTCACGCGCCTTATTAATTAAAAGATTATCAAATGCAATAACTCGCAGCCGATCAGGACCTATATTTAATAAGTCTTTCCCAACTTGGGTAATTAAATCAACACGCTCTTCAAAACTAAAAAGTGATTGCTTTCCACTTTGTATACCAATAGCCACCACCACTTCATCAGCCAATAATAAACTGCCTTGCAAAACATCAAGGTGACCATTTGTAATAGGATCAAAAGAACCTGCATAAAGAGCAATGGTCATCATTTACTCCAATGTTTTCACAATTATATTTCGTCGTTCGCATCAACCGCATTGCAATGCTGCTCACTTTCTTCCTCATCTGGTTCGCTAGCATTAACTTCAGGCTCAGAAATACGCTCAACCGATACAACCTTCTCACCTTTTGCTGTATTAAAGATCGTTACCCCCTTGGTTGAACGACCAGCTATGCGAATACCATTAACAGGAACACGAATAAGCTGCCCTTTATCTGAGACAAGCATAATTTGATCTTGCGCTTCCACCGGAAAGGCTGCCACTAACTTACCAATTTCAGCTGTTTTAGATGGGTCGGTTGCGCGAATCCCTTTTCCGCCACGTCCTGAAATACGGAAATCATAAGAGGAAGACCGTTTCCCATAACCAAACTCACTAACTGTTAAGAGCATTTGTTCATGGGCACTAAGCTCCATATAACGCTCATCTGTTAATTCTGTTACGGTTGTTTCTGACTCTTCATCACCAATGACAATATCTTCATCATCTGCACCAGCTGCACGCCGTTCACTGATCACGCGTTTAATATAGGCAGAACGCTCAGTCGACGTAGCTTCAACATGCTTTAAAATAGTCATAGAAATGACTTTATCACTATCACCCATGTTGATACCACGTACCCCCATTGAATGACGCCCAACAAACACACGAACATCACTCACAGGAAAACGAATACATTGTCCATTCGCCGTTGTAAGGACAACATCATCATACTCTGTACAGGTCTCTACAGAAAGAATCTCATCTCCTTCTTCACCAAATTTCATTGCAATTTTACCATTACGGTTAACTTGAACAAAATCTGATAATTTATTGCGACGTACAGTCCCACGCATTGTTGCAAACATAACATCAAGTTTGCCCCAATCTTCCTCATCATCTGGTAAAGGCATAATTGTTGTTATACGCTCACCTTGTTGCAAGGGCAGCATATTAATTAAAGCTCGCCCACGCGATTGCGGCGTACCAATAGGCAAACGCCAAACCTTCTCTTTATAAACAATTCCACGCGATGAAAAGAAAAGAACCGGTGTATGTGTATTAGCTACAAATAAACGAGTTACAAAATCCTCATCTTTTGTAGCCATACCAGAACGCCCTTTACCTCCACGACGTTGGGCACGGTACGTATTTAAAGGCACACGTTTAATATAGCCACTATGACTAACCGTCACCACCATTTCTTCTGGTGCGATCAGATCTTCACTATCCATATCCGCACTACCGAAACCAAAAACAGTGCGCCGAGGAGTTGCAAATACTTCACGAAGAGCGTTTAGTTCATCTTTAACAATACCCATAATTCGTGAACGCGATGCCAAAATATCGAGATAATCGGTAATATCTACACCAATTTTATTTAATTCATCAGCAATCTCATCGCGACCAAGCGCTGTTAACCTTTGCAAACGCAACTCTAGAATAGCTCGCGCTTGTTCTTCCGATAAATGATATGTATTATCCTCATGGATAATATGACGAGGATCATCAATAAGCTTAATTAAAGGTGCTATATCAACAGCCAACCAACGCCGCTCCATTAATTGCGCGCGCGCTATTTGTGGATCAGATGCTTTGCGAATTAATGCTATAATTTCATCAATATTAGCAACAGCAATAGCAAGCCCAACTAAAACATGTGCACGCTCACGCGCTCTACGTAAAAGATATTTTGTTCTTCGACTCACCACTTCTTCACGGAAAGAAACAAATGCACGAAGTATATCAAGCAACGTCATCTGCTCAGGTTTGCCGCCATTCAACGCAACCATATTACAACCAAAAGAGGCCTGCAGCGGCGTATAACGATACAGTTGATTTAAAACAACATCCGCAACAGCTTCTCTCTTAAGCTCAATAACAACCCGATACCCATCACGATCAGATTCATCGCGTAAATCAGAAACTCCATCAATGCGCTTATCACGAACTAATTCAGCTATCTTTTCAATCATTGCAGCTTTATTAATTTGGTAAGGTATCTCACTTACGATAATTGCCTGCCGATTATTACGAATTTCTTCGATATCGACTTTAGCACGCATAATAATTGAACCCCGCCCCGTTTCATACGCTGAACGAATACCCGAACTACCAAGAATAATACCCCCTGTAGGAAAATCAGGACCAGGAATGATTTTAATCATCTCATCTAGCGTTATACTGGGGTCATCAATTAAAGCGATACACCCATCAACAACTTCACCAAGATTATGTGGAGGAATATTGGTCGCCATTCCTACAGCAATACCACCCGACCCATTTACCAAAAGGTTAGGAAAACGTGCTGGTAAAACCATAGGCTCACGTTCACGCCCATCATAATTATCTTGAAAATCAACAGTATCCTTATCAATATCAGTTAAAAGTTCTTCTGAAATTTTTTCTAAACGACATTCTGTATAACGCATCGCTGCAGGTGGGTCACCATCAATGGAACCAAAATTCCCTTGCCCGTCAATCAGTGGATTTCGCAAAGAAAAATCCTGTGCCATACGCACTAATGCATCATAAATCGAAGCATCACCGTGGGGATGAAATTTTCCCATCACTTCACCGACAACACCTGCTGATTTACGATAAGATTTGTTGAAAGAAAGACCCATTTCATTCATCGCATGAAGAATACGACGATGAACAGGTTTTAATCCATCACGCACATCAGGTAATGCACGTGATACAATCACGCTCATCGCATAATCGAGATAAGAGCGTTGCATTTCTTCAATAATACTAACTGGCTCAATACCGGTCAGCACATCACGTTCTGTCAGTGGAGTAAGATCGGTCACAGTTTCAATACTTTCAAAAAAGAATCATTTTGATCGTTTATATCGAAAAATACTTTAAAATGCTAACTCCCCTGCCCACAAGAGAGTGAGAATTGAACAATAATTTCCAACATATTATTTGTTTATATGAAAAATCAGAAATAAAATGAATATAACTCACTCCCCTGAGTTAAAAAACGAAATAAACAATACTCAATGAATCTCTTCAAATTCCCCGCTTATCTTAAGCAATCTTTTCAATAAAAACACTGAAATAAAGATTTTTAAAAATAGACCATTGCCTTTACAATAATCTTCATCATCTTCAATCTACTTACATATTTTTGACATGAGGGCACGACACAAGCGCCCTATGTTATAACCTATCACAATATCTTCTAATACATTTACTGATCAGTCTAACTGCATGATACAAAATAAGTTTTTTTATTTTTTTATAAGAAAATAAGCCTCAAATTAGAAATTTACCCTTCTTACTTGAAAATGAAAAAGCAATAATAATATTTTTATAGATTATCAAAACGGTACATCATCATCCAATTGGTGTGAGAAATTCCCTTCCAAATAATTATTGTTCTGACTAAAATCCTCTTTGCGATCAAAACTACTATCACCAAAGTCACCACTGCCTAACGGATTTGTGTCTTGCATTCTCTCGCCACCATCCATAGCGCCACGGCCTTCAAGCATCTGTAATTCACCACGATATTTTTGTAAGACAATCTCTGTCGTATAACGATCATTACCATTTTGATCTTGCCATTTGCGTGTTTGCAATTGACCTTCAATATAAATTTTGTTGCCTTTTTTTAGATATTGTTCCGCAATCTTTACAAGGTTTTCATTAAAAATAACAATACTATGCCACTCAGTGCGTTCTTTACGTTCATTCGTATTGCGGTCACGCCAGCTTTCCGAAGTGGCAATACGTAGATTTGCCACTTGATCACCAGAGTTCAAACGACGGATTTCAGGATCAGCACCAAGGTTACCAATCAAAATAACTTTATTAAGGCTACCAGCCATTGTACAAACTCCAAAATTTTAAATTACTTCATTATAGTAAAAGATGATAAAAACATATAACTATGTTCATCATAAAGGAAAAAAGCTGTGTCTTTACTCTTTTTTCCAAAAGAATTTACACTCTTCTTTCCCACTATAATAATGGAACACATTGTAATTTCAAAGAAAAGACCTTATTTCACATAATAGTGTAAAATTTTTGTTCATACGCCAAGGATCAGCATGTCTCACCAAAAATATATTTCTATTCGCGGCGCACGTGAACATAACCTTAAAAACATCGATCTTGACCTACCTCGTAATCAATTAATTATTATAACAGGGCTTTCTGGCTCAGGTAAATCATCCTTAGCTTTTGATACAATTTATGCCGAGGGCCAACGTCGTTATGTTGAAAGCCTTTCTGCCTATGCACGCCAGTTTTTGGAAATGATGCAAAAGCCAGATGTTGATCAAATAGATGGTCTCTCCCCTGCTATCTCTATTGAACAAAAAACCACTAGCCGCAATCCTCGTTCAACAGTTGGTACTGTAACTGAAATTTACGATTATATGCGCCTTCTCTTTGCCCGTATCGGTATTCCTTATTCACCTGCTACAGGCCTTCCTATTGAAAATCAGACAATCAGCCAAATGGTTGACCAAATTATGGCCTTACCAGAGGGTACGCGGATTTTTATTATGGCGCCTTTAGTACGAGGAAGAAAAGGCGAATATAGAAAAGAGTTAGCAGAACTTTTAAGAAAAGGATTTCAACGTGCCAAAGTTGATGGCAAATTCTATGAAATTCCTGATATCCCTCCTCTTAACAAAAAATACAAACATGATATAGATGTAGTGGTAGACCGCCTTGTTGTGCGTCATGATATTACTTCTCGTTTGGCTGATAGTATAGAAACCTGTCTGCAGCTTGCAAATGGACTTGCGATTGCTGAAATGGCAGATCAACCTTTGACAATAAAGGAAACCTCAAAGGAATCTGCCAATAAATCAAAAAATGAAACACATAAACGACTCATTTTTTCAGAAAAATTCGCCTGCCCTATATCTGGATTCTCTATTCCTGAAATTGAGCCACGTCTTTTTTCATTCAACAATCCTTTTGGTGCTTGTCCTACTTGTGATGGGCTTGGCATTCAAAAAGCAATCGACCCAACAAAAATTGTACCCAATGAAAATCTTACTTTAAAATCTGGAGCTATTGTCCCTTGGTTTAAATCACCCTCACCTTACCACAACCAAATACTAAAAGCGTTAGGCAAAGCCTATGAATTTAAACTCACAGATAAATGGTGTGAACTTTCAGATGAAGCCAGGCGTGCTATTTTATATGGTACAAAAACAAAAGAAATCCCCCTTATCCATGAAGATGAAGGCTGCTCTAACACAACAACCCAATATTTTGAAGGCGTTATTCCAAATATGGAACGGCGATGGAAAGAAACTGATTCCGCTGGTTCATATAAAGAAATCGAATATTACATGTCTTCTTCACCTTGCCGAGCTTGTAATGGTTATCGGTTAAAACCAGAAGCACTCTGTGTTAAAATTCACGAAATGCACATTGGGCAAGTATCAGAACTCTCTATCCTAAAAGCAAATGATTGGTTTGCTAATATTGATCAATATCTTAATAAAAAACAACGTAGTATTGCAGCGCGTATTTTAAAAGAAATCCGTAAACGTTTAGAATTTTTAAATCATGTGGGACTTGAATATCTTACCTTATCTCGAAATTCAGGAACACTTTCAGGTGGAGAAAGTCAACGTATTCGGCTAGCATCTCAAATTGGTTCTGGTCTCACAGGTGTTCTTTATGTTTTAGATGAACCATCTATTGGCTTACACCAACGCGATAATGGACTTCTTCTAAAAACGCTGTGCCATTTACGTGATCTTGGCAATACAGTTATCGTTGTTGAACATGATGAAGATGCCATTCTTACTGCAGATTATGTAGTGGATATTGGCCCTGCTGCAGGTGTTCACGGTGGAGAAGTTATTGCTCAAGGTACACCACAGGAAATCATGAACAATCCATCTTCGCTTACAGGCCAATATCTTTCAGGAAAAATGGCAGTTACTATGCCTGCCAAGCGACGTAAAATATCAAAATCAAAAGTACTCAAAGTGATTGGTGCTCAAGGTAATAACCTTAAAAATATCAATGCCGACATCCCTCTTGGAACCTTCACTTGCATAACTGGTGTTTCAGGTGGAGGAAAATCAACATTTCTCATTGAAACTCTGTTTAAAGCTGCATCGCGCCACATTATGGGAAGTCATCAAAATCCAGCACCCTATACCAAAATTGAAGGACTAGAATTACTTGATAAGGTCATTGATATTAATCAATCACCTATTGGGCGCACCCCACGCTCTAATCCAGCAACTTATACTGGTGCTTTTACCGCAATCCGCGATTGGTTTGCTGAACTTCCTGAATCGAAGGCTCGTGGTTATCAAGCAAGACGTTTTTCATTTAATGTCAAAGGGGGGCGTTGTGAAGCATGCCAAGGCGATGGTGTTATTAAAATTGAAATGCACTTTTTACCTGATATTTATGTTACATGTGATATATGCCAAGGAAAACGCTATAATAGAGAAACGCTAGAAGTAAAATTTAAAGGAAAATCCATTGCTGACATACTTGATATGACAGTCGAAAAGGCTGAAAAATTTTTCCAAGCTGTTCCTGCTATTCACAACACAATGAAGACTCTTGTCAAAACTGGCCTTGGCTATATCAAAGTTGGGCAGCAGGCTACAACGCTTTCTGGTGGTGAAGCTCAGCGCGTAAAACTTGCCAAAGAACTTTCACGCAAAACAACAGGTCGCACACTCTATATTTTAGACGAACCAACAACTGGTTTACATTTCCATGATGTTGCAAAACTTCTTGAAGTTTTGCATGAACTCGTCGAGCAAGGCAATACAGTTGTAGTTATCGAGCATAATCTGGAAGTCATTAAGACAGCTGATTGGATTATTGATCTAGGACCAGAAGGTGGAGATGGTGGTGGTCAAATCGTTGCAATTGGTCGCCCTGAAGATATTATAAATATTCCTGAATCCTATACTGGAAAATTTCTAAAAGAGCTTTTGTTACGCCGACCTTTGCATAATTCAGACTCTTAAAATAAGTTGAAAATAATTTATACACCCAATGATGTTGATGTACAAAATAAGGTTTGTAACTCATAATTGTACCGTTTTTATTCTTCACAAGCCATTTTATGCTATAATACAATAATATTTTACTTCATATGTTATGTTGGAATTGTTTGCCAAAAAAACACACAATTATATTATTTTTGATTTTTTCGTATAGAAACTATTTGTTGGCACATCTCGTGCTTGCCAATATAATGTATAGTAGCCTAAAAAGATAAAATAACGTTGGAGATCATTTCAGCATGAAAAAAATTGAAGCTATTATAAAACCTTTTAAACTGGATGAAGTGAAAGAAGCACTTCAAAAAGTTGGCTTACAGGAGATTACTGTAACAGAAGCAAAAGGTTTTGGCAATCAAGAGGAGTATACAGAACTGTACCGTGGTGCTCAATATGTTGTTGATTTTCTACCTAAAGTAAAAATTGAAGTTGTTATTGCAGACGAAATTTTAGAACAAGCTATTGAAGCAATACGTAAAGCAGCTCAAACAAAACATAGCGGCGATGGAAAAATATTTGTTTCATCCATTGATGATGCTATTCGTATTCGTACTGGTGAATCTGGCATTGATGCTCTTTAATATTTACAAAAATTTTTAGTCCAATAAGGAAATTGCATATGACGACCGTATCAGACATACTTAAACAGATTGCAGATAATGACATACGCTTTGTCGATTTACGTTTCACTGACCCGTGGGGTAAATTACACCACGTCACAATAGATGTTACCGCAATCAGTGAAGATACATTTACTGATGGCGTCATGTTTGATGGTTCTTCAATTGCTGGATGGAAAACAATTAATGAATCTGACATGGTGTTGATGCCAGATCCAGAAACAGCTCATATGGATCCCTTTTTTGCTCAGTCTACTTTAGTCATACTTTGTGACGTACTCGATCCTGTTTCTGGAGAATTGTATAGCAGAGATCCGCGTTCTATCGCAAAAAGAGCAGAAGCTTACATGAAATCCTTAGGTATAGGTGACACAGTTAATATAGGCCCAGAAGCAGAATTTTTTATTTTTGACGACGTACGTTATAAAAATGACCCATACAATACAGGCTTTAAGCTTGATTCAAGTGAACTTCCATCAAATGATGACACTGAATATGAAATGGGTAATCTCGGGCACAGACCACGTATGAAATGTGGTTATTTTCCAGTTCCTCCTATTGACTCTTGTCAAGACATGCGTTCTGAAATGCTCACTGCACTAAAAGACATGGGCGTAAATGTTGAAAAACATCATCATGAAGTAGCTGCAGCTCAACACGAATTGGGTATTCAATACGATACATTAGTTCGAGAAGCTGATAAAATGCAAATTTTTAAATACGCTGTGCATCAAATTGCAAACAGTTATGGAAAAACAGCGACTTTCATGCCAAAACCAATTTTTGGTGATAATGGCTCAGGCATGCATGTTCACATATCAATTTGGAAAGATGGAAAACCAACCTTTGCAGGAAATGAATACGCCGGATTATCAGAAACCTGCTTATTTTTTATCGGTGGTATCATTAAACATGCAAAAGCAATCAACGCTTTCACAAACCCATCTACTAATTCTTATAAGCGTTTAGTTCCTGGGTTTGAAGCACCTGTTCTTCTTGCTTATTCTGCACGCAATCGTTCGGCATCTTGTCGTATTCCATTCAGTTCTTCACCAAATTCAAAACGCGTAGAAATCCGTTTTCCAGATCTAACAGCAAATCCATATCTAGCATTTTCAGCACTCTTAATGGCTGGCCTTGACGGTATTAAAGACAAAATTCATCCTGGACAAGCTATGGATAAAGATCTTTATGATCTGCCCCCTAAAGAACTTAAAGACATCCCTACAGTTTCAGGTAGCTTGCGGGAAGCGCTTGAAGCTCTTGATAAAGATCGTAGCTTTCTTAAAGCAGGAGATGTTTTTGATGACGACCAAATCAATTCTTTCATTGAATTGAAAATGCAAGAAGTCTTGCGTTATGAAATGACTCCGCATCCTATTGAATTCGATATGTATTATTCTGTTTAAAGAATAAGTCACATTGTTTAATCTAAAAATGGAGGTTAAACCTCCATTTGTTGTGATGTTTTTTTCTAAAGAGCATTAATACCCTTTTATTGAGATACTTTTCCTTTATAAAAGAGATTGAATCCTTTCGAATCAATAATTAAGGTTTCTAATGCTGCAGATTTATCGATCTTTTTTTATTCTTTTATGCCTTGCTTCTATTATATCAACAGTGCAAGCCAATGGAGTAACCGATGAAGAATTGATAAATCTACAAAAGAAAATTTCTATTTATAATAAAGCACTTAAAGAAATTGATTCAGATGCTATCTTAAATGCTATTCCCCCAAAAATTATTGAGAGTTTAGCTATCAAAAAAAATCTCAATAAAGCACAATTTCAACAAATAATAAAAAGCCAAATAGAACAGCTAGCGAAAAATTATAAAATCGAGAATATAAAAATCGACCAAACGCAAAAACGTGAAGGAAAACTCGATAACGGTATTCCTTATTTTATTATGCCTTTAGAAATTGCAATTAGGATAAATAGTGGAAAAAAGTGTTATATTAAAAGTGAGATTATTGCACTTCTTGAAAATAATCAGTGGTATTTTATTCGTGGCAATGACGACACAACTTTAAACATAACCAATGAAGCTTTCCCTGGACTTGAAAAAATAAAAATTAATTCAACTAAAATTATAAAAATATCGTAATTGGAAATTTCATGTTCATGTATGAGCAGAAGAAGGTTCCACTTATGCGCAGGCAGTAATGATTGCAGCTGCTGCATTAAACTCACTCTTTTTGTAAGCTCGCCGCATCATCGCTTCCTTATCAACACCCCATTGTTTCTTCGTCCAGTTCTCATCTAAATGAGCAATATCCCAAGCATTATCCAAATTAATTTTCTTTTCAGCTACAGCAAAAGCAATAAGGGCAGAGCCTGTTAAAATAGTCATTGCATGAAGTGCAGCAAGTATATAAGGGGATTCTATCTTGCGTAAATAATTACTCACCGCTTGAATAGCTTCCCATGGTTGTTCAATATGCATAACTCCTGCTGCTATATTAAAACGTGCACCAAGTTTTTCCTCTGCCCAATCAAGTAAAAAATCCCATTGCTCACATTGTTGTTCTACAAGTTCTTTTGGGGTTTGTGCACGATAAAAAATCATATCACACGCAACAAAACGCAATAAATCTTCAAAAATAACTTGCATATTATCGGCTATACCATCAACAACAGTGTTAACAAGACGCGTAATTGGCATTCTTCCGGGATCAATGCTCTCTTCCTGCACAGTAAATTCCTGTGCTACTAATGCAGCAAGTGCTTCTGTTGGCATGAGAAGACAGCGTCTCGCAGGTGTCTTTACTGGGGTTCCATCTAATAATATGGAAAAACCTCCCTCTTCATGTGCAATACTTACTTCCTTATAAAATCGCTTAGGTAGTGGCTGACATGAAAGCTTTTGTACTTTGTAAACAGGATTATCGTCGTCTAACGGCATATTAAAATCATCTAAAATTTTACGCATATTGTTCTACTTCTAATATGTTCAATTAATCCACTGAATTTCTAGAATAGAATCCACACACTTCTCGTATATTAGATATCATGTGACAAGCTTAGGAAAGACCAGTTGTACTTATAGTTAGCTGATTTCACTATCGATATCCAAGATTGAATTTTTAGCGTAGCATTCTTTCACTTTCATACCAATCTCCCCATGAGACTCAAACAAAATTATAAGGGTGGTGATTAAGAAGGTAATTATTAACCATTTGCATCACCAATAAAACAATTAAATAATAAAACTGATATACATAATTGAAAATACAGTATAATTTCCCAACCACCACACCAAGAAAAGGTAGGATATCTAGCTTATATGAATTAAAGCTGTTAAACTTTCATTTTTAAATAAAGTAAACTTTAAATATTGTTTTATTACAGATTAAAAACAATACCCACTTATAAACTCAAACTATTTCTTACATTTCATTATTGACAGTTTAAAGCATAAAGTTGCTATCGTTTTTTATTAAATAAAACTCTAGTGATTTTTGATCCTTCATAATTTGGCAGTTTTAACCAAATTGTTCAAATGCCTTTTCATAATAATAAGTAATTAAACACACTGCTAATAAACTTTGTTACTACAATTATAAAATTAAGCTGAAGTTTTCTGTATTACTCTGTATCACCATCATTTTCATTAAAAGCCAAAAGATTAAAACTTTGTACCATATGAGGTGGTAAAGGAGCTATAATATCCAATATGCCTCCTGAAGGATGAGGAATACGAATACGGCGTGCATGAAGATGAAGACGATTTTGAATGCCGCCAGGTAATTCCCAATTATTGTCAGAAAAAAAATACTTTGAATCACCAATAATTGGATGGTCCATATAAGCTGCGTGAACACGTAGTTGATGTGTTCTGCCAGTATAAGGCTCCATTTCCAACCAAGACAGAGCCCGCCCCCGTGTATCTAAAACACGATAGTAAGAAACCGCGTGATTAGAATCTGGCTCTCCATGTTCACAAACACGCATTTTATCGCCTTGTGCAGTCGTTTCCTTTACCATCCATGTTGAAATTTTATCTTGCTTTTTTCTAGGCACTCCCCGTACCAACGCCCAATAAGTTTTTTTCGTTTCTCGTGCTCGAAAAGCGGCAGTCAACGCTTGTGCAGCCCCTCTTGATCGAGCAATAATAAGTACACCTGATGTCTCACGATCAAGACGATGAACTAACCGTGGTTTTTCCCCTTTTTTATTACGCCATACTTCAAGCATACCATCAATATGGCACGTTAAACCAGAGCCACCTTGTACAGCCAAACCTGCAGGTTTGTTTAATACAAAGATTTTTGGATCTTTATAGAGAAGCATCTTTTCTAAAATGGCCAATTTGTCTTGATCATGAATAGTTTTATCCGTTACAGAAAGATTTTTCTTATTATCAACAGATAAAAACGGCACACGAATAGACTGCCCTATAATAAGACGTATATCAGTTTTAACACGCCTGCCATCAACGCGTATCTGACCAGAACGCAGCAGTTTTTGTAGATACCCAAACGCAAGCCCTGGATAATGCACCTTAAACCAACGATCTAAGCGCATTCCGCTTTCACCTTCCCCAACCTTTTTGATTTCTACACCCACTGTAACAGACCCTCTTGTTATACAATTTCTTTGTTTACCAATTGTATTTTCTTGTCTTTATAAACGCAAAAACTACATCCTTTTAGAATTAGACTTTATCACATTGCATTACAATCAGTATCCAAAATTGCATTTCCTTTCTGTATAAATTTCATTACTTCAAAGAAAACAACTACATAAAGAACTAGTAATCCTAATTTTATGACTGTAATAGCTGTTGGAGATAACCATCCCGTGCTTTTATTAAAAACATACGCGCGTGTTCTTTCTTATTTAGATAGAGAAAAAAGCGCATTTTTTTTAATCTGTGCTGCTAACGTTATACTAGCTATCATTACGATAGCAGAACCTATCTTGTTTGGTCATGTCATTGATGCAATTGCAGACAAATCAGGTATCATTTTTAACCTCACACTCTGGGTGTGTTTTGGTGTTTTTAATATTATTGCTTATATCCTTGTAGCTCGTGGCGCAGATCGCTTAGTGCACAGACGACGTTTAAGTGTTTTAACAGAATCTTTTGAGCGTATCATTACCATGCCATTAATTTGGCATCAACAACGTGGAACTTCTAATGCCCTTCATACGCTATTGCGCGCTACAGATTCCATGTCAGCTATATGGCTTGATTTTATGCGCCAACACCTTTCTACTTTTGTCGCATTATTTGTTCTAGTGCCCATAGCTTTTAATATGAACTGGCGCCTTTCAATAGTCTTAGTGGTTCTTGCCATTATCTATGTATTAATTGCACGCTTAGTAATGCAAAAAACAAAAGACGGACAAGCCGCTGTAGAACGTTATCATCATAGTGTTTTTAAACATATCAGTGATTCAATTTCTAACGTTTCAATTGTACAAAGCTATAACCGAATAGCAGAAGAAACATCAGAGCTTCATCAACACACCAGTGATCTTCTTAAAGCACAAAACCCTGTTCTAAACTGGTGGGCACTTGCCAGTGGTTTAAATAGAATGGCTTCAACCATTTCAATAGTGTGTGTATTTCTTCTTGGTGCTTTTTTTGTAACAAAAGGTCAATTAAGTGTAGGTGAAGTCGTTTCTTTCGTCGGATTTGCTCAATTAATGATTGGTCGTCTTGAACAAATTAGTGGTTTTATTAATTTAGCTGTATCCTCACAGGCAAAATTACAAGAATTCTTTGAAATGGAAGACTCAACTTTTAATATGAAAGAACCCGACAATCTTCCTTCTCTTCAAAATGTTAAAGGTGCGATTCAATTTCATCACGTGACTTATGCATTTCCAAATTCTTCTCAAGGTGTTTTTGACATTTCATTCGAAGTCAAAACAGGACAAACTGTGGCCATTGTAGGACCAACAGGTGCTGGAAAAACAACATTAATCAATTTGTTACAACGCGTATACGACCCTACAGTTGGATATATCAAAATTGATGGAATAGATATACGCTCCATTAACCGTGAATCTTTACGCAAAGCTCTTGCAACAGTATTTCAAGATGCTGGCCTTTTCAACCGTAGCATTCGTGAAAACATTGCAATAGGTAGAACGACTGCAACAGATAAAGAACTTTATAAGGCTGCAAAAACAGCTGCTGCTCATGACTTTATTTTGAATAAAAACGATCAGTATGATACATTAGTTGGCGAACGGGGCTCCCAATTATCAGGTGGAGAAAGGCAACGGTTAGCAATTGCACGTGCTGTTTTAAAAAATGCACCTATTCTCATTTTAGATGAAGCAACCAGCGCTCTTGATATTGAAACAGAAGCACGCGTTAAAGACGCTATCGATTATGTAAGCCAAAATCGTACAACTTTTATTATAGCGCATCGTCTTTCAACAATCCGCAATGCTGATCTCATACTTTTTCTAGATCATGGTCGCTTAATTGAAAAAGGTAGTTTTCAAGAATTGACTAAAAAAGGTGGACGTTTCTATAAACTATTAAAAGCCGGCGGATTAACAAACGATCAACCAATGATAAAAGTAGAAGGTAAAAATGTAATTCCCCTACATGAATCTATTGCATCGTAAAATCAGTTATTTTTCTATATCTTTAAACGCCAACTTTATCTAAAGTACAGTTTTCTAGCTTCTTACAAGGCCTAAGTTTAAGTAACACGAAGATAAATTACAAGTTTTCAAGAAAAACTTCTAATGCTGCAATAGCATCATAAGCTTTATCCCCTTGCGGGCCACCGGCTTGCGCCATATCAGGACGCCCACCACCACCTTTACCACCAAGAGTATCTGATACAATACGTACTAAATCAACAGCACTCAGTCTATCAATCAAATCATCAGTCACACCTACAACAATACTTCCCTTGCCATCTTCTGAAATACAGATGAAAGCTACAACACCAGATCCAATCTGCTTTTTTCCAGAATCCACTAATGTCTTAAGATCTCTTGGTGAAATATTTTGAATGACACGCCCCATAAAAGAAATGCCATTAATAATTTTTATATCTGCTTTATTGTTCTTTGTAGCTCCACCATTAAGAGCAATTTTCCCACGTGAATCACTTAATTCTTTTTCAAGCTTACGACGATCATCCAGTAAAGTTTGAATACGTTCTTGTACATTAACAGGGGAAGTTTTTAAAAGAGCAGCAATTTCATAAAGTTGCTCATCTTGATTACAGAGGTAAAGACGTGCAGCTGTGGCCGTTAATGCTTCAATACGACGAACTCCAGCAGCTACAGAACTTTCTGAAACAATATGAATCAAACCAATTTCACCTGTTCTGTGCACATGCGTGCCCCCACAAAGCTCAATTGACCAACAGTCTTTTTCCCCTATTTCTTCATGCTTTTTTCCCATAGAAACAACACGAACTTCATCACCATATTTTTCACCAAATAATGCTATCGCCCCTTCAGAAATTGCATCATCCACTGTCATCAGACGTGTTACTACTTTGCTATTTTGCAATACAATTTCATTGGCTAAATCTTCTACTTTTTTCAATTCTTCTTGTGAAATTGATCGTGGATGAGAAAAATCAAAACGTAACCGGTCAGGTGATACAAAAGAACCCTTCTGTACAACATGATCCCCCAACGTTTGACGCAAAGCCTTATGTAATAAATGGGTAGCAGAATGGTTTGCACGAATTTTTCTACGACGAACACAATCAACTGCTAATTCCACACAATCATGTGTTTTTGCTTGACCACTTTTAACCTCACCAATATGAACAAAAACGCCTTTAGCCTTTTTCTGGGTATCATGTACTTCAAAAACAAAATTCTCACCAGAAATTATACCGCTATCTCCAATTTGCCCACCAGATTCGCCATAAAAAGGTGTCTGATTAACGACAAGCATAGCTTTTTGCCCTGAAGAAACGTGATCAACGATCTGACCGTCACAGATAAGGACAGTAATAACACCTTCTGCTTTTTCTGTTTCATAACCCAAAAACTCTGTAGTGCCTACTTGATCACGAACAGCAAACCAAACCGTTTCCGTTACAGACTCACCAGAACCAGACCAATTAGCACGAGCCTCCGCTTTTTGGTGTTCCATCGCTTTGTTAAAAGCGTTAACATCAACAGATATTCCACGGTGCCGAAGAGCATCTTGCGTCAAATCAAGTGGAAAACCATATGTATCGTAAAGTTTAAAAGCAACTTCACCATTAAAACAATCACCTTCTTTAAGATGAACACTTTCTTCATTCAACAAACGAAGACCCCGTTCAAGAGTTTTTCTAAAACGCGTTTCTTCCAACTTTAAAATTTCTGAAATTAAAGATTCGGCACGTACTAATTCAGGATAGGCTTGCCCCATTTCGCGTATCAAAGCAGGCACAAGACGCCACATCAATAATTCTTTTGCATCAAGAAAATGAGCATAACGCATAGCACGACGCATAATACGACGTAGAACATATCCCCGACCTTCATTAGAAGGCAGAACACCATCTGCAATCAAAAATGCAGAGGAACGTAGATGATCAGCAATAACACGATGACTAACAACAAAGTCACCAGTCGCTTCAACTCCTGTTATCCTTTGTGACTCACGAATTAATGCAGAAAAAAGATCAATATCATAATTATCGTGCACACCTTGCAAAACAGCAGCGATACGTTCTAATCCCATTCCCGTATCAATAGAAGGATGAGGCAATTCAATTCTTTTGTCTTTACTCACCTGCTCATACTGCATGAAGACTAGATTCCAAATTTCAACAAAGCGATCACCATCTTCATCAGCACTTCCAGGAGGTCCCCCAAAAATTTTATCACCATGATCATAAAAAATCTCTGAACATGGGCCACAAGGTCCTGTATCCCCCATCATCCAAAAATTATCATTTGTTGCAATCCGAATAATTTTTTCGTCTGGAAGACCTGAAATTTTACGCCATAACTGAGCAGCTACATCATCACTATGATAAACTGTAACCAACAACTTATCTTTCGAAAGACAAAATTCTTTTGTTAGAAGGTTCCATGCAAAAAAAATTGCTTCTTCTTTGAAGTAATCGCTAAAAGAAAAATTACCAAGCATTTCAAAAAAAGTATGATGGCGTGCAGTATAACCAACATTATCAAGATCATTATGCTTTCCACCCGCACGTACACACTTTTGTGCGGTTGTTGCCCGGCTACAGGAAAGCTGCTCAAGTCCAGTAAAAACATTTTTAAACTGCACCATTCCTGCATTTGTAAACATTAATGTGGGATCATTGCGTGGAACAAGTGGGCTAGAAGAAAGAACTTTATGCCCATTACGATGAAAATAATCCAGAAATGTTGACCGGATCTTATTAACGCTATTCATATTTACACCCACACAATACAGCACACAACTGCAAAGATAAAACCCATTTTAATTAAATACTCTCTTTATCACTTTTAGAGTAACTTAATTAAAATAGAAATATTTTTTCATAAAAATTTGAAAATAAAAGATTTTACACTCAAAAAATCTAACAAACAAAAACAGAAAAAACTAAATTGCAATTAATGATTATTTATCAAATTGATTCATCGCTTTCTGTATTTTCTAATCCTGCATTTTCTAACAATTCAATTGCAAGCAAACCAGCATTTTGACGTAAAGCCGATTCAATCTCTGTTGCTATTTCTGCATTCTCGTGTAAAAATTGCTTTGCATTCTCACGCCCCTGCCCTAAACGTTGAGAATTATAAGAGAACCATGAACCAGATTTCTCTACAATACCAGCTTTAACACCCAAATCAATCAATTCCCCCACTTTGGAAATACCTTCACCATAGATAATGTCAAATTCCACCTGTTTAAATGGGGGGGCTAATTTATTTTTCACCACTTTAACACGCGTTTGATTACCAATTACCATATCCCGATCTTTAATAGCACCAACACGACGAATATCTAAACGGACAGAAGCATAAAACTTTAAAGCATTCCCACCTGTTGTCGTTTCAGGAGAACCAAACATTACACCAATTTTCATACGAATCTGATTGATGAAAATAACCATACAGTTAGAGCGAAAAATTGATGCCGTTAATTTACGCAAAGCTTTACTCATCAATCGAGCTTGCAATCCAGGAACAGAATCATTCATTTCACCATCAATTTCCGCACGTGGTGTTAAAGCTGCTACTGAATCAACAACAAGTACGTCAATCGCACCAGAACGAACAAGCGTTTCTGCAATTTCTAAAGCCTGTTCACCGGTATCTGGTTGAGAAATGAGTAGATCTTCTAATTTAACACCAAGTTTACGTGCATAAATAGGATCAAGAGCATGTTCTGCATCAACAAAAGCACAAACTCCACCACTTTTCTGAGCTTCAGCAATAGCATGAAGAGCCAGTGTCGTTTTCCCGGAGCTTTCTGGCCCATAAATCTCAATAATACGCCCTTTTGGTAATCCACCTACACCCAAAGCAATATCTAAGGATAATGAGCCAGTTGGAATTGTTTCAATTTCAACAACCTGCTCCTTTTGCCCAAGACGCATAATTGAGCCTTTACCAAAAGAACGTTCGATTTGTGATAGAGCAGAATCTAGAGCTTTTGTTTTATCCACAATCATATCCTTAGTAAGTCAGAATAATTTTTTATACAATATATACTGCTCTATTAACTTAATTAAAGTCTGGAGTTTAGATTTTCACAGACTATTTCATCTCTATCTTCGTTGCATCACAATTTTTAATCAATGTTGTAAAAAATTATACTTTTTTTGCTAACACAAAGCATATTTCAAAAAAAATGCATCGAAAAATAGCAGCTTATTGTATTAAGTTTATATCGTTAATCTATCTCATCCATAAAGAAAACACCCCAATTTTCAAGACAATGTTTTGAGCACACACTTTTACAATATAATAAATGAAGAAACTGAACACACAGACCCATAATTACCAATTTACCGTAAATGGCCCAAAGCTAACATTGATCAAAATCACCATAATATTTGAGAAATAACTTGAAGCACACCAATCAGCTAATCATTAAATACACTAACAGCCATACCAATTACAGTTTCCTTTAAAAATTTCAAAACTTAGTTGTCATCTAGGTTTGAATTTGCCCTCACTCAAAAAGAGAAAATTTTTAATATGTAAGGAATGTCAAATTCTCGCACATGATTTAGCTTGTTAATAAAGCTACAATAAGTTGTGGTTGAATTGAAATCTATTATAGAAAAAATAGAAAATGATTTAGTCGCAATCTTGTTTTTGACCGCCCCGTTTTTGTCGTAACTTTTTCCACCATTCAAGACGTTTCACAATTTCACGCTCAAAACCACGCTCTTGTGGTTGATAATAAATTTGACGTCCAAGTTTTTCAGGAAAATACTCCTGCCCTGAAAAAGCATCTGGCTCAGAATGGTCATAACGATAGCCTTCCCCATATCCATTTTCCTTCATAAGTTTTGTAGGAGCATTAAGGATATGCTTAGGAGGAGGTAAAGAACCATTTTTACGCGCACAATGCATCGCTGCCTTATAAGCAAGATAAACTGCATTCGACTTGGGTGCCGTAGCAATATAAAGACATGCTTGTGCCAAAGCCAATTCACCCTCAGGTGACCCTAAATAATTATAAGCATCCTTTGCTGCATTACAGATTACAAGAGCCTGCGGATCTGCCAAACCAATATCTTCAACAGCTATACGTACCAATCTGCGTCCGATATATAAAGGATCTTCACCCGCATCAAACATACGTGCAAGATAATAAAGAGCAGCATCAGGATCAGATCCACGAACTGATTTATGTAATGCTGAAATAAGATTATAGTGACTATCCTGACCTTTATCATAAATCGGAGCCCGACGCTGAATGATTTCTTGTAAAACTTTAGCATTGAAGATTTCTTCTGGGCGTGCAGCACGCCAAATTTCCTCTGCTAGTGTTAGTGCCGCTCGCGCATCACCATCAGACATTCTTATCAAGAGATCTCTAGCATGATCATCCAAAGGTAAAGATTTGCCCTCCACTTCCTCAGCGCGCTTTAAAAGCATACTCAAACTTTTACTGTCATGTAAACGAAACGTCAAAACACGTGCACGTGAAAGAAGAGCGTTATTAAGTTCAAATGAAGGGTTTTCAGTTGTTGCCCCTACAAGAACCACCGTACCATCTTCCATAAAAGGAAGAAAAACATCCTGCTGAGCACGATTAAATCGATGAATTTCATCAACAAACAAAAGTGTCCGACATCCAGACATAAAACGAGCTTGAGCTACTTCAAAAATTTTCTTTAGCTCTGTAACACCAGTACAAATAGCAGAAACTTGCTCAAAAGCGAAATTCGTCTCTAATGCCAATAAACGTGCAATTGTTGTTTTACCTGTTCCTGGAGGCCCCCAAAAAATCATCGAACCAAACGAACCACTTTCTATCATACGTGAAAGAAAGCCTTCCGTTCCAATCAAATGATCTTGCCCAACAACCTCACTCAAAGAGCGGGGACGCATTCTTTCAGCAAGTGGCCGATTTTCACTGAAATGGGAATCAAAAGATGAAGTAAAAAAATCTTTATTCAAAGTGCCCCTCAGCGGATAAATTGGCGAATATAGACACCATTGCGTTCATATTCCAGCTGCCAAATACGCGGATGTTCCTGCATAAGAATCTTTTTTAATTGGCTCACAGTTTGAATTTGATGACCATTAACAGCGCGCAAAATATCTCCTGAGCGGAAAATCTCTGCAGCATTACTCATGTTATCGAGATTGGCAATCACAACACCCTTTACAGTCGCAGGAAGATGAAAACGTTGGCTATTTTGCGGTGTTAAATCTAGTATTTCAGCCCCAGAAAGAGGACTTTTATCAATAATTTTTTCAGATTTTACAAATGCAGAATTAGACATTGATGAAACAGTTATCTTTGTTTTTAAAGTTTTTCCATCGCGTAAATATTCTAAATTAAGGTTTTGCCCAACACTAGTTGTTATCAAACGATATATAAGGTCATCTGGGCTGTCAATTTGTATATCTTTCACACTTAAAATAACATCGCCCACTTTTAAACCAGCTTTTGCAGCAGGACTATCTTGAATAATTTCAATAACAAGAGCTCCATAGGGACGTTCTAAACCCAAACCACCTGCAACATCAGGTGTAACCCTTTGAAAGGATGCACCAATATAAGGAGGCACAAAAAACTTTTCACCACGTTTAACTGTATCAAGAACTACTTTAACAAGATTAGCTGGAATAGCAAAACCAATTCCTGTAGAACCGCCGGAACGCGAATAAACAGCTGTATTAATCCCAATCAATCGGCCATTCACATCAATTAGAGCCCCACCAGAATTACCCGGATTGATAGCAGCATCTGTTTGAATAAAAAAATCAAACTCAGAAATACCTACATGTGTACGCGCTTGCGCTGAAACAATGCCACTTGTAACTGTTTGTCCAACACCAAAAGGATTACCAATCGCAAGAACGAGATCGCCAACTTCAACTGCATCAGAATTTCCTAAAGGAAGAACAGGAAACTGAGTATCTTTTGAATTAATTATTTCAAGTATCGCAATATCAGTTGCTTCATCTTTTAATATAACTGTGCTTTCAAACTCTCTCCCATCAGAAAGAGCAACTTTAATCTCGTGGGCACCTTTAATAATGTGGTAACTTGTAACAACCAAACCACGTGCATCAACAATTACCCCAGACCCCAATGATGATTGCGTGCGTAAAGGTCTGTTATCCTGATAACGACCAAAAAATTGTTCAAAAAACGGATCATCTTCAAAAGGAGAACGCACCTTAACTTGTCGGGCAGCGTAAATATTTACAACAGACGGAACAGTTTTTTTAACTAAAGGAGCAAATGAAAAAGTGGTTTTTGACTGTGTTGGTGAAACTTGAGCATTCGTGGAATGAAACGATATTAATGTCATAATCACAAAAAAAAGCCCTATTAAAATAGAACGCTTCATTATCCACTCCCTCAAAAACTAAAACAGCCCCCATTTAGTAGAACATGGAAATTTTATTATTCATCTCCATTTATTTGATATTTAAATCAAAAATGTCTTACTTTGGCAAGTAATATTGCAAAATCAACAATGAGAACAATCTTCTTTTTTCACTCATATATTGAACAACATTTATTCTAAAGCACGAATAAAAAAACGCCTCAGAAAGGCGTTTTTCATTCCCCAAAAAAGAAAAAGCTCCTTACGAGGCCTTTTCCTCATTGGCAACCCCTTCTATGTGTTTATGATTTACAGAATTTTTTGCATTAATATCCCTATCAACAAATTCTATAACAGCCATAGGTGCATTATCACCAGTACGAAAACCTGCTTTCATAATGCGCAAATAACCACCTTTACGTGATGCATAACGTGGTGCAAGTGTATCAAATAACTTTGCAACCTTTTTAGTGTCACGAATAGCTGAAATTGCTTGCCGGCGCGCGTGCAAATCACCCCGTTTACCAAGTGTAACCAACTTTTCAACAATAGGGCGAATTTCTTTAGCCTTTGGAAGCGTCGTCACGATCTGCTCATACCCGATCAACGAAGCTGCCATATTGGCAAACATTGCTTTACGGTGACTGGCAGTCCGGTTTAGCTTGCGACCTGATTTACCATGACGCATGAGCTTTCTCCTTAAATTTAATTCTTAATACTGATCTTCATAACGTTTAGCAAGATCATCAATATTTTCAGGTGGCCACGCAGGAACCTCCATACCAAGATGGAGCCCCATACACGCAAGAACCTCTTTAATTTCGTTTAATGACTTACGTCCAAAATTTGGCGTTCGAAGCATTTCAGCTTCTGTTTTTTGAATAAGATCACCAATATAAACAATATTATCATTCTTAAGACAATTTGCTGAACGAACTGAAAGCTCCAACTCATCCACTTTCTTAAGAAGTGCAAGATTAAAGGAAAGCTCAGAAGCTGGTTCTTCAACAAGTTCTTTTTGCGGCTCTTCAAAATTGACAAATACCGAAAGCTGATCCTGAAGAATACGTGCTGCAAAAGCGACAGCATCTTCACCATTAACAGCGCCGTTAGTTTCAATCGTTAACGTCAACTTATCGTAATCAAGGACCTGCCCCTCGCGTGTATTTTCTACTTTATAAGACACCTTACGAACTGGCGAATAAAGACTATCGATTGGGATAAGACCTATAACCGCATCATCTACACAATTACGATCAGATGGAACATAACCTTTTCCCGTATTTACAATAAATTCCATACGGATTTCCGCACCCTCATCTAGTGTACAAATAACATGCTCAGGATTAAGGATTTCCATATCCCCAACAGTACGTATATCTCCAGCTCTAACAACACCAGGCCCTTCTTTACAAATGATAACGTGCTTAGGACCCTCCTCTTCCATGCGAATAGCGATTTCTTTGATATTTAAAATAATATCTGTAACATCTTCACGAACACCTGGAATCGATGAGAACTCATGCAACACACCATCAATTTGCACAGCAGTAACAGCAGCACCACGCAGTGATGACAATAATACACGACGAAGTGCGTTTCCTAACGTTAAACCAAAACCACGCTCAAGTGGTTCTGCAACAACACTCACAACATTTGAATTACCATCTGCATGAAACTCAACCTTATTGGGTTTAATTAACTCCTGCCAGTTTTTCTGGATCATATTTTTATTCCTGTTCTTTAGTTCCGCTACCATTCAATCGCAACGGCCAGTGTGAACATCGGAAAAAGTTTCCGATTATGAAAAACAATACCTAATCAAACACGCCGTCTTTTTCGGGGACGACATCCATTATGAGGAATTGGCGTTACATCTCGAATGGAAGTAATTACAAAACCAACAGATTGCAACGCACGCAAAGCAGATTCACGACCTGACCCAGGACCACAAACTTCAACTTCCAATGAGCGCATACCATGTTCTTGCGCCTTTTTAGCACAATCCTCCGCTGCAACCTGCGCAGCAAAAGGTGTAGATTTACGAGAACCTTTAAATCCCTGAGCACCAGCAGATGACCATGCGATCACATTCCCCTGAGCATCAGTAATAGTAATCATCGTATTATTAAATGTTGAATTGATATGCACAACACCTGATGAAATGTTTTTACGCTCGCGACGACGAACACGTGTGGCTTCCTTGGCCATAACTTTCCTTTCAATGATCTCTCCACTGCCGTAACACCAGCAGCTCCACCTTATTTACCTTTATTCAAAACTTCCCACAAAAAGAAGAATATAAAAATAAAGATTACTATTATTTCTTCTTACCAGCAATTGCTTTAGCTGGACCTTTACGCGTACGCGCATTAGTATGTGTACGCTGCCCACGAACGGGTAGAGAACGACGATGACGTAAGCCCCTATAACAACCAAGATCCATCAAACGTTTAACATTCATCGCAACTTCACGACGAAGATCTCCCTCAACTTGATAACCTTGATCTATCGTTTCACGAATTTGCAACACTTCCGCATCTAAAAGTTCATGCACACGACGCTCCGAAGGAATACCAACTTTCTCGACAATTTCTTGAGCAAATTTCCGTCCAATCCCATGGATATACTGAAGCGCAATAACTACACGCTTATTTGTTGGGATATTGACGCCAGCAATACGAGCCACACTTATTCTCCTTGATTACGTTAACAATGAACCATAAAATACTTGAAGCACTTTACAGAAACAAAGAAATGATCTCGGCTCCAACATACCCCAAATCCCATTTTTTACTGAAATAAAGCAGCTTTTGATAGATTTTACTATAAAAGTCAACTCTTTTCATTTATTTTTAAAAAATTTTCTTATTTAAGGAACTCTCTAATTACACATGATACATCAGTAACATCAGCCATTCCATCAACCTTTTTTAACAAACCTGTTTTTAAGTAAAATTCTGATAAAGGAGCTGTTTTTTCACGATATTCAACCAATCGTTTTGCAAAAGAATCAGAATTATCATCTGAACGGACCTGTCCTCCAACAGCAATCGTTTCCTCAACACGTTTCTTCATGCGCTCAATCAAAGCCTTTTCATCAACAATAAATTCAATAACGGCATTAAGCTGCACGTTTTTTGATTGCAAAATTTGCTGTAATGCCTCTGCTTGCCCTACAGTGCGCGGATATCCATCCAATATAAAACCGTTTACACAATCATTCTCATCAATACGATCTGATACAATTTGATTAACAATATCATCAGACACCAAAGCACCACTTTCTATAATGGCTTTGGCTTTTTTACCAATTTCTTTTTCTGCTATAACAGCTTCACGCAGCATATCACCTGTTGATAATTGAGGAATGTTATAATGCTCACCTAATATTTTAGCTTGAGTGCCCTTACCAGCCCCAGGAGGTCCTAAAAAAATAACTCTCATCGATTCCTTTTACCTCCACGGAGTTTAGATTTTTTAATCAACCCTTCATATTGATGCGCGACAAGATGCCCCTGAATTTGAGCAACTGTATCAAGTGTAACAGTAACAACAATGAGCAAGGATGTGCCCCCAAGATAAAAAGGAACGTGCAGTGCTGATATCATAAACTCCGGCAACAAACAAACTAGAATAATATAAACCGCACCGACAACAGTGATACGCGTCAAAACATAATCAATATATTCAGCTGTACGCTCACCAGGGCGAATTCCAGGAATAAAACCCGAATGCTTTTTTAATTGATCTGCTGTATCACTAGGATTAAATACAATAGCTGTATAGAAAAAACAAAAAAATGCCATCAAAGCCGCATAAATTATCATATAAAGTGGTTGCCCATGACCAAGAGAAAAAGAAATAGTCTGAATCCACTGCGGCATTTTATCAGAAAAATTATTAATAGTTGCAGGTAACAATAACAAAGATGAAGCAAAAATTGGAGGAATAATTCCAGCAGTATTCAACTTTAAAGGAAGGTGTGACATATCACTCTGAAACATCTGATTACCAATCTGACGTTTTGGATATTGAATAAGAATCCGTCGCTGAGCACGTTCTATAAAAACAATGAACCCAACAACAAAAATAATAATAAGAACAATTCCTATTAATAAAAAAGTTGACAAATCAGCTTGACTATGTGCAGTCAAAAGTTGAGCAAAAGTGGAAGGAAAATTAGCCACAATACCTGTAAAAATAATAAGAGAAACTCCATTACCAACACCACGTGATGTAATTTGCTCGCCAAGCCACATTAAAAACATCGTTCCACCAACCAGCGTAATGACGGTAGAAATGCGAAACATTATACCTGGTTCCAAAACAATTTGAAGTCCTGTTCCTATACCAGTTTCAAGCGCAACCGCAACACCAAAAGCCTGCAGAATAGCTAACACTACCGTTACGTAACGAGTATATTGATTAATAATTTTACGGCCTAATTCACCCTCTTTTTTAAGAGATTCTAGTGAAGGAATAATTGAAGTTAGCAACTGTACAATAATTGATGCTGATATATAAGGCATAATTCCTAGTGCAAAAATCGCCATCCGCCCAACAGCACCTCCAGCAAACATATTCACCAATCCCAATACACCAGACGCATGCTGTTCAAACGTTTGCCGTAAAGCATCAATATTAATGCCAGGTAAAGAAATATAAGTACCAAAACGATATACAAGAAGTGCAGCTAGAGTAAACCAAATACGTTTTTTTAATTCAGTCGCACGTGAAAAAGTACCAAAATTTATATTGGAAGCAAGTTGTTCTGCAGCTGATGCCATAAAATCTCTCCAGTTTATACCCCAACTCGTTGCTTACACAACAATAACCCTAACATTCTATCTATGTTATATAAGAATAAACGCAAAACTTAAATGGTCTCCATAAATAATGGCCTAGAATGAGTTACAGATACTCCTTTCCAGGCCAATTACTATTTATCAAAATGAATTTATTAGACAGATTCAAGAAGATTAATCTGACCACCAATTTTTTCAATCTTTACACAAGCAATCTTAGAAGCACCAGAAACATTAAACACAATCTTGGCTTTTAACTCACCATCAGAAAGAAGACGAACACCATCTTTTACACGACGAACAATACCGGCTTCTTTTAGCACAAATACATCAACCGGCTTCTCAATATTCAACTTGCCCGCATCAATCGCTTGCTGAATTCGACCTAATGAAACTTCATTATAAGTTTTAGCAGAGGAATTTTTAAATCCACGCTTTGGCAAACGACGATAGATAGGCATCTGCCCACCTTCAAAACCATTAAGCGATACACCAGAACGTGATTTTTGCCCTTTAACACCGCGACCACCAGTTTTACCACTACCCGAACCAATACCGCGTCCAATACGCTTACGATTCTTTGTTGCGCCTTCGCGATCACGCAGTTCGTTGAGTTTCATATTCTATACTCCTGCGACCTTCTATTCTAACCTTCATCCACAACCCGAACAAGGTGGGAAACTTTAGCAATCATACCTCGCACACAAAGTGTATCTTCTAAAGTGCGACGACGACGCATCTTATTTAATCCAAGTCCCTTTAACGTTGCACGCTGATCTTCCGGCTTTCGAATCGGACTTCCAATTTGCTCTACCGTTACAGTCTTACCAATCTGAGATTTTTTTTGAACCATTTTTAATTCCTTTTCTGACAAACCTCAGAAACTATTCCTCTGAACCAATCAAATGCTGACGACGCGACTGTAAAATTGAATACTTAATACCACGTTGCGCCGCAATATCTTTAGGATGCACCTGACACTTTAAAGCATCAAAAGTTGCACGAACCATATTATACGGATTTGATGAACCCAACGACTTAGCAACAACATCTTGCACACCAAGAGTTTCAAAAATAGCACGCATTGGCCCACCAGCAATAATACCAGTACCAGCAGAAGCTGAGCGCAATAATACACGACCAGCTCCATGACAACCTTCAACATCATGATGCAATGTGCGCCCAGATCGAAGTGGAACATAAATCATTTCACGCCTTGCAGATTCTGTAGCCTTACGAATTGCTTCAGGCACTTCACGTGCCTTACCATGACCAAAACCAACACGTCCTTTTTGGTCTCCAACAACAACAAGAGCAGCAAACCCAAAGCGTCGTCCACCCTTTACAACTTTAGCAACACGATTAATGTGCACAAGTTTATCAACAAATTCACTACTATTTTCATTTCGACGCTCATCGCGATCATTACGCTCTTTTTGTGCCATTCCTCATTCCTTTTTCTTTTCCGGAAGCACCTTAACGAATCCTCAACATTAAATTAAGGAACTCATATGAAATATCAAAATACCTTTTTAGCAGAATTTCTAAATAAGATATTTTAAAAAATCAAACCGCCCTCACGAGCAGCTTCAGCTAAAACTTTCACTCGACCATGATAAACATACGCCCCACGATCAAAAACAACTTCATTAACGCCAACCTTTTTTGCACGTTCAGCAATTAATTTACCAACAGCAAAAGCGGCCGCTTTATCAGAACCGCTTTTCAAAGATTTTCTCAATTCCCCTTCAAGAGTACATGCAGAGGCAAGCGTACACCCACGTAAATCATCAATAATTTGTGCATAAATATTCTGATTTGAGCGATAAACACTAAGTCTCGGACGACCATTAGCGACAGCTCTAATTTGACGACGAACACGTTGTGCACGGCGCTGAATAATCTTTTTAGATGAAACCATAACGCAAAACCCTTACTTCTTTTTACCTTCTTTACGAACGATACGTTCATCTACATATTTAATACCTTTACCTTTATAAGGCTCGGGCCCACGATATTCACGAATTTCTGCCGCAACTTGCCCAACTTGCTGCTTATCAATTCCAGAAACAACAATTTCTGTCGGCTTAGGAACTGTTACAGTAACACCAGACGGCACTTTATAAATAACATCATGGGAAAAACCTAATGATAATTGAATATCCTTACCCTGTAAAGCAGCACGATAACCAACGCCGTTGATCTCAAGTTTCTTCTCAAAACCATCTTTCACACCGCAAAAAATATTCTCAATCATTGAACGTGACATACCCCATTTAGAGCGTGCATCTTTTGATTGATCGCGCGGTAAAACCGACACAACATTTTCCTCAAGCTTAACCAAAACTTCATCATTAACGACGTAGCTCAGCTCACCTTTTGGACCTTTCGCCTTAATCAACTGACCTTCAACAGTGGCAGTAACTCCAAGAGGAACCGGAATAGGTCTTTTTCCAATACGAGACATTGTTTTAACCTGTTTTACTTTCGTTTGCTTACAATCAATCAGAAAACACGACAGAGAATTTCTCCACCGACATTTTGTTCACGCGCTTCATGATCTGCCATTACTCCTTTAGGAGTCGACAAAATTGAAATACCAAGACCATTTGCTACCTGAGGAATAGACTTAGCAGAAACATACACACGGCGACCAGGTTTTGAAACACGTGAAATCTCACGAATAACAGCTGAACCTTCAAAATACTTCAATTCAATCTCTATTTCGGATCTCCCTTTACCAAAATCAACCTGATTGTATCCACGAATATAACCTTCAGACTGTAAAACATCAAGCACCCGCCTACGAAGCTTAGAAGCAGGCGTAATCACTTTACCCTTTTTACGACTAAGCGCATTACGAATACGTGTTAACATATCACCAAGAGGATCTGACATAGACATCTTGTTATCTCCTCTTACCAACTAGACTTAACAATACCAGGAATATGGCCTAGAGAACCAAGTTCACGTAGCGCAATCCGCGACATTTTTAATTTACGATAATAAGCTCTTGGACGCCCCGAAATTTCACAACGATTACGAATACGAACCTTTGCAGAATTACGCGGTAGTTCCGCCAACCGAATAGAAGCTTTAAAACGCTCTTCAAGCGAAACCTTCTGATCCATCACAATTGCTTTCAAACGTGCACGACGCGCAGCATAACGCTTTGCCATCACAACACGATGCTTATTTTTCTCAACGGCACTTACTTTGGCCATAATCTCACCTCACTACGTCTGCCGTTACAAGCGAAATGGAAAATTAAAAGCACGCAATAATTCACGCGCTTCATCATCCGTTTTTGCTGTCGTACAAACGATAATATCCATGCCCCAAATCTGATCAACTTTATCATAATTAATCTCTGGAAACACAATGTGCTCTTTAATACCCATGGCAAAATTACCATGACCATCAAAGCTTTTTGGATTCAAACCACGAAAATCACGAACCCGTGGAAGAGCAATCGTAATAAGACGATCCAAAAACTCAAACATACGATCTTTACGTAATGTAACCTTAGCTCCAAGCGGCATTTTTTCACGAACCTTAAAACTCGCAATAGAATTACGCGCATAGGTAACTACAGCTCTCTGACCTGTTATTAATGTCAGATCTTCAGCTGCAATAGATGGTTTTTTGGAATCAGCAGTCGCCTCACCAATCCCCATATTAATCACAATTTTATCAACGCGTGGAATTTGCATTTCGTTTTTATAGTTAAACTTCTCTTGAAGCATTTTACGAACAACTTCAAGATAATGCGTCTTCATACGTGGTTTCTGTTTTTCTTTAGCCATTAATCAGTTCTCCCGACCGTTTGGCAACACGAACTTTATTACCATCCGCATTTACACGAAAACCTATACGTGTAGGTTTACCATCTTTAGGATCAACAACCGCCAAATTAGACAAATGAATAGGCGCCTCCTTAGAAACAATTCCAGCTTCTTGTGTTTGTGTTTGACGCTGATGACGTTTAACTACATTAATTCCAAGAACAAAAGCGCTGCTATTTTTGGGATTCACCTTAATAACTTCACCGCTACGACCTTTATCTTTCCCAGATAAAACGATAACTTTATCACCTTTTCGAATCTTTTGCACGATATTTACTCCTTACAACACTTCAGGAGCGAGTGAAATGATCTTCATGTGGTTTTTACCACGAAGTTCGCGAGGAACAGGCCCAAAAATACGTGTACCAATAGGCTCTTTTTTATTATCCACCAAAACAGCAGCATTTCTATCAAAACGAATTACACTACCATCCGCACGACGAATATCCTTGGCAGTACGAACTACCACAGCTTTCATCACATCACCTTTTTTAACACGGCCACGGGGAATAACATCCTTAACCGCAACAACAACAATGTCACCGACCGAAGCATACTTCCGCTTTGAACCGCCCAGCACCTTGATGCACATGACACGACGAGCACCAGAATTATCAGCAACGTCGAGGTTTGTTTGCATCTGAATCATGACTGGCCACCACCTTTTCTTAATGTTTAAATCCGACGATGCCTTTGGCACATCCGGACTTGCCTGTCAAACAATAATGAAGCTATAGTTAGCAAAATTTACCCAATGGAAAAAACCAATGTTAAATTTAAAAACAATTAGCCTGGTTAATTACGTTACACTGTCTACAACAACAATCCAACGTTTATCTTTCGAAATCGGTTTAGATTCTTGAATAGAAATCTGATCTCCGATTTTGAATTGATTGTTCTCGTCATGCGCCTTGTATTTTTTAGACTGTCGAACCGTCTTCTGGAGAAGCGGATGAGAATAACGACGCTCCACTTTGACAACTACAGTTTTATCATTCTTGTCGCTAACGACAACGCCTTGCAAAATGCGTTTAGGCATCTCTTATTTCCTTAAACCTTGTTTCCATCCATCTTCTGACGAAGAAAAGTTTTAATACGCGCAATGTTACGACGAACTTGCTTAACACGTGCGGTTTTTTCTAATTGACCTGTCGCTTTCTGAAAACGCAGATTAAACTGCTCTTTCTTTAACTTAGCCAATTCATCTTTCATTTGGTCGAGCGTTTGCGCCCGTAATTCTTCGGCTTTCATCGCTTAACCTCTTTATTCAGCAATTCGTTGAACAAAACGAGTCTTAACAGGCAACTTTGCAGCACCCAATCTAAGAGCTTCACGTGCTACATCTTCAGGAATCCCGTCAAGCTCAAACATAACGCGCCCAGGAGAAACACGTGCTGCCCAATAATCAACACTCCCCTTACCCTTACCCATACGAACTTCAGTAGGCTTAGATGTAACCGGAAGATCTGGAAAAATCCGAATCCATACACGACCAGAACGCTTCATGTAACGTGTAATAGCACGACGCGCCGCTTCAATTTGGCGCGCAGTAATACGCTCTGGCTCAATAGCCTTCAGACCGTAAGCACCGAAGTTCAAATCCGTACCACCTTTCGCAACACCGTGAATACGGCCTTTGAATTGCTTACGAAATTTTGTGCGCTTTGGCTGCAACATTACTCTTTACTCCAAATCTCAATTCAACCATAAAAATCAAGTATTTTCACGGCGGCGACTCGACGAAACTCCTGAATGATCACTTTCCATAGCACGACTTTCCGAAGCCATTGGATTATGTTCAAGGATCTCGCCTTTAAAAACCCAAACTTTAACACCACAAATACCATACGCCGTTTTAGCCTCTGCTGTACCATAATCCACATCGGCGCGCAAAGTATGAAGTGGAACACGACCTTCACGATACCATTCCATACGAGCAATTTCAGCACCACCAAGACGACCAGAACAATTAATACGAATACCTTCCGCTCCAAGACGCATAGCAGATTGAACAGCACGCTTCATTGCACGCCGAAAAGCAACACGACGTTCAAGCTGCTGAGCAATTGATTGTGCAATGATTGTTGCATCAATTTCCGGCTTACGAATCTCAACAATATTTAATGAAGTCTCAGCATTCGTCATTTCTGAAAGTTTACAACGAAGCTTTTCAATATCAGCACCCTTTTTACCAATAATAAGACCGGGGCGTGCTGAGTGAATTATAATACGACACTTTTTATGAGGACGTTCAATAACAACCTTAGAAATGGCTGCTTGCTTCAGTTCTTCAATCACATATAAACGAATTTTTAAATCTTCATGAAGGAGACGTCCATATTCACCACTATCAGCATACCAACGTGAATCCCAAGTCCGATTAACTCCAAGACGAAGCCCTATTGGATTGATCTTCTGCCCCATTACGCAGCCTCCTCTTTTTCGGTAACTTCACGAACAATAATAGTAAGATGCGAAAATGGACGCTCAATTCGGCTAGAACGCCCGCGACCACGAACATGAAAACGTTTCATTACTATAGATTTACCAACATGCGCTTCTGAAACAATCAATGAATCAATATCAAGATCATGGTTATTTTCCGCATTCGCAATCGCTGACTCAAGAGTTTTTCTAACTGTCTGAGCGATACGTTTACGTGAAAATGTTAAATCAGCCAACGCTGTATTAACCTTTTTACCACGAATCATCGCAGCAACCAAGTTAAGTTTTTGTGGACTAACACGAATCGTTCGAGCAACAGCCTTCGCTTCATTGTCCTTAAGTTGGCGCGGAACTTTAGCTTTGCCCATTACTACTTCCTTTTTGCTTTCTTATCCGCACCATGACCATAATAGGTTCGAGTAGGAGCGAACTCGCCAAATTTATGCCCAACCATTTCTTCAGAAACAGAAACAGGAATATGTTTATTGCCGTTGTAAACACCAAAAGTCAAACCAACAAATTGCGGCAGAATGGTAGAACGACGACTCCACATTTTAATAACTTCATTACGCCCACTTGCACGTACCTTCTCTGCTTTCCCAAGAAGATAGCCGTCAACAAACGGACCTTTCCAAACTGAACGAACCACTTTAGACTACCTCTCTTACTTCTTACGCTGATGACGCGAACGCATAATAAATTTATTAGTAGCTTTATTGGAGCGTGTACGCTTACCTTTCGTAGGCTTACCCCAAGGAGATACAGGGTGACGACCACCCGATGTACGCCCCTCACCACCACCATGTGGGTGATCCACTGGATTCATAGCGACACCACGAACATGAGGACGCTTTCCACGCCAACGCGACCGACCAGCTTTACCATCATTAATATTTCCGTGATCAGGATTTGAAACAGCACCAACAGTTGCAAAGCAACCACCAGGAACCAAACGCTGCTCCCCAGAATTAAGACGAAGAATAGCCATTCCCTGATCTCGCCCAACTAGCTGTGCATAAGCCCCTGCTGAACGCGCAATCTGACCACCTTTACCCGGTTTCATCTCAACGTTATGGATAATCGTACCCACTGGCATATTACAAAGAGGCATTGCATTACCTGGCTTAATATCAACATTTGAACCAGTAATAACCAAATCACCAACACCAAGACGCTGAGGCGCAAGAATATAACTTAATTGACCATCTTCATAACGAATCAACGCGATAAAAGCAGTACGATTTGGATCGTACTCCAAACGCTCAACCTTTGCAGACATATCACGCTTAAGGCGCTTAAAATCAACAAACCGATAGCTACGCTTATGCCCCCCACCTTGAAAACGAGCTGTAACTCTACCATGATTATTACGCCCACCCTTTGACGACAACCCTCCAGTCAGCATCTTTACAGATTTACCCTTATGAAGATCAGAACGCTCCACAATAACAAGCTGACGTTGCCCGGGTGTTGTTGGATTAAAGTGCTTAAGTGCCATTATTCTTATCTCCGAGCCTTACTAAAGACCTGTCGAAAGGTCAATTGAGTAACCTTTAGCCAATGTCACAATCGCTTTTTTGACATCATTCTGTCGACCAACAACACCTTTGAAACGCTTCACTTTACCCTTACGAATCGTTGTGTTAACCGCCTTAACCTTAACATTAAAAAGCGCCTCAATAGCTGCTTTGATCTCAGGTTTCATTGCTTTTGGTGCAACATTAAAAACAACTTGATTATATTCAGAAATCATAGTCGATTTCTCAGTAATAACCGGACTAATAATTACATCATAGTGTCGAAGATCAGTCATTTGAAACGCTCCTCAAGAGCCTCAACAGCTGCCTTCGATAAAACAAGTTTATTGCGACGCAAAATATCATAAACATTAATCCCCTGAACCGGTAAAACATCAATATTAGGGATATTAGATGCTGCACGAGAAAAATTCATATTTATTTCTTTTCCACCAATTAATAGGGCATTGTTAAAACCAAGCTTAGAAAAACTCTTAGCAAGTACCTTAGTTTTAGCATCCTGAACATTAAGTTCATCAACTACAATCAAATCATTTGTCTTTAGTTTTACTGACAAAGCAAGACATAGCCCAAGCGCACGACTCTTTTTAGGAAGAATATGCACGTGACTACGACCCACTGGACCATGTGCTTTACCACCACCTCGAAACTGCGGTGCGCGAGCAGATGAATGCCGGGCACGCCCAGTTCCTTTTTGTTTAAACATTTTTGCACCTGTCCGAGCCACATCCGAGCGCCCCTGTGACTGATGCGTCCCTTGCTGACGACGCGCAAGCTGCCAACGAACAACACGCTGGAGAATATCTTCACGCGGAGCGAGACCAAAAATATGTTCAGAAACTTTTAACTTACCAGCTTCGTTACCGTCAAGAGTTTTAATTACAAGATCCATTATTCAGCCTCCTCAACTTTAGAGGCCTCTACCACCGGAGTAGATGATTCAGTCTTTTTCTCCACAGAGCGACGAATCCCAGCAGGCTTTGGCGCATTATCAGGAAGACGCTTCTTTACAGCATCACGCACTAAAATCCAAGCCCCTTTAGAACCAGAGACAGCACCACGCACCAAAATTAAGCCACGATCAATATCAGTAGAAACAACTTCGATATTTTGCGTTGTCACACGTACTTGCCCCATATGACCAGCCATTTTTTTGCCTTTAAATACTTTACCCGGGTCTTGACATTGCCCCGTTGAACCATGAGCACGATGTGTAATCGAATTACCATGCGAAGCACGATGCCCACCAAAATTATGCCGCTTCATAACGCCAGCAAAACCTTTACCGATACTTGTACCCGTTACATCAACTCTTTGCCCTGGAATAAAATGTTCCACTGTAATCTCAGTACCTACATCAAGTAAATTATCGGGACTAACACGAAATTCCGCCACCTTAGCTTTTGGCTCAACTACAGCCTTAGCAAAATGCCCACGGAGAGCTCGCGAAACATTTTTAACTTTCGCAAACCCCACACCTAATTGAACAGCAGTATAACCGTTCTTCTCAACTGTACGCTGAGCAATAACCTGACAATTCTCCAAACGAAGTACTGTCACTGGTACATGCTCACCAGCCTCATTATATATACGGGTCATACCCAGTTTTTGTGCTATTACACCTGAACGCATCGGGTTTGTTCCTTCTTGTCTTCAAACCTCAGAGCTTAATTTCTACATCCACACCAGCAGAAAGGTCGAGCTTCATAAGAGCATCCACCGTTTGCGGTGTGGGATCAACAATATCAAGAAGACGCTTATGTGTGCGCATCTCAAATTGCTCACGACTTTTCTTATCAATGTGCGGCCCACGATTGACCGTAAACTTCTCAATCCGCGTCGGAAGCGGAATGGGACCACGGACATTGGCGCCAGTACGCTTGGCGGTCGACACAATTTCACGCGTCGACGCATCAAGAATCCGGTGATCAAACGCTTTTAAGCGAATGCGGATATTCTGACCATTCATATTCTTATTTCCCTGTCATACGGAGCAATTCTAACACTAAAGCCACTTCAGATAATTTATTGATATTATTCAATAATCTTAGAAACGATACCAGCTCCGACAGTACGCCCCCCTTCACGGATAGCGAAACGAAGCTTCTCTTCCATTGCAATCGGAACAATCAAAGAAACATCCATTGCAACATTATCACCCGGCATAACCATTTCCGTACCTTCTGGAAGCGTAACAATTCCTGTCACATCCGTGGTGCGGAAATAAAACTGTGGACGATAATTCGTGAAAAACGGTGTATGACGACCCCCCTCATCTTTCGTCAAAATATAAGCCTCAGCTTTAAACTTGGTATGCGGCGTAACAGAACCAGGCTTCGCCAAAACTTGTCCACGCTCAATACCTTCACGATCAATACCACGAAGCAATGCACCGATATTATCACCTGCCTGACCTTGATCTAAAAGCTTACGGAACATTTCAACACCCGTAACCGTCGTCTTAGAAGTCGGACGAATACCTATAATCTCGATTTCTTCACCAACTTTAATAATTCCACGCTCAACACGACCCGTTACAACCGTTCCACGCCCAGAAATCGAAAAAACATCTTCTATAGGCATCAAAAACGGTTGATCAACCGGACGCTCAGGCGTTGGGATATAATTATCAACCTCATTCATCAAACGACGAACTGCATCTTCACCTATAGTTTTATCTGAATCCTCAAGAGCTGCCAACGCAGAACCTTTAATTATCGGTATATCATCACCAGGGAAATCATATTTCGAAAGAAGCTCCCGAACTTCAAGCTCAACAAGTTCTAAAAGCTCAGCATCATCAACCTGATCAACCTTATTCAAAAAAACTACAATCGCAGGAACACCAACCTGACGTGCTAGCAAAATATGCTCACGCGTCTGAGGCATCGGACCATCAGCTGCTGAAACAACCAAAATCGCCCCGTCCATTTGTGCTGCACCTGTGATCATGTTCTTCACATAATCCGCATGGCCTGGACAATCAACATGTGCATAGTGACGTTGCTCTGTCTCATATTCAACATGCGCTGTTGAAATGGTAATTCCACGAGCACGCTCCTCAGGCGCCGCATCAATTTGGTCATACGCTTTAAATTCACCAAAATATTTCGTAATCGCAGCTGTTAATGACGTCTTACCATGGTCAACGTGACCTATCGTTCCTATATTAACATGCGGCTTCGTACGTTCAAATTTGCTCTTTGCCATTTGAGCTCTCCATTTTCTGTCCAAATCAAGGACTAAGTTTAAAGTTAATACGTAATCAAAAGATCACGCGTATTTTTTCTGAATTTCCTGCGCCACAGCTAAAGGAACAGGCTCATAATGATTAAATTGCATTGTATATTGAGCACGCCCCTGACTCATTGAACGAAGCGTGTTTACATAACCAAACATATTCGCCAAAGGAACCATTGCATTTACTACTGTCGCAATACCGCGCACCTCAGTACCTGAAATTTGACCTCGACGAGAATTTAAATCACCAATTACATCTCCCATATAATCCTCTGGAGTCACAACCTCCACCTTCATGATTGGTTCAAGAAGCTGTGCACCTGCTTTTTGCGCCCCCTCTCGAAAAGCTGCGCGCGCAGCAATTTCAAAAGCTAAAACAGAAGAATCAACATCATGATAACCACCATCAATTAAAGTAGCCTTCACACCAAGCATGGGAAAACCTGCAAGAGGCCCTGATCCCATAACGCTTTCAATACCCTTCTGAACACCTGGAATATATTCTTTAGGAACAGCACCACCAACAATTTTTGATTCAAATACAAAATCATCACCGTCATGAGGCTCAAAAATAATCTTCACACGAGCAAACTGCCCAGCACCACCAGACTGCTTTTTGTGAGTATAGTCAATTTCTGCAACTTTCGTAATTGTTTCACGATAAGCAACCTGTGGTTGACCTACATTAGCCTCAACCTTAAATTCACGCCGCATACGATCAACAATAATATCAAGATGCAACTCTCCCATTCCAGCTATAATTGTTTGACCAGATTCTTCATCTGATTTAACACGAAATGAAGGATCTTCCGCAGCCAAACGATTAAGCGCAATACCCATTTTTTCTTGATCTGCTTTTGTTTTTGGTTCAATCGCAATCTCAATAACAGGCTCAGGAAACTCCATTCTTTCCAAAATAACAGGCTTCAAAGGATCACAAAGAGTGTCACCTGTCGTTGTTTCCTTAAGACCCGCAAGAGCAACAATATCACCCGCAAATGCCTCCTCAATATCTTCACGAGAATTTGAGTGCATCTGAAGCATACGCCCTAAACGTTCTTTTTTTCCTTTCACTGTATTTTCAAGAGAAATACCTCTCTGAACCTTACCAGAATAAATACGACAAAAAGTTAATGACCCAACAAATGGATCATTCATAATCTTAAAAGCAAGCATAGAAAGCGGAGCGTCATCTGAAGATTCACGTGTTGTTTCAGCCTCAGTTTTAACATCAATACCATTAATAGCCGGAACATCAATTGGAGAAGGAAGATAAGAAACAATAGCATCTAATAGTGGCTGAATCCCTTTATTTTTAAAGGCAGTACCACAAAGAACTGGATGAAACTGAACTTCTATTGTTCCCTTACGAATAAGAGCCATAAGCTGTTCATCAGTTGGCATGACACCATCCAAATAAGCCTCCATAGCAGCTTCATCAACTTCAACTGCCATTTCAACTAATTTCTCACGATATTCCTCTGCTTTTTCTTTTAATTCGACTGGAATTTCACCTACTGTAGCCGAAGCACCAATAGAACCATCCCACTTCAACGCCTTCATCTCAATAAGATCAACAACGCCTTCAAAATCATTCTCAGAACCAATTGGTAACTGAATAACAAGCGCCTTAGCACCCAATCGCGAACCAACCATTTCTACACTACGATAGAAGTCAGCCCCAATTTTATCCATTTTATTAACAAAAACCATGCGTGGCACATGATATTTCTCAGCCTGTCGCCAAACTGTTTCTGTCTGAGGCTCTACACCAGCATTAGCATCTAATAAAGCTATCGCACCATCAAGAACACGTAAAGAACGCTCAACCTCAATTGTAAAATCAACGTGCCCTGGCGTATCAATAATATTAAAACGTCTACTCCGGCCATCACGCCCTTTCCAAAAAGTTGTCGTCGCAGCAGATGTAATTGTAATACCACGCTCTTGCTCTTGCTCCATCCAATCCATTGTAGAAGCGCCATCATGAGTTTCACCAATTTTATGGTTTTTACCAGTATAGAACAAAATACGCTCAGTCATCGTGGTTTTACCTGCATCAATATGCGCCATAATACCAAAATTACGATAGTCTTCGATTTTATATTCGCGAGCCATTCTATTTGCCTTAGATTTACAATATACCTACCAGCGATAATGAGAAAATGCACGGTTAGCCTCAGCCATACGGTGCACATCCTCACGCTTTTTCACTGCAGAACCACGATTATTAGCCGCATCCACCAACTCTCCAGAAAGACGATCAATCATTGTCGTCTCATTACGTCCACGCGCCGCCACAATTAACCAACGAATAGCAAGAGCCTGACGACGATCAGGACGAACATCTATCGGAACTTGATAAGTAGCACCACCAACACGGCGCGAACGAACTTCAATATGTGGAGCAACATTTTCCAATGCCTGATGAAACAAAGCCACAGGATCTGTTTTTACTTTACTCTCAACCGCATCAAGCGCACCATAAACAATGCGCTCAGCAACAGATTTTTTACCATCAAACATAATGGCATTCATAAACTTTGTAATGACCAAATCACCAAATTTAGGATCTGGATTAATTTCACGTTTTTCTGCTCTATGGCGACGGGACATTGGCTTTGTCTCTCAGTATTTATTTCGGACGTTTTGCGCCATATTTTGAACGGCGCTGTTTACGATTTTTAACACCCTGCGTATCAAGCAAACCACGAATAATGTGATAACGAACTCCAGGTAAATCCTTTACACGACCACCACGAATCATCACAACAGAGTGTTCTTGAAGATTATGTCCCTCACCAGGAATATAACCGATAACCTCAAATCCATTTGTTAAACGAACCTTAGCAACTTTACGAAGAGCAGAATTAGGCTTCTTCGGTGTTGTTGTATAAACACGAGTACAAACGCCACGTTTTTGCGGGTTCGCCTGAAGGGCAGGAACCTTATTACGCTTAACCGGCGCTACACGTGGTTTGCGAATCAACTGGTTTACGGTAGGCATACAACCTTCCTCTTTCAATCTACGTTCATCTCGCCCACTCGGGCTTCTTTACTCTAATGCCTATCCCGATACAATTGGAATAAAGACTTAAGCTTACACACAAAGCCGGGCATGCTTACACAGATAGCTTACCCGACTAAAAGCAGAGGAGGCATTAGCCTCTTGCACTAGTATTGGTTTTTAAATTTTTTAAAACAAACTCTGTTTGAGATAAATCTCAGGGTGAAACCCTAAGATATTAATCACTCTCACATCGGTCATGATGATTTTTAATAACGAGAACATATACATTCGTCAAGTATTAAACAGCAGAAAGTTTGTAAAAATAAAAATAAAGTAACATTACGGCACTTTTACAAATTTGGTTTTTAAAGAAACTAAAGAAACTATTGTAAAGAAAGTTGCTACTGTAATAATTCCATCCAACAAAAATAACTGCAATATAAATATATTAGAGAGTTTTCAACATACTATTTTGTAATCACTTGCTAATTGTATATATAATGCTTAAAAGTTAATGTTATGAAAATTGCAACATGGAACATTGCTGGAATAAAAGCACGGCATGACACACTATGTAAATGGCTACAGAAAAATCAGCCTGATATAGTTTGTTTACAAGAAATTAAATGTATTGATGCAAATTTTCCACGTGATGAAATTGAAACTTTAGGATATCATATAGAGACACATGGACAAAAAAGTTTCAATGGCGTTGCACTTCTTTCTAAAAAAAGACCTGATGAGCTCATCCGTCGATTGTCAGGTGATGACAATGACGAACAAGCACGTTATATTGAAGCCGTTTATTCAACAAATAAAGGGATTATCCGTGTTGCTTCCCTTTATCTTCCGAATGGTAACCCCGTCAATAGTGAGAAACATCTTTATAAAATGAGATGGATGGAGAGATTATATACACATGCAAAATCATTACTTGCATATGAAGATCCCCTTATTCTAGCTGGTGATTATAATGTCATCCCAACCCCATTAGATGCAAAAAAACCTGAAGAGTGGAAAAATGACGCTTTATTTCTTCCACAAACACGACAAGCGTTCCAGCGCATTATTTATTTAGGTTTTTATGACTCTATTCGTAACGTTACAGATGATTCTTCTTTTAGTTTTTGGGATTTTCAAGCTGGCGCATGGCGAAAAAACAATGGTATTCGTATTGATCACTTATTATTATCCCCAGAAGCTGCAGATCAACTTGTTTGTGCTTACAGTCAAACAGAAGTAAGAGGATATGAAAAGCCGTCAGACCATGTTCCTGTTTGGATTGAGCTCAATTCTAATTTAAAAATTTAACCTTGTTATGAGGATAATTTAAAAAAATACCCACTTTGAATAATAAACATGTTACATTGCGTGCAAAAGATTTTTAAATATAATAATTAAGAACAAAAAATTATAAAATAAATGGAGGAAATAATGAAAAAATCACTGTTGGTATTTAGTGCAGCGATTGTTATTGGGTTAACAAGTATGGTGCAAGCTCAAAATGACACGCTGGAGAAAATTAAAACAACAGGAGAAATTACTTTAGGTGTTCGCGAATCATCTATAGGTTTAGCCTACGCTATTGGTAATGGTAAATATACAGGTTTTCATACAGAAATGGCGGAATATATCATTGATGATATTTCAAAAAAAATTGGGCAATCAATTAAAATCCATTACCTTCCTATCACATCACAAAATCGAATTCCTCTGTTACAAAACGGAACCTATGATTTCGAATGTGGTTCTACAACAAATGATTCTTCCCGCAGTAAAGAGGCAGCGTTTGCTTATACCACTTATGTTGAAGAAGTTCGAATTGCTGTGAAGAAAAGTTCTGGTATTAAATCTATTGAAGATTTAAGTGGTAAAACAGTTGCAACCACCACCGGTACAACATCTGTTCAGCTTATCCGTAAAAATAAACGCGCAAAAAACATTAACTTTAAAGTTGTAACAGGTAAAGATCACGGAGATAGCTTTTTGTTGTTAGAATCTGGTCGTGCTGACGCATTTGTGATGGATGCTTCAATTCTCTCTGGGCATATTTCTAAATCAAAAAAACCATCCGATTATATAATTCTTGATACCGTGCTTTCAATTGAACCTATTGCCTGCATGCTTCGATTAAATGACAAAAACCTCGAGCAAGAAATCAATAATAGTATTATGCGGCAAATTAAAGATGGTTCACTTGAAAAACTTTACAATAAATGGTTTATGGAACCAATTCCTCCTACAAATACTGTTGTCAATCTTCCCTTATCCCAATCAACAAAATCTGCTTGGGAAAATCCCAACAATAAACCTCGGGAACATTATATAGAAAACAACTTGTAGTATTTGAATAAAGAGCAACCACACTCTCCAAAAATCGAGTGTGGTTTTACTTTTTTAACTTTTTAATAAATTTAGCATGTGTAATGCAGCTGATTTATCCACCCTACTAGGGATGGACAACTTTAGGAAATGTTGACTAATGGACTTTTCTTTCCTTTGTATAGATGATCTTAATCAAACACCAGTGATTGGGTGTCTTGGAACTCCTGGTATAAGTCATACCTACTTGGACACACTGCTCGATGGCTTTAAAAATACCGCTATATTATCTGTCTCTTCATTAATATTAGCTGTATTTGTCGGTGTCATTATAGGGACGATACGCACTCTACCCCACACTTCCATCATCAACCGCGTACTTCGTGCTATTGGTCGTGTTTGGGTAGAAATTATGCGCAATATCCCTCTGCTTGTACAAGTGTTTTTATGGTATTTCGTTGTCCCTAAAATTTATCCACCAGCAATAAATTTTTCACCTATTGTATTAATAACCTGTGCTTTGGGGTTCTTCACATCTGCACGTGTCGCAGAGCAAGTTCGTTCAGGTATTGAATCTATTTCTTCTGGCCAGCGTTATGCAGCCATGGCAATGGGATTTACTACTGGTCAAAGTTATCGCTATATCATATTGCCACGTGCTATTCGTACAATCTTGCCACCATTAACTTCAGAGGCAATGGGGATTGTAAAAAATTCATCTATAGCATTTGCCGTTTCTATTAATGAACTAATGCAATTTCAATATCAAACAATTGAAGAAGTAAGTCATGTCTATGAAAACTATTTGATTGTTACTATTCTTTATATTGTTATAGCTTTATTCATTTTTATTATGATGACAATCATTGAGAAAATGCTTAAAATTCCTAATCTTCAAACGGGGGGGCGTTGAATATGAAAGATTTTATGAATTCTTATTTTTGGCCTTATCTTTCTTTCAATTTTTCAGACTTTGATTTTTCATTTTTTACTTTTGATATATTCCTTTCTTATATTCTGCCAGGTATGCTTTTTAGTGTTTTTCTAACACTTTTTGCAACGATATTTGGGCTTATCTTCGGCATATTGTTAGCAATGATGCGGCTTTCTTCTATTAAACTTTTTTCCTCGCTTGCCGTAATTTATATAACTGCCATGCGCTCAATACCACTTGTTATGGTTATCTTGTGGTTTTTTGTGCTCTTACCTTTCCTAACGGGAACGTCAATCGGCGCGAATAAATCAGCATTAATTACTTTTACTGCGTTTGAAGCCGCTTATTTTGCTGAAATCATGCGCGCTGGTCTTTCTTCAATACCGCAAGGGCAAAAATATGCAGGACAAGCTCTTGGAATGACGTATTGGCAAAACATGTATATTGTACTTCTTCCTCAAGCCTTCAGAAACATGCTTCCTGTTTTTTTGACACAGGTTATTATTCTGTTTCAAGACACAACACTTGTTTATGCAATTAGTGGTAACAGTCTTTTAAACGGTTTTGATATTGTTTCTAACAATTTTGGCGTAAAACAAGAGGCTTACATTTTAGCAGCCATTTTCTATTTTGCTATCTGTTTTACATTGTCGCAGATAGTCTTATACCTCCAGAAAAAAATATCCATTATTCGCTAATAAGGAAAAAAAATGTCTACTCATATGATCGAAATGAAAAACGTTTCCAATTGGTACGGCGAAGTTAATATTCTTAAAAATTGCACAACCAATATTAATAAAGGGGAGGTTGTGGTAGTTTGTGGACCATCAGGTTCAGGAAAATCAACTTTCATTAAAACCATCAATGCCTTAGTACCTTTTCAAAAAGGCGAAATTTGGATTAATGGTGTACCAGTACACTCAAAAAAAACAGATTTACCTAAATTGCGCAGCCATGTGGGAATGGTATTTCAACATTTTGAACTTTTTCCACATTTATCTGTCACGGAAAACTTAACAATTGCGCAAATTAAAGTTCTAAAACGCAGTAAGAAAGAAGCACTTGAGCGTGGTTTATTGTATCTTGAACGTGTCGGACTTATCGAACATAAAAATAAGTACCCCGGTCAGCTTTCAGGAGGCCAACAGCAACGTGTTGCTATTGCACGAGCTTTAACTATGGACCCACTTGTTATGCTTTTTGATGAACCAACCTCTGCCTTGGATCCCGAAATGGTAGGCGAAGTGTTAGACGTTATGATCAACTTAGCAGAAGAAGGTATGACAATGATTTGCGTAACCCATGAAATGAGTTTTGCGCAAAAAGTATCAAAACGCGTAATTTTCATGGATCAAGGAACAATTTTTGAAGATTGTTCTTCAGAAGAATTCTTCTCTGATCCACAAGCTAGAACACCACGTGCACAAGAATTTTTATCAAAAATTCTCAATCATTAACTGTTATATTGTGTATGTAAGTAATTTTATTGTGAGTCTATACATAAAACTAAAATTTTATGTATAGACATTAGAGGTGTATTATCGTAAATAAAATTGCTTAAGAATTACCTTTTTCAAGAATATCAATAGCTAACGACATCGCTGTACGCCGTTCAAATTCATCACAAATAGCAAAAGCTCGTTCTTGCATAGGACGAATCCAACTTTGATCTTTTGTGTTAGCCTTTTCATAAGCTGCAGTTAACATTGCTACACCACGAACTGTTTCCCCTGCTTGAAACAACATATTTCCGAGCATAGCCTGAGCAGAAGAATTTCCTTTCTTAGCTGAAAGCTGAAACCATCGAGCTGCTTGTACAGGATTTTTTTCCCCACCCTCACCTTTTAAAAGCATGCTACCTAGATAATATTGAGCTTGAGGATTTCTATAATTCGTTGCAGCCTGCGTATAAAGATTAACTGCATAAGAAGGATCAGCTTTTACAGGCGAATCAGGAATACCTTTTCTAAGATATCCCGCAAGCTTAACTAATGCATCAGAAACATAACTTTCATTTTCCGAGCCAGGATCAGCACCTTTTTCAACGATATATGCAAAAAAATTATATGCCTTATAATCATTTTCAGGCACACCATCGCCATTTGCATAAATATAACCAAGTTTCCAATTTGCACCAATGTGGCCCATATTAGCGGCATAATGTAAAGCTGAAATAGCTTGATCTGTTTGTCCATTTTTATAAGCAGACATACCACGCTTAAAAAAATCAGATGAACGGTTAGTTACTTTCTGGGAAACGCTTACATCCGCTGCATAAGCAGTAGAAAGCATCCCTAAAATAATAGCCATCGTAGTTTTGAACATTTTAAAGCTATTTGTCATTAAAAGTTATCCAATCTCATTACGCCATTGGTGCCACTACAAGTCTTAAAAAAAACATGTATTTAAAATACATTACCTTTTTAAAATAAAAATAAAGTATTATATAATTTCAATTTTTAAAATACGTAATGAAAAAAATTTATGAAATGTATCACATTTAAATAATTTTTAACTTTCATAAAAATGAAAAATTTTAATTAAACCAAGCGCTCTAAAGCAAGCGATGTTTTGTTCTTTGCAGCACGCAGTTCTATGATTTTTTTACGTTCAATTTCAACAACTTCTGGTTTTGCATTTTCTATAAACTTTGGGTTATTTAACCTAACTGATATTTTTTCAATATCTTGTTCAATTTTACTAATATCTTTCATTAAACGGGCACGTTCAGCATTTAAATCAATCAACTGCTCCAGCGATAAACAAAAAGTCACCTCTCCTAAAACAATTTGCGCAGATCCAGATGGAATTTTATCAGAGAAACAAATCGTCTCAACACGTGCTAATCTTTTAAGAATAGTATCATAACGCTGCACACGTTCTTGTATTGCCCCCTCCCCCTCTATAATAATAAGAGGTGCTTGCGCAGCCACTGGAACATTCATTTCAGAGCGCACAGAACGAATTTCACTAATAACGTCAATGAGCCAATTAACATCGATTGCAGCTTCTTCATCTACAAATGTTATCTGCGGCCATTGCGTCAACGCCAACATATTTTCGCGCTTTGTGCCCGACATTGCTGTGAGAGACCACAATTTTTCCGTCATATGAGGCATAAAAGGATGCAGTAGTTTATAAACTTCATCAAGAACCCAAGCAGTACATGCTTGCGCTTCTTTTTTGGAATCTTCGTCTGAACCTTGAAATACAGGTTTAAGAAATTCAAGATACCAATCGCATAATGTATTCCAAACAAATCGATAAAGTGCGCTAGCAGCCTCATTAAATTTATAGCTCTCAATACCAGCAGTCACTGTCGAAACAGTTTTGGATAATTCTGTTACAATCCAACGACTAAAAGTAAGTTTTGCTTCTTCCGGCTTAAAAGGCAAACCATGCCTAACCCCATTCATTTCTGCAAATCGAGTGGCATTCCATAATTTTGTAGCAAAATTGCGATAACCTGCAACGCGCGAAGGATCAAGTTTTACATCACGCCCCTGTGCTGCCATAATAGCTAAAGTGAAACGTAATGCATCTGCACTATATTGATCAATAAGTTCTAGTGGATCAATAACGTTTCCCTTCGACTTTGACATCTTTGCACCCGTATGGTCCCGTACGAGAGCATGTACATAAACAGTTGGAAAAGGTATCTCACCCATAAAGTGAATACCCATCATCATCATACGGGCAACCCAGAAAAAAATAATATCAAACCCAGTAACCGATAGAGATGTTGGATAAAACGTTTTTAATTCTGTCGTCTTTTCTGGCCAACCTAGCGTCGAAAAAGGCCACAGCGCTGATGAAAACCAAGTGTCTAAGACATCCTGATCACGCGTTAGCTGAACTTCTCTACCATAATGAGATAAAGCTGAAACTAAAGCTTCTTCTTCACTTTTTTCAACAAAAATCACACCATCAGGGCCATACCAAGCTGGAATCTGATGTCCCCACCATAATTGGCGAGAAATACACCAAGGTTGAATATTCTCCATCCAATTGAAATAGGTTTTTTCCCAACTAGTTGGAACAAATTGTGTTTTGCCTTGACGAACAGCCTCTACTGCCGGTTTTGCTAATTCTGCAGCATTGACGTACCATTGATCAGTTAAAAATGGCTCAATAGGCACTCCACTCCTATCACCATGAGGAACAGTGTGCAGATGATCATCAACACTTACAAAATAACCCCGCTCCTTCATTAAAGATATGATCCGATTTCGCGCAACAAAACGATCACACCGATCCAAATCTTCCACCAATACTTTCAATTCGTCCGATAAGACCAAACCATCAAAAAACGCCTTATTATCACGCAAAAAAACTTCAGCCTTTTGCGTTAAAATATTGATTAAGCGCAAGCCATTTCTCTGCCCTACTTCAAAATCATTAAAGTCATGCGCTGGTGTAATTTTTACAGCACCACTTCCCTCTTCAGGATCAGCATAAGAATCACCAACAATCAATAACTTGCGACCAACAAGTGGTAATATAGCATTTTGACCTATAAGGTTTTTATAACGATCATCTTCAGGATTAACCGCAATGCCTGTGTCACCAAGCATTGTTTCAGGCCGCGTTGTCGCAACTGTTATAAAAGTTGTTGAATCATTTGGATCAAAAACTTTACCTTCAAGCGGATATCTAAAATGCCACAAATGACCTTTTATTTCTTTCGAATCCACTTCAAGATCTGAAATAGCCGTTAATAACTTTGGATCCCAATTAACCAAACGCTTGTCTTTATAAATCAACCCTTGCTTATAAAGTGTAACAAACACTTCACAAACAGCTTGAGACAACCCCTCATCCATTGTAAATCGTTCACGCGACCAATCACATGAAACACCAAGACGCTGTAGTTGATTAACAATGATGCCCCCCGTCTCACGACGCCATTTCCAAACACGTTCGACAAATTTTTCCCTACCCATTTCTTGACGTGTTGGTTCTTGATGTTCTGCCAATTGGCGTTCAACAACCATTTGCGTGGCAATCCCTGCATGATCCAAACCAGGTTGCCATAATACGTTTTTACCCTTCATTCGCTGAAAACGTACCATAATGTCTTGGATTGTCGTATTTAAAGCGTGCCCCATATGAAGTGAGCCCGTTACATTCGGTGGGGGAAGCATAACGCAAAAAGGCTCTGCACCTGGTTTTGAACCAGCCCCCACCTTAAAAACACCATGAGCCTCCCACTCTTTTGCGATCTGTGGCTCTATGGAAGCGGCATCATAGTTTTTTTCTATCATTCTTTTACCCACTTACTCATAACACCACTAAAAAACGTAACTTACAGCCCAATACCCAGCAAACATTATTCGCAAACGTCACCCACTTAAATGGCCTTATAAAATTACAAACCAATTGTTACAATAAAAGGAAAATATCAAATGACTAAAAGTAATAAACAAACACTTAAGGTAAATTCTTAATTGTCTTAGCTATCTCTTCACGCAAAATCTTTTCAACAAAAACAGGCAATTGACGCTGTAACCACTCTGCTATAGCCGGGCGTAAAATGTCCTCTGCAATCTTCTCTGCAGAAGAGACAAAATATGGAGATAGTTCTACACAATCAGAAACTGTATTTTCTTGCTGCGATACAAATGCCTTAGTACTATATTGTTTTGTTTTATGAACAGAAGCCTGTTCTTCCGAAGACAGTTTCGTTGCTTGTACACCCATACTAACTGTATTATCCTCTACATTTGTGTTATCTTGCACTTGAGACAAAGAAAAATCTTGGTTATCAGAGGAAAGGCCAATACGGTCAGCCAAAGCTTTCATTGCATCATCAACTGATAAAGTGGTTTCACAAACATCTTCTGAAGATACCTCTGAGTGTTTTTCAGAAGAAGCATCAGCAAGGGTTTCATTTACAAAATGATCAGCCTGAACTGCATTCTCTTCAATGATTTCACGAATAGATGTTAAAATCTCATCCATACTTGGCTCACGTAACGCATTTGAACTCTGTACCATATTAAAAACCTCTTAAAAACGCAAAACAATGCATCAGTGTAATAAAAGAATTATAAGATTGCTATGTTTCTTCATACGAAATATGATGCCACACACAACTTTCTTTCCTTAGTTAAGTGAATTTCCCCGCTTAAAATGAAATTACATGTAAACAATATATTTTTCAATATGATTAGCAATTTGATTTATTTACCCCTTAAATGCTAACCACTTACACGCATAGTTTATAGTTTCAGCGAGTATATTTAATCGTCCTCAAACCTAAATAATTTGCAGTCAATTTTCCAATAGAAGATTGAACACTATAGCTTGCAACCACAACATCCCGTTCTGCAATTGCCAATGCAATTTGGGCATTAATCAACTGAGTTCGAGAGTTCAAAACATCTAATGTAGTTGCTTGCCCCACTCGGTTTTCTTGAATACGACCTTTAAGAGCAATTTCAGCAGCACGAACACTCTCACGATAAGCAATAACAGACGCACGTGCACCCTCTAACTGAAACCAGGCAGCAGTTAATGCTTGTCTCACACCATTTTGAGCTACAGTAAGTTGGAGACGAGCCTGTTCAAACTGCTCTTTTGATTGACGAACCTGCGCAGATGTACGCCCACCTTCAAAAATTGGAACACTCAATGAAACTCCGACCGATTGAGAAACCCCATTCTCACCAGGGCCACTATAAATTCGATTATAAGATACTGTTGTGGAAAAATCTACTTTAGGAAGCAAAGCCCCCTCTTTTGCTTTTACATTATAAGAACTGGCATCAGTCAAATATCTTGCATAAAGAATCGCTGGATGCATGATATCACCAACTCGATAACCAATATCAAGATTCTCCGGAAGCTCTGTCGCCACTGGTGGGCGTTCTAACTGTGTAGGATCTGAACCAATGATTTGACGATAAATGGCTTCCATTGCCTTCACATCAGCACAAGCAAGACTAAATTCAGAAACAGCTACAGAACGCGCCGCCTGTGCTTGAGCAAAATCCACATGAGCCCCTTCCCCTACATTTAACCTTGCTTCATTTGAACGGACTTGTTCTTCAAGAGCAGCCAAATTTTCTCGACGAAGATCAGCAATACGACGTGCTTTATATACATTAGCATATGCTGTTACAGCATCCAAAAACATATTTTGTTCAGCGTTGCGAAGATATTCACGTTGCGCTTGTGTTTTAACTTGAGCTGAAAAAAATGTATTTTGTGTCACAAAACCGTCAAATAATCTTTGACTTAACTTTATTCCTACAGATCCAGAAACATTATGAGAACCCATTACAGGCTTATTCCGGCCATAGGTTCCAATCCCTTCAATTTGCGGCAAAAAATTTGAGCGTGCAATGACCATATCATCATCTGATATACGTACAGCAGCACGTTCGCTATTTAACTTGGCATTATACATATAAGCTTCAGCTAAAGCATCTTTCAACGTACCAGCATGAGTAGACCCTGATATAAAAACATCCAGTATTAGTAACAAACATGCCTGAAGTTTTTTATTTATTTTAAACACACTATAAATCCTAAACTTATCACACAACTCTTTGCATATTCATGGATGAAATTAAATGCTAAAACACAAAATCGAATGTCTTTAAAAAACCAGGAAGGGGTTTTACAGCAAGGTTAAAACTACGACGAACTGAAATAACCTTGTCTTCTTTTATGTAAATTTGTGCAACACCCGCGCCACCATGCCCTTCAACCACAACAAGACGCCCACCTTCTTTCATTTGATCAAAGATACCATCAGGAATAAAATCAACAGCACCTTCGATAAAAATCACATCATAAGGCCCCTTAGCAGCATACCCCTGCTCTAACGGCCCATGAACAACAACTACGTTATTACACTGATGATATTTTAAAAGTTTATCTGCTTTTTCTACAAGCGTTTTATTGCTTTCCAACGCAACAACAGAGCTAGCAATCTTTGAAAATAACGCTGCACAATAACCGCTATTTGCACCAATATTTAGCACGCTATCTGATGGTTTTATAGCTGCAAGTTGTAGCAACTTTGCTAAAGAGGCAGGCTTCATCAAATAGCATGCACGTAAATTATCTTGCGCTGGAAAAACAATGATATCTCCATCAAGATAACTTAAATCTTTAACGTCTTCTGACACAAAATCTTCACGCGGCACCGTTAAAAATGCCTCAAGAATCGATAAATCCGTTACATCTACTGTACGAATTTGATTGTCAACCATTTTGCGGCGAAGTTCTGCAAAATCTGCAACCATAATTAGTTTTTTCTCCTAATGCATAACAAAAACCACAATCAAAATGGCGGTAATAAAAGCGTAATATCTTTCATTGTGAATGTGACAAAAAAGCATGTTACAGTCAATAACAAGATTCTAATTGCGCTAATTTTCCATATAAAGGTAACTTCACTCAAAAAATTAAGAATACTATTCAATAAAAAAATATTTTAATCGAAATTAAGTGGAGGCCTCGCCCGGAATCGAACCGGGATACAAGGATTTGCAGTCCTCTGCGTAACCATTCCGCCACGAGGCCTCATCAATAAATATCAAAATTGTCAATAAGGGAAGGTAATGCATCCGTCAAGATACAGTAATCTTTCTTGGATCCTTTTTATTCTTTTTATACAATTTTTGAATTTTTTTTTAAAAAAAGTAATTTTACCCTTTGCAAATGAATATTGCTTTGCTATAGCCCTTGCACTAAAATAAATTGGTGTTATTCCTCGGTAGCTCAGTGGTAGAGCAACCGGCTGTTAACCGGTTGGTCGCTGGTTCGAATCCGGCCCGGGGAGCCATTTATTTTCTCTCTGTAACCTATTGATTTTATTGATATTTTTAAAGTTAGCGATAAAACAACAAGGCTAGGAAATAAGATTTTCTAATATAACTTGTCAGAGAATTTTCTGTATTAAATTAATGGCTTTTTCGATAGAATCAGCAAGAGGACCAGTCTCTTTAATAAAATTATAAAGTCGTGAAAATCTTTCTTTCCGGTTATTACCAAGATGTTTAACACAATTCATCACAAGTTTCTGTAAAAAAGGCTCAACTGATCTCGACACTTCGTCGCTGCTGTTATCTAATTGAGAAATTTTGCTGCATAGAATTTTAGGATGATCGCAATCAGACGCTTCATTACGAACAATAAATAAATTATCCACTTTAGTCTCCTCAATCAAATAAGGAGAATGAGTAGAATAAATCACGCTATTGTTGTCAGACCCTGATAATTTCTGCAAAGATTGTAATATTTTTTCTTGGGGATGGATATGTAGATTACTTGCAGGTTCATCCAACAAGAAAATTGTTCCATTTTTGCTCCTATTGGTACGAATATCTGTAAGCACTTTAAAACAAAAGAACCAACGGCACCCTTTACTTCTTTCATGTAAAGAAAAAGTGCGACCGTTAGCTTTGACCTTTAAACAATAATCTAGAAAATTGGGATTTGATCCTGTTACTGTTTTTATGCTAAAGCTATCAAATACAGTTTTTCCTCCTGTAATGTCTTCCCAATCTTTGGTAACAACACTATTAAGATAATTATTCATAGAAGATAGACGTTGATCAACTACGTCTTCATCATCACAATCAACGACATCACGTTGAAAATTAATATCCAATTCAGTTTTCCCCCCAGTTTGATGTTTATGAGCACCAATCAGTAAATCATTAAAAATATTATGCCATAAAAGGTTTTTTTTATCGTTCAACAAACTGTCCTGTGTTAATTCTTTATTTGAATCTTGAGCTGCAGTTTTTAAAAACCTAATTTTATTAGGCACATCAAACATAAAATCATCATAATAGACGATTTCAGGAATATGGTTCTGTATATAATCTAAAAGAGTTGTTACTGTTTTATCTCCATAATCCTTATTGTTGATCATTACACGCTTTTCTGTGCAAAAACTATTAGCAAATGAATATGCAAAAGATAAATTTAGTTGGTTATTTTCAGAGAAATCATCTTTGATTTTTTTCAGTGTGTTAAGCTTAGCTAATTTTTCAATCTCCGCTTCATCTACTAAAATTGTGGCAGATAAGATAATACCTTTATTAAAATAACCTATTTTAGGACGTATAGAAGCAAGCTCTTCATCTGTTAATTGTTTCCCTAAACATAACTGTGACAATAGGTAAATACCCTGTAAAGTTGTCGTTTTTCCTGATTCATTATTCCCCATCAGAATAAAAGGAAAACGTCTATCTCCCCCTGAGAGATTTATTTCTACAGGTTCACCTATCCCTTTGAAATTTTCTAATTTAAATGAAGTAAATATCATAATACCCTTCAGTGTATCTTTAAAAAACAATGTTTTATGGTTGTTATCATAGAATAAGAGTATTTTATTATTATATTTCAAAGTAATTCAAGCAACAAACACTTAATTTTTTTTGAAAACCACTATTTTAAATGTGGGAAGATATTATAATTATACATTGGCATCCATAAAACATGCAAAATAAGGATCAGCAAAAAGATGATAAATGCTATCTACTCCAAAAACGAGACATCATTTTACTTTCACACTTTGATAGATTTTCACACTTTGGTGAGTAATGATCACTTTTGAAGCGTTTCTTTTTCTTCTTTTGTAAATTTTGTGTGTTTTTTAGTTTTTCTTCTGAATTTATTTCACCCACACAAACGTTTTCCATGTTCATCAATTTTAAAATGCCTCTTGTTAAGCCTGAGCTGATGCTATCCAAGTTCACGTTAATGTATAATTATACCTTTGAATGAAATATCAAAGTAAATGTCTATTTCTCTTGCACAGATTAAAAAAAATAGGGAAGAAAAAGTCTTAATTTTAAGACATATTACAATAGAGTTTTGCTCATCATATTAACGTAATATAATAGACAGATTTTGAGCAAACAAAAATACAAAACGTTTGATATTTATTTTATTTTTGAAGCACAAAAAGAAGCTACTGCTTTTTGTGTGGAATTTCATTTTTGCCTATACTTGTATCATTTTTACTACAGATTTTTTATGAAAAAAAATGTATCATTATGTAGTTTAGTGTGTAACTTTGGAGCAACATATGAATACTAAATGTTTAATTACCGCATCTATTTTTACTTTGGTTGCATCTTCTGTAGCACAAGCAGAAAGTGGTAGAGTTTCTCAAGAATCAATGTCTGTTGTTCTACCAAATGTTGTTGCTCCTTCTTTTTCTTGGACAGGTTTTTATTTCGGTGGCCAAATTGGCGGTTTTTCGAGTAAGACTGCTCTAAATTTAAAAGGTGTTGATTCTACAAAATTATCATCGATTGAGAAAGATTTATTACCCAAACTTTCGGGCTTTATGGGTGGTCTTTACGCAGGGGCTAATTTTGACCTTAATAACAGTTTTGTTCTAGGTGTTGATACCGATGTAATTTGGTCTGGCAAAAAAGATACAAAGGTTATCAAACGTAGTGGATATAAAATGAAAGATGAGGGACATAGCGTACAGGGACAACACTCTTTGCAAGAAGCGGTGCCAAGCAATGAATTATTAGAAAAATTTATTGTGACTATAAGTCATACTTTAAAACAAAAGTGGGCTGGTGCCACACGAATGCGTGTAGGTTTTGCTGTTGATCATATTATGCCTTATATTGCTGGTGGTGTTGCTTATACGCAGATTCAAGACACCCTTTTGGTTTCAACCAAAATAAGAAAAGATAAAATAGTGGATGAAACCAAAGCAATGATTGGTTATACTTTTGGTGGTGGTATTGATTTTGCAATGATGGATGATCTTATTTTACGTGCAGAATATCGTTTCTCAAATTTTGGTAAAAAGAAATTTATTAAAGATAAATTTGAAATTGATTATAAAACCAATGATTTCCGTGTTGGTGTGTCTTATAAATTTTGATCTTTATAAGACGTAATTGGTTAAGAAGTTCTGTTAATTTTTGCTCAGAATTTTATGAATATCTTTCGAAGATTTACATAATTCATGCCTTTGTAAATAGTGTTCTAATTACAAATTGTAGCCTCTAAAACAACAGAATAAGTTTGTAATGAGCTGTATTTTAAATAGCAATATAGAGGGGTGAAGGTGTTTTTTGAATAGGGTTCTTACTTTTCAGGGTTTCTTTTCTTTTTCTGGTTATCTTCTTCCATTTCAAATTTGTAATGGCATTTATGTAAATTTCAAAGCTTTTTAAGAAAGTTTTTAAGTTCAGCTTAATATAAACCAATTTAGTTCATTCTTTTAATTAAAAGATAGCTGCAATTTATTGAAAATAAAAAATAATTAAAACATTATGGTTCTCAATTTTTAAACAAAATAATATAATTAATCTTTTAAATTAAAGACACTTTTTAACTAATTGAAAATATTTCATTTATTGTTATAATAATTGGTTTTTCATGCCCTTTGAAGCATTCCTTTATTTGCTTTGTGTTTTGAATATTTTTTATCCGGATTAATATCTTCTATAAGGTGAAATATCAAAACCTCTTGCAAAAAGTTTTCTTTCAACCTTCTCCCGATTTAAAAGTGATAAAAAGTATATTAGGCTAAGGCTAAACAGTTTTAGCAACAAAATTTATTAACAATGCTTCATTTCTTTTTTATATTAGCTTACAGAGCTCAAATTCTTTTTTGAATTCATTGCTTTTTACCAAACAAGCGAAAATGATACTCATAAATTAAAGTAAATGATCTAAGCTATACTGAAAAATCAGTTTAAAAATATTTTGCTTTTGAATTAAAGCATGCATTCATCATTGAATTGTAACTAATTGAGTTGATTAGTATTTTAGCACGTAACCACTAGAGCTATATAACTTACAAATAAATGAGATCTATCATGTTTGAAAAATAACGAAAAACCAGCCTTTTTATCAGATTAATTATTACTAAAATTAATCTATACGCTTTTGGATTTATTTCTAAATTGCTTCAAAAATACACTAACTATTTCATACATTACGTAAACATTATTGCTTCGTACTACAACTTTGCAACCTTACAGCTAGAATAGCGCTATTTGTGTGCTTTTTTAAGTGTCCCATTGTATTTTCTTATAACAGATAATCAATATACGGTTAGGTACTTTAAAAGCACCAAATACATAAAAAAAACACAACCACCAAATCTATTACTACAGCTTAAGGATTTTGCCCAGGTTTCCTCTGATATAACCTAGTTATTTTTCAAATGTTTTATTTAAGCCACCTGCTTTATTGACTTACGAAAACGAAATGATTTAGCACGTTTTGTTGTGGTTTTTGCTTTCTTACATCTTTTATTTTTAGATGAAGAATTTTTAGTATGTGATTGTTTAATTTGATCTATATGATCAAAAGTCTGCTTCTGACACTGAGATTTTTTAAAACAATGTTTCTTATCATTTTCTGGTATAAGGGATTTCTCTGGAAGTGCTGCAATTTGTGGTGGAATATCTTCGCGCACCAATTTCATTCGAATAACACGTTCTACAGCACGTAAACGTACTTGTTCTACCTTTTCATCAAAAAGTGTAATAGCGTTGCCAGACGTATCATTTCGTCCCGTACGGCCAATACGATGCACATAATTTTCAGCTTCATCCGGTAAATCATAATTAATAACGTGGCTGACTCCAGGAACATCAATACCACGTGCAGCAATATCAGTTGCAACAAGAATTCCTACCGACCCTTCACGAAAAGCTTTCAAGGCACGCTGTCGTGCAGCATGCGATTTATTTCCATGAATTGCTGCAACAGAATATCCCGCCTTCGTCAAACTGCGCGCAACAGCATCAGCGCCATGTTTAGTTCGCGTAAAAATAATAACCGAAGCTAAAGCTGGATCTGTTAAAAGCTTATTCAAAATGCTCTTTTTTTCACTTGTAGGAACACAATATAATTTTTGAGTAATTTTCGTAGCAACAGTCCCTTGAGGAACAATTTCTATTTTTACTGGTTCATTAAGCAAACTCTTTGCAAGTGTAACTATTTCCCGTGGCATTGTCGCTGAAAAAAGCGCTGTTTGACGCTTCTCATGCAAAAGTTTTGCAATGCGTTGTACATCATGAATAAAGCCCATATCTAACATACGATCAGCTTCATCTAAAACCAAAAAACGAGACTGAGAAAGATCAATGCATTTTTCACTGACAAGGTCCATTAAACGCCCTGGTGTTGCAATTAAAACATCCACACCTGTTTTCATACGTTTAATTTGCGCAAATCGAGACACCCCCCCTAAAATTAAACATGTTGAAAGGTGAGACCCTTTTGCAACCATACGAATTGATTCTTCAATCTGAACTGCAAGTTCACGAGTTGGAACTAAGATCAAAGCTCGTGCAGTTTTAGGATATCTTTTGTCACCTAAAGCCAAAATTTGGCTCAAAACAGGTAACCCAAATGCTAATGTTTTTCCAGAACCGGTTTGTGCAATACCTAAAATATCGCGCTTTTTTAGCATTACTGGAATAGCCTGTTTTTGAATAGGCTTAGGTTTGTTTATACCAGCAATAAATAGGTTTTCAGTTAAAAGTGTAGGTATACCCAATTTTACAAAGGCATTTTCTTTTATATTCACAACAAAATCTCTCTTTAGCTCAAGAACTGCAAACAGCTAACAAGCTACAATTACATCATCTTTAAATCCCGTATAATCGAGATCTGACATTGAACATTTAAAATACCGCTTAAATAAAAATAAGCGACTTGAGCAGTTCATAAGTATCTTCAAATTTAAAGAGAAAATGTAAAATTACTTTGTAAAACGCCAATATTCAAGCTTAAATGTCTTAAGTTACACTATTGTTGGATTAAAATAAAAAAGCAAGCACTTTCTAAAAGCATTTATTATAAGCAGAAGAAACATTAGCTTTATTATTTATCTTTTTATTACCGTTTCCTTTGGAAGATTGATTCCATCAAAATCAGGATAAATTTCAAGAAAAACCGGATTTTGTATTGTTTTCTGCCCTCCATAAATTAAATACCACCTGTCATTATCAAAAATCGCCAATGTTTTATAATGAATAATGCGATCTTCTGTTTTTAGCGTAGTTGGAATTAACGCGTAAAAAGAACCATTATCTGTTTGCCGATAATCTATTTTTACCTCATCTAAATAATAAGCGTCAGAAGGCAAATTTTCAAACTGAGTATGGAGTTGTTTAAGCAAATTGTTGCGTAAATCATCTTCTGTCGTATTTAATCGACGTGCCATTTCTTTATAAAGCCGGTCAGGCATATGAGCAGAAACAATTGCAAAATTTCTATCTTTTATAGCATTATTGATATCAACAACTAGGTTTAAAAGCTCTGTTTTTTGTATTGTTGTTTGTTTGGCCGCCAAACTTTGTCCGCCAGCACCTAACAATAAAAATACCCCCAGCGTAAAATAACGAAAAAATCTCATTTTTATAACTTTCGCTCTAGTAAAAAATTTAAACTTTTAAATTACAAAATCAAACAATACTTGATCATTAGTAATATCACGATAAGGCCAACCTAACGCTTGAAAATTTTTCTCTAAGACGTAAAAATTATCATACTTTTTTGTTTCAATTGCAATCAAAACAGAACCAAAATTTCTAGCTGATTTTTTGAGATATTCAAACCGCACAATGTCATCATCTGGTGTTAATTGAGCAAGGAAACTACGCAAAGCACCAGGGTGTTGTGGAAAACCAAAAATAAAATATTTTTTTAATCCCTGAAAACGCGAAGAGCGCTCTTTAATATCTGGTAAACGTTCAAAATCAAAATTACCGCCTGAAATGATTAAAAGAATTTTTTTGCCTTTCAATTCCTGACGAGAAATACTTTTCAGAGCATCAATCGACAAAGCGCCAGCTGGCTCAAGAACCACACCTTCAACATTGAGCATTTCAACCATTGTAGAACAAACTCTGTTCTCAGGAACTGTAATAACACAATCGGGTGAAAATTGATGCAACATAGCATAATTTAACGCACCAATTTCAGCCACAGCAGCACCATCTACAAATGTATTAATATTTTCAAGTTTGACACGCTTTTTGTTCTTTAAACATGCAAGTAAACTCGCCGCCCCTTCCGGTTCAACAAAACGGATCTTTGTTTTCCAACCATATTCATGTAAAAAATTGCTCACACCACTAGCCAAACCACCACCGCCCACAGGTACAACAATTAAATCTGGCTCACTTTCTCCATTAAGTTTTTTCCATTGTAAAGCAGCCTCACATAAAACTGTTGCTTGCCCTGTAACAATGCGAATATCGTCAAAAGGTGGTGCCATCACACCTCCCCCCTCAGCTACAAAAGATTGCGCAGCCTCATAACATTGGTCAAATGTATCACCAACCAAACGGATTTCAATAAATTCCTTACCGAAAATACGTGTCTTATCAATTTTTTGCTGTGGTGTTGTCACAGGCATAAAAATAATGCCTCTACGTTTAAAATAGCGACAAACAAAAGAAACCCCTTGTGCATGATTACCTGCTGATGCACAAACAAATGCTGCATCTTGAGATACCTTATCAAGCATTTCTGAAACAAAATTGAAAGCACCACGAATTTTATATGACCGTACAGGTGTTAAATCCTCACGCTTTAAATAAATTTCCGCATCATATTTTTGACTAAGAAAATCATTGCGTTGAAGTGGTGTTTCAGTAAAAACATTACGTAAAGCTACCATAGCTTTAGTCACATCTTGAACAAATTCACTCATAGCACCACTTATTTTCCTGATTTATTGATAGTGTATAGATTTCTTCTAACTGCAAAAACAATTATTGTCAGTCAAAAATTATCACAGAACGAAAGAAATTTCTTTTGTTATTAATTCTTGATTAAATAAAAGATATAGCTTATGAGAAAGCCCTTAGCCCTTATCGCGGACGTGATGAAATAGGTAAACATAGCAGACTTAAAATCTGCCGGTCGAAGACCTTGCGGGTTCAAGTCCCGCCGTCCGCACCATCTTTTATCTTCAACATGTTGAAATATATAGATTTTTACTTAATTAGATAATTTTTAGTCCACTCTTTAGTCCACCCTTTGGAGTTTATATAATTTTATCTAAATTGTTGTTATTTGCAGCTTATTTCCTTTGGAATAAATGCCAAGATTTCTTTTTTTCTCCATCTTACTGATTTACCCAGCTTATATGGTTTGGAAAATAATCCTCGTGTTACCCAATTGCGAATCGTTGTTGTTGATACGCTAAAAAGTTGAGCACATTCATGTGTTGTAACATATTTATCGCCATCATCAAACATTATCTCTTACCTTTCTTTTTTTATATTACATAAATTGGGTGGGGGCGCTTTAGAAGGAAACGTGAGGAAAAGAGCACCCCCTATGGGGTTAAGCAGCTTGCGTAAAGACACGCGTTTCTTGTTCTATTTCTTCTAAAAAAGTTTCGACAGCCTTATTGATACGTTCAATCTGCTCATCATCGCGTTGAACGCGTTGAACTTTGATACATAAGTGAGGTGATTTATCTACAAACAAGGGGTTATAGCTAACAAAATCACACCATTTTCGCCCTGTGCAAGCCATTTGGAATTGCATTTGTAAGATATATTCAGGCTTGATTTCACTATCTAGCAAAAAACGTGTATACGTTGTTAGTTGAGGGCATTTGACCTCTATGAGCCCCTCATCACCAATAAGACCATCAGGACTAGCCCCTGCCATTTCAATTGTCGGGTGAGGAATAAATCCGCACCGTGTGACAGTAACCAAACGTCTAAGGCTGTATTTTTGAATTGCACTGTCTTCATATTTACGTCCCCATCGCATAGCATGTGTTTCATAAGATAGACTTGTTATGCCCGTTAAGCGTTCTCCAATGAGTTTGAGTTTGTACTCTTCATATTTACTTGTCGGTGAGCCTTTAGCTGTTTTATCAACGATGCTGTTAATATTTGAAGCTGTGACTTTACCTAAACGAGCTTGAAACCACTCTGGTGTTCTTTGTTCCATATCACACCCCTGGTAGATCTTGTTGAGTTGGTGTGTGTAGCTGTTTTGGTGAAGACAAAGTTTGTTGCTCTTCTTCCATTTGGAAGCGTTGCCTTTCCTTTAAACCTTCTAAAATAATTTGCCCCGTCTCATGAGACATTTCTGTGAGGCTTGCGACTTTTGCAAAAGAGAGTACCTTTTTTTCTTCTGTTTTTGTTTGTTCCATTAATTCTCTGATTTGTGCAAGCACTTCATCAGATACCCTCTCGTTTTGGGGGGTGTGATTAACTTCATTAATAAAAGCCTCATCAATACAATCGACCTCGTCTTCGTCATAGATATCAGGAAAACCAAAAGCAAGACGTGCACATTGTATAATAGCTTTATAAAGTAACATGCGAATAGGATATTTCCGCCAAGGTTCTGTATCGCGTCTACATTCTTCCATCTCTTCAGAGATTTCTATTGGATATTTAATGTTCTTCAAATATATAGCGCATTCATAAGAAATTATCTTGCCTTCATTATCGCGTTCTTTTTTAAATTTTATCCCATCAAAATTAGGGTGTGAATGTATAAGTTTATACCATCCCTTAATGCCGACAACCGCGTCAATGCCCCCTCCTCTTTTAGGGACAGCATATATTTCTTTTCTCAAGGGATTTAATTTATACCCATCGGCAAGGTAAATAAAGTCTTCAAAATCTTCCTTAGAAATATTGAAATTGATACAATTCTTTATGATTTTTGTGCAAAATTCTTGTTCTGATAAACCATATTTCTGAGCCACTTTTGCTACGATAGAAGTTGTCATTATCTTTATCCTTAATGCAGAGTCTGTTTTTGGAGTTCCACACTTAGGCGTGTTAATCCTTTTGGTGTAATCTTTGCATTGGAAACACTCATTTCTCTTCCGCCGGCTATTTGGATGGTTCTAGATACACAATCCATCAGTCCTTCATTGATTTTACTCTGATAAGGTAACAAACGTTTATCCATGCCACTACGATAAGCCCAATAATTATTAAGCAAGCGGCTTGTTAAATCTTTGGGGAGTAAGCCTAATATTTTTGCTGCTTCGCTTATACCAAACAAACCATCAGATCGTTCTAAACGTTCCAGTGCTTCTGCCTTTGGGGTTAATTTAGCAATGATATAATCCTTGCGTTCATTTTCATTTTTTAAGTGCGTAAAAACACCTAACATGACTTGGGGATTTGAATAGTCAATTTGAGAGGTTGTTACTTGTTTTGCTTTCCGTTCGCATTCAATGAAGTACTGACGGGCTTGTTTACCTCTCTCATTACGTTCAACCATAGCAAGTTCTTTCGCCATGTCTAAGGTGAGATGATAATTTATTGCAAGAACAACTCTAGATTTTGCGTTCCCCAATTTTGGGGACCGCAAATCTTGTGTTTTTATAAAGTCTTTTCCCTCTTCAAATTCATATTGACCAATACGATCTTTAATCCAAGTAGAAAAATCTTTTCCTATTTCCAAAAAAGCATGTAATTCACGTGCATTGACTGTCTGAACAGGTTCTTGATTAATTGTATTGTTATGAATAGCGATAAGCGCTTCCATTGCAGACCTCATAGTGTTTAGATTAGTTTTTCAGATGTGTTGGGAAGAAAGGGTTATTGCTCTATCAGAGTGTATAATCGCACAAGGCGTTGATAGACTAAATCTTTTTCAACCTTTGCAAGTTTTAACGCCATCTTTATGGTAAGGTAGTATTCCTTTTTTGGATGATTATCATTTGAACCTTCAGTAAGTACTGAATAGAAATCCTCTTCTTCCTTAAAATTACATTCTTGGATGCGTTGAGTAATCCAATCATTAAAGTCGGTTCTTATCTTCAAAAACTCATGTAGTTTACGAGCATTCACCATTCCCACGATTACTTGATCAGTTGTATTATTCTGATGAGTAATAGGATCTTCCATTATTGCATCCTCCGATAATTCATGTTTAAAACATCACAAGGACGCAAACGGTGTTGCTCTTCATAAGTACCGTAGACTTCATCAGCATATTTCTGCTTTTCTA
>NZ_JACJIR010000005.1:0-47470 GCF_014138465.1 Bartonella chomelii
TTTGTTCTATACTGGGTTGATGGATATCAACAATCAAACTGAGCTGTTAGGAACAATGGTGACATCGTTTGATCCATTTTTAAATGGAAAGCCGGAACACACCTCAATTATTAATCTAGAAGAAACATGTACTGTTTATTTCTGGGTGCCACTCTACGCTTAAAAGAGACGTATACCTAAGTCAATTCTGAACATATCTTTTGACTGAAGATATTTCCTTTTGGTATGATAAGCAATTAGCACTTTCAACTTGGTAAGAGAAACTATATAATCTGAGATCTTCTTTTTTATTGGTTAATGTACTAACTCTATATAATTCAAGTTATTAAGCACCTTCAATTTGAAAGCTAATTTTTGTTTTGATCATACAGTGTTTTGTTTTTTGCTCAATTAAAGTAGACAACTTCTAAAGTAGACAACTTCTCAATCGACTTATCTTATTCTGCAAAAGTTGCTTTATACCATTTCATTCAAGAATCAAAATCTTGTTTTATGCCACGTTTGTTGTTCTTTCATAATTTGTGAGCGAATCTGTGTATCGTTTTATAAGATCTTCCTCGCTGATTTCATAGGGTCTTGTTTCCTCACGTAATCTAAACGTTACAGCAATAATATTTTTCTCAACATGCCTAAAAAAACTAACAAAAACAACCCTTTTCAATACATGCGTGTTTCACGTCATAAATGAGATGCACTCAAAATTAAGGATAACAAGTTATGATAACTTTTTCATAGCAGAAATAGTGCAAAATATGATTATTAGACCAAGAAATACAAATTTTGATTCAAGTTGCTTAACTTATGGGGAGCGTTATTTCATTATTATTACAAGCAAGCGCTCCCACCCATTATGTAATATAAAGAGAGAGGCAATGAGATGATATTTGATGATGATATAGATATGCTACAATATGTAAATACGCATGGCTTTCTTTAATTGTATCAACAACAACGATTCGCAATTGGGTAACACGAGGATTATTTCCCAAACCATATAAGCTGGGTAAATCAGTAAGATGGAAAAAAAAGAAATCTTGGCATTTATTCCAAAGGAAATAAGCTGCAAATAACAACAATTTAGATAAAATTATATAAACTCCAAAGGGTGGACTAAAGAGTGGACTAAAAATTATCTAATTAAGTAAAAATCTATATATTTCAACATGTTGAAGATAAAAAATGGTGCCCAGACGCGGATTCGAACCACGGACACGCGGATTTTCAGTCCGCTGCTCTACCAACTGAGCTATCTGGGCACGTTTCAATAAATATATGAAACGTGTGCGGTTATAACATTAAAATTCTCTCTGTCTAGCCGTCAAAATAAAAATAATCAATTTTTATAAGTTTATCTTTATATTTCAGATATTATGATTATTCTTTTGTAAAATTAATTTGATTGAGTGTTTTGTGGTAAATTAGATGTGTTGTGGTCAGAATACTATTTTCTTTTGATACAAATAAAGAACAATTTCTTTAAGGGTTTAATTAGAAGTGCTCTTAATTAAAGTGTTATTCATAATGGCTTTTTTTATGTTTAATTTTATACAATAAAATGGAAAACGTTTTTTATGCTCGCATAACTCAGCTATAAGAGTAACATTTTAGTAAGCGATTTTCTTCAACGAAAAGTAAGCTTTTTGTCGGAATGGGATAATGATATTGTTGAACGAGCCGTGTTCTCGTCCAAATAATCCTCATTTTTCTTCAGGTCCTTGTAGTAAGCGGCCTGGGTGGAGTGTTGAGGTTCTTGAAAATGCATTGCTTGGGCGTTCGCATCGCGCTCAAATGAGCAAATTAAAACTTTCTGAAGTTATTAGCTTAACCCGTGATATCCTTAATGTTCCTTATGATTATCGTATTGGTATTGTTCCTGCCTCGGATACAGGTGCTGTTGAGATGGCTCTGTGGTCTTTATTAGGGGAACGCGGTGTTGATATGATGGCTTGGGAAAGTTTTGGTTCAGGTTGGATTACCGATGTTGTTGAGCAATTAAAACTTTCTGATGTGCGTCGGTTGGAAGCACCTTATGGTGAATTGCCAGACTTAACACAAATTGATTTTGATCGTGATGTTGTATTCACGTGGAATGGGACAACTTCAGGTGTGCGCGTTCCTAATGCACATTTCATTCCAAAGAAGCGTGAAGGATTAACAATTTGTGATGCAACATCAGCAGTTTTTGCACAAAATCTTGATTTTTCAAGATTAGATGTTGTTACTTTTTCGTGGCAAAAAGTTTTAGGTGGTGAAGCAGCTCATGGTATGTTGATTTTAAGTCCTCGTGCTGTGAGGCGGCTTGAACATTATATTCCAGCTTGGCCTTTGCCTAAAATTTTCCGCATGACAAAAGATGGAAAATTAAACGAAGGTATCTTTAATGGTGAGACGATTAATACACCTTCTTTGCTGTGTGTTGAAGATTATCTTGATGCATTAAGGTGGGCAAAATCTCTAGGTGGTTTGCAGGCATTAATAAGGCGAGCTGATGAAAACTTTGCCGTTCTTGATAGTTTTGTCTGTAAAACACTTTGGTTAGAACATTTAGCAAAAGTTCCTCAGACACGTTCTAATACATCTGTTTGTTTAACAATTGTAGATCCAATTATTGCTAATCTGGATATTAAAAGGCAGAGGTCTTTTGTAGAAGCGATTGTAACCCGTCTTGAGAAAGCTGGTGTTGCTTATGATATTGGTGCTTATCGGGATGCACCTCCAGGGTTTCGGATTTGGACTGGTGCAACAATTGAAGCTTCTGATCTTAAGTTATTAACAAATTGGCTTGAATGGGCATTTCAAGTTGAAAAAGCTCATCTCTTTAATAACTTTTAATGTTTTCATAATGCTGTTTTTTAAGCAAATAAAATGAAAAAACTTATGTGATACTTTGTGTGTTTATATCAGCTAAATTATACAAACTATTGTTTGGGTTTTGAAGATCGGGATGTACAAATTAGTTATTCGCCATATGTTGGAAAAGACAAGAAAAAATGAGTTAAATTGGTACTTATGGTGTGATTTATCTTGATTATCGAGGAATTTGTGGCTTAATAATATAAAATCGGCAAAAAGTTGAAATGAAAAGTCGCACTTTTTATAGGGTTTCTCTATAAAAAGCCTCTTGTTTTGGGGTGCTGACGTTATTTCACCAAACACGACGGAGAAAATTATGGCCAATGTAGTAGTGGTCGGCACACAATGGGGCGATGAAGGCAAAGGTAAAATTGTAGATTGGTTGTCAGAACGTGCAGATATTGTTGTCCGATATCAAGGGGGGCATAATGCAGGTCATACATTGGTTATTGACGGGGTGAGTTATAAATTATCACTTTTACCGTCAGGTTTGATTCGTGGAAAGTTGTCAATTATCGGTAATGGTGTTGTGGTTGATCCCCATCATTTTGTTGCGGAATTAAACAAGTTGTATTCTCAGGGTGTAAAGATTACACCAGAAATTTTGCGTATTGCTGAAAATGCTCCTTTAATTCTTTCTGTACACCGTGATCTTGATACGGTGAGAGAAAATAATATTTCAAGTTTGCCAATTGGCACAACAAAGCGTGGTATCGGTCCTGCTTATGAAGATAAAGTAGGCCGTCGATCTATCCGTGTAATGGATTTGGCTGAAGCTGATACACTTATGGCTAAGATCGAGCGGCTTTTGGAACATCATAATATTTTACGTCGTGGTATGGGAATTGCAGAAATTAATTCACAAACTCTATATGATGAATTAATGCAGGTGGCGGATAAAATTATACCCTTTATGGATTGTACGTGGCGTCTTTTGAATGAAAGCTGTCAAATGGGAAAGCGCATTCTTTTTGAAGGAGCGCAAGGTGCGTTGTTAGATAATGATTTTGGGACTTATCCTTATGTGACATCGTCTAATACAGTTTCTGGGCAAGCTACTGTAGGGTCAGGTATGGGGCCTGGTTCAATCCATTATGTTTTAGGTATTACAAAGGCTTATACAACACGTGTGGGGGAGGGGCCATTTCCAACAGAGCAGATAAATGATGTTGGTGAATTTCTTGGGACACATGGGAATGAGTTTGGTGTTGTGACTGGTCGAAAACGTCGATGCGGTTGGTTTGATGCTGTTTTAGTACGTCAGACGGTAGGTATTTGCGGCATTCATGGTATTGCACTGACAAAGCTTGATGTTCTGGATGGTTTAGAAGCAATTAAAGTTTGTGTGGGTTATGAGCTTGATGGTAGAAAAATTGATTATTTACCATCTTCTATGGAGGCGCAAGCTCATGTGAAGCCAATTTATGAAACATTAAAAGGTTGGAAAGAAACAACAGCGTGCGCAAAGAGCTGGGCAGAATTACCGGTGCAGGCTATAGAATATATACGCTATATTGAGGAATTGATAGGTGTACCGGTAGCTTTATTGTCAACTGGCCCTGAGCGTAAAAATACAATTATGATTACTGATCCTTTCGCAAATTAGTCGTTGTTTATAAATTTCAATATTGGCTTTAATTCTATATTTTCTTTATTTTTTAGTGAGAATAAAGATTCATATATGTCGAAAAGGGATGTAAATTAATATTGTTTATTTTTTGTGCGTTTTAAAACTGCTACAGTATTTTTTGCCAATGTAAATTATAATCAATTTATAGGATTCAGGAAGAAAGACTGCAAACGATTTAAGCTTTTGTGAACTAAATTTTTCTTAAATTTGAGAAAGACTATATAAAATATGGTAGATTTTATTGGGATTTTAAAAAAGAAAATTGATGCACAAAATAATATTACACCACAGTTGCGTGAGCGGATTTATAAACAAGCCTTTGAAATACTAGAGCATAAATTTTTAGAAATAAAAATGCCCAAAAAAATGGCAGATGCACAAAGACAGGCTTTACGAAGTGCTATTGTGGCTATTGAAGAGGAATATTTAACTGCTGAAAAAGAGTTGCTTTCTTCGGTTATGGGGTGGGATCTTACAGGTAAAGATAACAATAACGAAAATGTACAAAAGTCTATATTATCACAAAGTGGTGATACATCAGCTATAGTTACAGAAGAAAAAAAAAGACAACAACAATCTGTTAGTGGTAGAAAGAGTAAAAAAACACCTGATAAGCTTTCTGTAGAATCGAAAATGTCAAATACAGAGCCTACCGATATGGATACTTCTTTGGCTCCTTGTTCGAGTAAAGTGCATTCGAATATTAAAAAAAATACTCGTAAAAATACAGCTTTACAAACAGATACTTCTCATGTTGTTTCACATATTTTTGCTCAGGCTCTTCGGCGTGCTAATCGGTCAATTATAAAAAAGCGTATCTTAATAGGTATCGTTATTTTTGTTGTTTTTTTAATTCTATTGATCGGCGCTTTTTTTGTTGGTGAATATATGTTCACATCATACAATAATCAGATACAAGAGGTAAATATTCAAGCTTCTAATGGATTACAAAAAGAGGGCCAAGCTAATCAAAAGTTGACGCAACGCTTATTGGAAGATGGAAGTGAAGTCGATGCTGGTTCAATTGAGAGAACAGATGAAAAAACAGAGTTTCTGAGTGAGGAAGAGGCATCAACAGTTGTTGCTGGCAATTCGAAAACAATTGAACATCCAGGTGAAGCTATATTCTATAAGACACATGCAGATCATGATTCAGAAAAAGTGGTAATGGGTAATGCTTGGTGGTCGCTTATAAAAGAATCTTCTGTTAAAAATGCACCAGAAGAATTAGCTATACGAGGTGATATAAACATTCCAAGTGAGGGGTTATTATTACAGTTAACTTTACGCCGTAATGTTGATCCGTCTTTCCCTACAGCTTATATTATGGATCTTGTTTTTATGACTACTGATAAATTTTCAGGTCAAGCAATACATGATATTAAAGAATTAACCTTTAAGGCCAGTAAACAATCAATCGGTCAACCCTTAAAAAGAGCTTCTATAGCTAAGATTGATGATGATTTTTTTCTTTTTGCATTAAATAACAATCATCCATTTCTTGACCAAAACTTACAAATAATTCGCGAGTTAGATTGGATTCATTTGGTGATAAGTGACAAAAACGGCCATATGAGCGAATTAACTTTTGCAAAAGGGCCAACAGGTAAGGCTATTTTTAATGAAGTTATTGAACAATGGCTTGCACAAACAGCGAAACAAACAATTTTTGATTAGGAAATAATATATTAAAATGAAAAAAGAGCTCAACCCCTATAAACCAGCCTTTTAATAGGTTGGTTTATAGGATGTGGTTGGGGTATCTCTCTGTTTTAATTCCGATTCACTTCAGAAATGCGCAAAGAGCGCTGTTGTTGTGCTTTTTTCTGGGATAGAATAGCTGCTTTAATAGAATTACGCACTTTTTCAAATGCACGCATTTCGATTTGTCTTACACGCTCTCGACTGATGTTGAATGTATTTGAGAGTTCTTCAAGTGTCAGCGATTCATCACTTAACCGGCGTGCTTTAAATATATGCTTTTCACGCTCATTAAGGTTATCTATAGCGTGTATTAACATAGAGCGGCGGTTTTCTAATTCATCTTGTTCAATCAAAATTTGCTCTTGGCTATTTGAATCATCAACTAACCAATCTTGCCATTCGGTCTTTTCACCTTCTTTTGTGCGAAGAGGCGCATTGAGTGAAGTATCGCCGCTAAGCCGATAGTTCATGGATACGACTTCATCTTCCGTGACATTTAATCGGGTTGCGATCTCTTTGACTTGTTCTGCATTGAGATCACCGTTATCAAGAGCTTGAAGTTTATTTTTTAGTTTACGAAGATTGAAGAACAAACGCTTTTGATTAGCAGTTGTTCCCATTTTTACTAAACTCCAAGAACGTAAAACATATTCTTGGATTGATGCTTTAATCCACCACATCGCATAAGTTGCAAGACGAAATCCACGTTCTGGTTCAAAACGCTTAACAGCTTGCATAAGTCCAATATTACCTTCTGAAATAACCTCTCCAATAGGTAAGCCATAACCTCGATATCCTATTGCAATTTTAGCTACGAGACGTAAATGACTCGTTACTAGTTTATGCGCAGCTTTTGGATCGTCATGTTCACGATACCGTTTAGCTAGCATATACTCTTCTTTTGGCTTAAGCATTGGAAAACGACGTATTTCTTCTAAATAACGATTTAAGCCTCCATCACCTGCTATGATTGATGGTAAATTTACATGGGCCATATAGCACCCTCCTTTCATATGAATTCCCTAATAAGGCGAATTCTATTTCCAAGTACTATATAAGTATTTCTTTCTTTTTTCCATCACTATAATTTTTAATTTTGTTCGAAAATGGATATTTTATTATTGAAATCATTGAGATGGGTAAAAGTTCCAATTAAGTTTTTTAAAATGATTGATAAGTTCAGCCATATCTTGAGGAGGAGGTGAGGAAAAAGACATAATTTCACCTTTAGCGGGATGCTCGAAAGTTAGGCTAACTGCATGAAGTGCTTGCCGGTTGAATTGATCAATAGCGTTTTTAATCGTCGAATTAAGTGTGTTTGCTTTTGTTTTAAAGGCATTTCCATAAACTGTGTCACCTACAAGTGGATGTCCGATATGGGCCATATGAACACGGATTTGATGTGTGCGTCCAGTTTCCAGGCGACATTCCAGAAGGCTGGCGAAGGGTTCTGCATCCGCACAGGTTTTATATTTTTCAAGTAAAGAAAAATGCGTAATGGCATGGCGAGCATGAACATTTTGGTGGCGGACAACAGTTTGCTTTATTCGGTTATGGGGGGAGCGGCCAAGGGGCACATCAATTGTTCCAATGTTGCGACGTGGAGCATTCCAAATCAAAGCATGGTAGCGCCGATCTAATGCGCAGGTACGCCCATGGTCAGAAAATTGGGCACTGAGACTTTTATGAGCAAAGTCATTTTTAGCAACAACCATCACCCCGCTTGTGTTTTTGTCAAGACGGTGGACAATACCAGGGCGTTTAACACCACCAATACCAGATAAACTATCACCACAATGGTGAATAAGGGCATTAACCAATGTTCCAGTCCAATTTCCATTACCAGGATGGACAACAAGGCCAGCTGGTTTATTGATAACAATGACGTGGTCATCTTCAAATAGGATGTCAAGTACAATAGCTTCACCTTCAAGATGTACGTTCTTGAGAGGAGGTATTATCAATTCAATCGTCTGGTTAGGTTGCAATTTTGTTTTTGGTTCTTTTATTAATTGACCATCAACTTTAAGGTAACCTTCACGTATCAGAGTTTGCAAACGTGAACGCGATAGCTCATTATGATATTTTTTAGCAAGCCATTGATCAATACGTTGCCCAAGAGCACTTTCATCGGTTATTTGTTGTATCACCATACGGTCCTGTTTTTGAAGTTTTTTATGAGATTCTTTTACCAGTACGAAATTGCTTTGGTATCCAGAAATTCTTCAATTCCCCATTTTCCACCTTCACGAGCACGTCCAGAAAATTTTACTCCTCCAAAATAACTACCATTTGGTAAATTATGTCCATTAATTTCCACCATGCCAGAACGCAATTGTGCAGCGATACGCCGACATTTAGCTTGATCTTGCGATTGTATATAGTTTGTGAGTCCATATTCTGTATCATTGGCCAAGGCTACAGCCTCATCTTCTGTATTAAAGGGAAGGATCGAAAGGACTGGACCAAATATTTCTTCTCGGAAAATGCGCATGTCAGATTTAACATCAGCAAAAACTGTTGGGCGTACATAATAACCGCGTGTCATTCCTATGGGCAAGCCAATTCCACCTGCAACAAGAGTTGCACCTTCATCAATTCCAGATTGAATAAGGGCTTGGATTTTATCATATTGCTGTTTTGAGACTACAGGGCCAATATGATCTCCTGCTTTGTGGTTTGGGGCTACTGTGGTTGTTTCAGCAATATGCTGTGCTGTTTTTACAGCTTCATTATAGATTGAATGTTCCACAAGCATGCGCGTTGGTGCATTGCAACTCTGCCCACTATTGTAAAAACAGTGCCGTACACCGCGTTGAACGGCATCTATATCGGCGTCAGCAAAGATGATATTGGCTCCTTTACCTCCAAGTTCTAGACAGACCCTCTTTAAAGTATCACTAGCGTTTTTAGAAATAATTTTTCCTACTCTAGTTGAGCCGGTAAAACTAATCATTGCTACATCTGGATGAGAAGATAAATAAGAGCCTACGTTATCTCCATCGCCATTGATGAGATTAAAAACGCCGGCAGGTAGAGCAGCTTCATCTAAAATTTCAGCAAAGAGCATGGCAGAAAGAGGAGCAATTTCAGAGGGTTTTAAAACCATAGTGCAACCAGCCAATAATGCTGGGATAACTTTAAGGGTTATTTGATGTATGGGCCAATTCCATGGAGTGATCAACCCTACGACACCGATAGAATCATATTGAAGGATTGCGTTATTGTTTCCTTCTATTAAAGCTTTTTGGAATAAAAATTCTTCAAAAGCTTTAATGAAATCGCGAATATTATCACTACCAGCTGTAGTTTGCGCATTGCGTGCCATATCGATAGGCGCACCCATTTCCATTGAAATGGCTTTAGCCATATCTTCAGAGCGTTTTTCATAGATTTCTAAAATTTTTTTAACAAAGGAAAGACGTTGACTCGGTGTGGTTGTTTTCCAGTTTTGAAAAGCCTTTTTAGCAGCTACAATCGCTTTATCTGTATCTTGAATACTGCTAATATTGATAATAGCGCAAGCTTCTTCTGTTGAGGGGTCAATAACATACAGATCATTGGGAGTACTCGGATCATTCCAGAGGCCATTAATATAAAATTTTCGTTTATTTAACATGGCTTGCTTCCTATTTTTTCGTTTTTAAATTGTATACTACTAGATTTTTATAACAAGAGTATTTTGCTTAAGTATGCGTGAACGTTGATTATTATATCGCAAGTGTGCACTAAGCGTATTGAGATGGTGGGATTTTGCCGAATTGAAGAAAGGTGATAATTATTTTTAATATAATTTTATAATGGTGTTTGCATTAATAGAGTAGTTGATTTGATGTATTGTTCATAGAGCATATCTTATGAAAAGTGTTTCAGTATTGAAAGTTTATGAGAAAATAAAATCAAGATCAGATCTTTTTATTAGATGGATTTCTGAAGTTTTTAGATGCATTTAAATTTTTCTTAATAAAAATACAATTAATGATGCTTATTTTTCGTTTAAAATTGACTGATGACAAAAGGTTATTAACCTTCATAGTGTATCGTTTGCGCATTCTTTTTTAAAGAATCGTTCTCGTTACTATAATTTTGTTGGATATTATGCGTAATTTAAAAACTATATCTATGTCTACGTCTTGTTTGGTTGATAAGGATACAGCAGATGCATCAGAACAAAACTCATCTGGCAGTTCTGATAAGATGTTTTCTTATCCGACAGTGTGGAAAAAGGCATTTACTCTTGAACAGAATGTGCGTTTCACTCGAACTCCAGAAGTTGAAATTTTGCGTCGTCGTATAGAAGAAAATCCAATTTTTGCAAAGCGATTTGAAACTTTTGCAAAGCAAGAACCGCAAAAATTAACGGATGTTGCAGAATTTAAAATGCAACCTCAATTGACAGAAGAGGTATTTCATTCTCAATCACTTGAAAATAAAGTATCACTTTATTGTTCAACAACTCTTGGACAATCAGTGCAACAGACTGTTAATACACCAATCGAAAGAAATACAATTGAAAATACCTTACAGGTAGAGAGCGTAGCGCAAGAAACAAAACCTATTTCTTATCTTTCTGATGATGCATTTTTTGAATGTGAGCCTTTTTTACTAGAGCAAGTCAATGTTAAAAATTCACAAGAAAAAGATACATCTGTTAATTTAGAAAATAATAAGGCTTTGTTGGGAAAAGCTTCTTCTTTTGATGAATCAGTTTCTACTTTTTACCGTGTGCTTGAATGTCATTTCCCGCAATCTTGTAATGTGACTGTGCCAGAAGTTTCAGAAAATGATGTTCAGGGTAATGAGGAAACTTCTGATTTAGATTATACTAACGATGAAATTGTTAGAGAAGTTCAAATACAGAGCACTGAACCTGTTTTCGGAAAAAATGAAGAGATTGAAAAGGTTCAAGAACTGTCTGTTGTTGAAACACCTAATCATGAGATAAGCGACGTGATAGACACTGCAGTAGGCAATGATCCCCATAACATTGCTAATTGTATGACAACTGATGTGACAAAAAGTGTGGAAGATCTTTCTGTAATAAAAGCAGTAGGAAGTACGATGGAAACCACAGATATGTCGTTTAGCAATCATACCTCTGCTTTTATCCCAAGCTCTCAATCTGTTAACAGTAATATTTATGAATTACCTCCGATTGAATTATTACAAGAGCCTGTTTTTCAGGATGATACAGCGATTTCTCAAGAAATGCTGGAGCGCAGTTCTGGACTTTTAGAAAGCGTTTTGGAAGATTTTGGTATTAAGGGCGAAATTATTCATGTTCGCTCAGGACCGGTGGTAACAATGTATGAATTTGAGCCCGCTGCTGGGGTGAAATCATCGCGAGTTATAGGTCTTTCTGATGATATTGCTCGTTCTATGTCTGCCATGTCTGCACGTGTTGCTGTGATTCCTGGGCGTAATGTTATTGGAATTGAATTGCCAAATGCAGTACGTGAAACTGTTTATTTGCGTGAATTAGTTCAGTCGAGCACTTTTCGCGATAGTGAATTTAAATTAGCTCTTGCTTTGGGGAAGGGAATTAATGGTGATCCTGTAATTGCAGAATTAGCAAAAATGCCTCATTTGTTGATTGCAGGCACGACAGGGTCGGGTAAATCTGTTGCTATTAATACAATGATTTTATCGATTCTTTATCGAATGACACCAGAGCAATGCCGTTTAATTATGGTTGACCCTAAGATGTTAGAGCTTTCTATTTATGATGGCATTCCTCATCTTCTAACACCTGTAGTAACTGATCCAAAGAAAGCTGTAACAGCTTTAAAATGGGCTGTTCGTGAAATGGAAGAACGTTACCGCAAAATGGCGAAACTAGGTGTACGTAATATTGATGGCTTTAATGCACGAGTTGCGCTTGCGGTCGAAAAAGGTGAAACAATTATGTGCACCGTTCAGTCCGGTTTTGACAGAGAAAGTGGTGAAATACTTTATCGTGAAGAAGAGATGGATTTAACACAATTGCCTTATATTGTTATTATTGTTGATGAAATGGCGGATCTCATGATGGTTGCTGGTAAAGAGATTGAGAGCGTCATTCAACGTTTAGCACAAATGGCGCGTGCTGCAGGTATTCATCTTATTATGGCAACACAGCGTCCTTCTGTTGACGTGATTACTGGCACGATTAAGGCAAATTTTCCTACACGTATTTCTTTTCAGATAACTTCAAAAATTGATAGTCGTACAATTTTGGGAGAACAAGGTGCTGAAACACTTTTAGGTCAAGGAGATATGCTTCATATGGTTGGTGGAGGACGCATTGAGCGTGTTCACGGGCCTTTTGTTTCTGATGAAGAAGTTGAATCTGTGGTTGCACATCTTAAAGTACAAGGAACACCTGATTATTTAGCAACAGTAACAGATAGTGAACACGATGATGATAAGATGGAAGATGCTCATTCGATTGCTGAAATTATTGCTGCAGGAAGCTCTAGTGAGGACGGTGAAGAACTTTATATGCAAGCTGTTAAGGTTGTGATGCGTGATAGAAAATGTTCAACATCCTATATCCAGCGTCGACTTGCAATTGGTTATAATAAGGCTGCTTCTCTTGTTGAAAGAATGGAAGAAGAAGGTATTGTTGGAGCTGCCAATCACGTGGGAAAACGTGAAATTTTACTCAATGGGCGCAATGATCAAGATGGCTTTAAGGGTACATAACGATAGTAATTTTAAAAACTAAAAACTTGATTTTATTTCATAAGGGCGGACATTATTTCCGCTCTTATTTTTTGTCGCGAAATATTAAAAAGAATTTATACAGAAAGACAAAATAGAAATGCTATCTTATATTTACGATTATTAGTAGGTAGTGCAGATGAGTAGAAAAGAGGTTGAAAATGTCTTTAGCATTTTTAGATTATCTAAAATGTAAAGAAATTAAACAAGCCTTTATAAAAGGAAAGGTAGCTTTTGTCTTATCCTTCGATGGTAGAAATATTCTTTGGTTAAATGGTGCTGCAGCGTGCTTTTTTGGTCTTTCTTCTGTTACAGATGCAATTAAACAGCAGTCTTTTTTTGATGAAAAACTGCGTCGCCAAATATTAAGGAATGCTCAATATACACGCTCTATCACGTTGCGTGGTTTAAAACGCTGTGCTGAATTTTTTATAGCTTCTATTGATATTACTGGTTTAGGTAAAGCATTTTTACTTGAAGCTTTGCTAGAAGAGAATGTTTCTCTTATTACTGGTTTGGATGATGCAACAATTTCTGCTGCAATCATTGATCAACATGCAACTGTGTTGGAGGCTTCTTCTCATTTTAATTTTGTTGATGAAACAATTAAAATTCTACTCCAAACGATTGATGATGATCTTCCGGTGAAAACTGTTTTACCTATAGCAGGTGTTAATACACAAGTCGGTGTGATCCGCTTAGGAGTAAAGCCAACAAGTTTTTTAGTGTTATATGCGCAATTGAATGGGGATGAATTGAATAGAGGTCAAGGATCTTTTAGTTTTAAGCCACATCTTTTACCACGGCGTTTTATCTGGAAAATGGATGCAGATGGTTATTTTTGTGAAGTTTCAAAAGAGTTAGCTGAAACTGTCGGCCCTATGTCTTCCCGTATTATAGGATCTGATTGTCATAAACTTGCTGATCAATTTAATGATGAAGGATATCGGTCATTAAGTAGCTTTATTGAAGCTGCTATACCTTGGAGAGAACAGAAAGTTCAGTGGCCTGTTGATGATTGTCTAGAACGGGTTGATGTTGAGTTGTCCGCTATTCCAGTTTTTGATACCAACCGTCAGCTTAAGGGATACCATGGTTTTGGGGTTTTAAAGGCGCAAGAAAATATACAAGATAAAAGTGATAAAAAGCCGGGTATAAAAACATCTGGTCTTTCAGAGATAGAGCGCTCAGCTTTTCATGAAATTGCAGAACGATTGCGCGGTGAATTACATTTGTCTTTAGGGTATGAAAATACAGCTAAGGAAACACCAGTCCAGTTGTCATGTGCACAGACATTACCGGTAGATGTCATAAAACAGGCTTTAATCAAGGAACCTGAAGTAATTTTATCATTGTTGGATACAGTAACTGATGGCGTTTTGTGGCTTGATGGACAAGGCTGCATTCAGTTCGCTAGTGACGCTGCTTTGGCATTGATTGGCTATGAAATGGGTGAGTTACTGGCGCAGCAGTTATCATCACTATTTACTTTTCAAAGCCGAGATTTGATTGAAGAATATTTTAAATTGATCCGTATGAAGGGAAAAAATCAAGTATTTAATCGTGGTGAGACAGCTGATTTAATGACAAAAAATCATGAGAATATAAAGGTTTCTATAACAATTGTACCTTTGACTCTACAAGACAATTATGTCGTTATGTTGCGTGATATGACAGAAATGACTTTATCACCTTTAGATAAAATATCAGAAGAAAATAAAATGATTGAAGTTGTTCATGAAATGCGAACACCTTTGAATGCTCTTATTGGTTTTGCAGAAATTATGAGAGATGGCCGTTTTGGTTTAATAGAAAATGAGCGTTACCGTAGATATTTACGTGATATTGTCTCGTCTGGAAAACATATATTATCTCTGGTTAATCAATTATTAGAGCACTCTAAAGCAAATTATTCTAGCTTAAATAGCACAATTGATGCACCTCTTATGACACAAAAATTTGATGTAACAGCTTGTTTGCGTTCCAGTATAGCTTTTCTTGAAACGCAGGCGAATCATAATGGCATTATTATGCGTATTGTTTCACCGGCACGTGTGCCATTTATCGGTATATCGCAACAGATATTTCAACAGATTATATGGAATCTTCTTTCCAATGCCATCCGTTTTACGCCTTCAGGTGGACAAATTGTTATCCATGTTTCCTATGGAAAAAAAGAGCGAGTAAAGATTTCAATTAGTGATAATGGTCTTGGGATGAGTGATGAAGAGGTTGTGCAAGCTATGCAACCTTATGGTCAGGTAGAGCGCAAAGATGGCCAGTGTGGAGACAACATATTTGCCGGGACTGGTTTAGGGCTTCCAATATGTAAAACAATGGTGGAAGAGGTTGGTGGTCAGTTTTTGTTATTTTCAAAACCCAATCATGGAACAACTGTGGAGATGTTTTTTCCCATGCTTTGTGAGTAAAGCTATGGAATGGATTTAGTTTTTTGGGGTTAATAAATCTCTGATTTCTGTCAAGAGCTGTTCTTCAAGAGACATTTCTTTTAGCTTTTCCACTTCTTCTTTTTGCCGGCGCATTTTATTTAAGCCTTTGACAAACAAAAAAAGGATCCAAGCAATAATCAAAAAATTGATAAAAAGTGTCATAAAGTTTCCATAAGCAATGGTAGCACCTGCCTCCTTTGCAGCACTTAATGTGGCTTGTTTCTCTCCGGCGAGCTGAATAAACATATTAGAAAAGTCAATGCCGCCTGTGATAAAGCCGATGATTGGCATAAAAATGTCGTTAACAATTGAATTGATCAAGCCACTAAAAGCGCTACCTATAATCACACCAATAGCAAGATCAATCATATTTCCTTTTAAGGCAAATTCTTTGAATTCTTTAAGCATTGCATTTCCCTCCTCGCATATATGATGTACAGCAATTTAACTATCGCTTTTGATAAAAAAAGAAAGAGGGAGAAACTTGTTTTCTTGAAAAATTACATTTCAAATATCAGCATTCTTTTCTCATAGTATTGCAATGTATAAAAAGTGCTAATTAATGCTTCATTATATGATAGTATGCTTTTAAGGTTCAGATGAATGGAAAGCTTCTTGCTAAAAGGCTGTATATCCTCTTCTTTTCAATGATAAAGTGAGAAAATATATTTGATTGATGAAATCATTGCAGAAATTCTATGGAAAATTTTAAAAAAGAAGATGCATTTACAGGACTACTTTTTTCCCTTCGAGAAAATTGGTCAACTTTTTAATATATGAGTAGGTTATTAAAGGAAGTAGGAAAGAATTTTCGAAATAAGGACAATCTTTTACCACTCGATGTTTTTAAATAAAACTTGATTAGTTGTTTCTTCTCGTTATGGGAGTTAATTTCTTTATTTGTATGATATATTTTATGGGTGTTTTTTATTTTGAGAAGCTTAAATGAGATGAAAAGGGTAGTTTTCATTTTATGGAGGGAGATTTTGTGAGTTTTTTTCATTGTATTGGTCGTTCTGTTTTATTTATGTTGGATCCAGAGCGTGCACATCGTTTAGCCATTGCTGGATTGAAAACGGGGTTAAGTGGGTGTCAAAAAATTTTTGATGAGCGTTTGTGTGTAACTGTTGCAGGCCTTAAATTTAAAAATTTTGTTGGTCTTGCTGCAGGTTTTGATAAAAACGCAGAGGTTATAGATGCTGTTTTAGCCTTAGGATTTGGTTTTACTGAGATTGGTACAGTTACACCAAAACCGCAAATGGGAAATCCCAAGCCACGACTTTTCCGTTTGGTGGAAGATAAAGCTATTATTAATAGAATGGGCTTTAATAATGACGGGCATCAGGCTGTTTACAAAAGGATTTGCGTGCGTAAGCAGGGCGGTATTGTAGGGATCAATATTGGTGCTAATAAAGATACGGTCAATAAGATTGACGATTATATTACGGGCATTACTTGCTTTTATGATGTAGCTGATTATTTCACGATTAATGTTTCTTCACCTAATACGCCAGGTTTGCGTGATTTGCAGGCACGTAGTAATTTGAATCTTTTAATGAAGGCTGTTTCACAAGCGCGCAATGAAAAAAAAGAAAAACATGGTGTCTCTGTTCCGATTTTTTTAAAAATTGCACCTGATTTAACTGAGCAAGAATTAGACGATATAGCTGAGGAAATGAAACTATCTGATTTTGATGGTTTAATTGTTTCCAATACCACTCTTTCACGTCAAGGTCTTAAGAATAGTGCATTGATTAGCGAGGAGGGAGGGTTGTCAGGACGTCCACTGTTTGAGCATTCCACCGTTGTACTTGCGAAAATGCGTAAAAGATTGGGTAAAGATATTGCAATCATTGGTGTTGGTGGTGTACGTAATGCACAAACAGCTTTGGAAAAAATCAAAGCCGGAGCGGATTTAGTCCAGCTCTATAGCGGAATGGTTTATGAGGGGCCAGAACTTGCCGTAACTATTATGAGAGATGTTTTGCAGATTATGCAGCAAGATGGTGTTGATACTATAAAAACTTATCGCGATCATAATGTTGACAATTGGGCAAAACGTGCACTTCTTTTGTCATGAGGTTGTTGTATTTTCACAAAAAAATGTAAGATTCTTTTTAAGGGGCTTGCAAACTCTCTTGATCTTCCGTATGTCACACAGATAGAGGATAAATATTTTTTAGGCGGTTGTAGCTCAGTTGGTTAGAGCGCTGGTTTGTGGCACCAGAGGTCGTAGGTTCAAATCCCACCAACCGTACCATTTTTCCAACATATTTTAAGATAATGGAAAGCTTAAAAAGATCGCAAAGCGCATTTTATCTTGATAAAGGTTGTGATGTTTTGTAAAACAAATTAAATTAATGCAGTTTTACACGGTGTTTGTGCATAAAATGGTGCCATAAAAAGGGGGAGCTTTAATTGTTTTTTGAGTTTGTGTGTTATAGCTGTGAGAAATAGCGAGCCAATGAAACGCGAAGGTTATAAGCCTGTTTCTGATTTTCTAAAAAGTTTGCGTGGTGTAAATAATTGGGAACAAGTTTCGCAATGGCTTTCATTCCGAGATGTGGAAGATATTGAGTGTATCACACCTGATCAGGCGGGGGTAGCACGTGGCAAGATGATGCTTTCTAAAAAATTCACATCAGAGACATCTTTAGCATTGCCTTCAGCAGTTTTTATGACAACAATTTCAGGATCTTATCCTGAAGATGGAAATGGTTTTGAATATCCAAAAACAGATGGTGATTTACGTCTTGAGCCTGATCTTTCTACACTGAGTATTGTACCATGGGAAGATGCACCTACAGCGCAGGTGATTTGTGATCTTGTATATCAAAATGGGCAGGCTGTTGATTATACACCACGTAATGTTTTGCGCACAGTAATTGATTTTTATACTCAAATGGGGTTGAAACCGATTGTTTCACCAGAAATTGAGTTTTATTTAGTGGAAAAGAATCCTGATCCTGATTACCCTTTGGTACCTCCAGTTGGTCGTTCTGGGCGTTCAATTGGTGGTGGGCAAGGCTATTCGATTGCGGGTGTTAATGAATTTGATGAGCTGATTGACGATATTTATCAGTTTTCAGAGGCACAAGGATTGGAAATTGATACTCTCATTCATGAAGAAGGAGCCGGTCAATTTGAAATTAATTTACGTCATGGTGACCCTATTGAATTAGCTGATCAGGTTTTTATGTTTAAACGAACGATTCGTGAAGCGGCACTTAAACATAATATGTATGCAACTTTTATGGCCAAACCTATTCAGGGGCAACCGGGGTCTGCCATGCATATTCATCAATCTGTTATCGATCAAAAAACTGGAGACAATATTTTTACAGAGAAAGATGGTGGGGAAAGTATGCGTTTTCGCCACTTTATTGGTGGTTTGCAAAAGCATATGGCTGGAGTATTTGTTATGCTTGCTCCTTATGTTAATTCTTATCGGCGCCTTATGCCATGTTTCTCTGCACCGGTTAATTTGCGATGGGGGTATGATAATCGTACTACAGCGTTTCGTGTGCCACGTTCTGTTCCACAAGGACGACGCGTTGAGAATAGGCTTCCTTCATCAGATGCCAATCCTTATTTAGCACTTGCTGCTTCTTTAGCGTGTGGTCTTATTGGTTTGCAGAACAAGCTTGAACCAGATGAGCCGGCAGAAAAAACTGTAAATGCCGATAATATTGAATTACCACGTGGGTTAATTGAGGCGGTCAATTTATTTGAACAAGATAAAGCATTACGTGCTATTTTAGGAGATGCATTTGTAAGCACTTATGCTGCTATTAAACGACAAGAATTTGAAACTTTTATGCAAGTGATTAGCCCGTGGGAGCGTGAATATCTCCTGCTTAATGTTTAAATATTATCACTATGATTAATTCTCATCAAATTTCTCCAGGAGCTTCTTGGTATGAGGATACGTTGGAAGAGCGTCCTTCTTATCCGTTGTTTGTTGGTGAACAGATACAGTGCGATGTAGTTATTGTTGGAGGCGGATTTACAGGGCTTTCAGCTGCTTATCATTTAGCTAAGACTGGAATGAGTGTTGTTTTGTTTGAAGCTTCATGTTTTGGCGATGGCGCTTCGGGGCGCAATGGTGGGCAATTGGGGACAGGTCAACGACAATGGGTAGAAACACTAGAGAACAAGTATGGTTTTGAACGAAGTAAAATATTATTTGATTTAGCTGAAGAGGCCAAAAGGGATATTTTATCTTGGTGCACCATGCCTGATTGTGATATCGACTTTATAGCAGGCCAACTTTCTGTTACCCATAAAAAACGTGAGATCAGAGCTTATCAGCAGCATGTTGAGGCTATGCAGCGTTATGGTTATCGTGGTCTTACTTTTATGGATAAGGCTGAAACAGATGAACGGCTTGGTTCGTCTTTTTATCATGGTGGTATTTATGATGTAGATACTGGCCATATCAATCCATTAAAGTTAATTGTTTGGTTGGCAAAAAAAGCAAAGAAAGTTGGCGCTAAACTTTATGAGAAGACTCAGGTAAAAGCGATAGAGCGCAGCAATAACCAGTGCGTGGTGGTGACAAAACGAGGCAATATAAAGGCTGAGAATGTATTATTGGCAACCAATGCATATAATCTTGGGCTGCAGGATTTTGTGCAGAAACATATTTTTTCTATTCGCTCTTATATTGGAGCAACTGAACCATTATCAGAGTGTAGTCGGATTCTTCCTGGAAGAGAAGCGGTAGATGATTCCCGTTTTATGGTTCGTTATTTTCGAAAAAGTATCGACAATCGTTTATTATTTGGTGGGGTGGAAAGTTATAGTAACCAGTATCCAGTTGATTTAGATGAACGTATACGTCGGCAAATTGTTGAAATTTATCCACACCTTCAGTCTATAAATTTGACCCATCGTTGGGGAGCAACAGTAGCAATTACGTTTGAGCGTATGCCTTATGTTCGCCAACTTATGCCAGGTGTTACTTATTGTGGAGGATATTCAGGGCACGGGGTTATGCTTGCTCCCTTTATAGGAAAATTATATGCTGAATGGTTATCTGGAAAACGTGAACGTTTTAAGTATTTTCAGGATTTAAAAATTTCATCCTTTCCGGGTGGTAAGATTTTTCGTTATCCGCTTATATTTTTAGCAATGAATTACTTTTCTTTGATGGACCATTTTTAATCAGTTACCATTTGAAATGAAGAAAATTAATGGCTTATTTAATATCTATCTATTGTAATGGTAAAAGCTTTTGTAAATTTTGTAAGCTTATATAACTGAGCGGAAAAATGGATAAGTCCGTGATAGTTAGTGAAATTATTCCAATATCTTTTTCTGATTGTGTTTAATGGTAGTGGTGATTTGACGGAACGAAAATTGCTCTTGTTTTTATCATTGTTAATATGTGAGGCAGTTTAGTGAGCCAACAGTTGTATTATAAAATTTTTAAAGTTTCTTCTGAGTAATGAAGAATGATGCAGTTTTTCATTCTTTTTCTTGAAAAGCATATTTGTTACATAGTTTTCAATCAGGCTAAATTTGATCACTTTCTTATGTAGTTACCCTTTATATTTCTACTGAGATTATATTGTCCTGAGAGGACAGAAAAATCTTACTCTGTTGTTGTCGAAAGATGCGGTTGATATTTAAACTTTTTATTCGGTAGTTAGTTTATAACTTTTTGGTATCTCATAATTAGATTGGGATAGAATGGTTTAGTAGCGTAGCTACACGTAATTTTATTTATGAAAATCAATTGTCCGTAATTAAAAAACGGCAATTGAATTAAAGATACATTTGCGCAGGTATTTGATGAAAAGCAGATTTTTTGCATTAATCATTATCTTAAAAAGGAAATAGCGCAAATCAAGAAATACCTATTGTGATGGCAGAATGAGAACACAAAACACAGAGAATTTACGTGCATGTGATAAAAGTAAAAGTGCAAGAAATCTTAAAATTTTGGTATAGGTAATTTATGTGCTTGAGCAGCAGCTTTAAGCGTATTGATCATAAGCATGGCAATTGTCATAGGACCAACACCTCCTGGTACAGGAGTAATAGCAGCAGCTTTTTCTTTAACTTCTTCAAAATCTACATCGCCAACAAGACGGGTTTTATGAGTACCTTTTTCTGAAGCTTCAATCCGGTTAATACCAACATCAATAACAATAGCTCCCTGCTTTACCCAATCTTTCTTAATGATATGTGGGCGACCAACAGCTACAACTAAAATATCAGCACTACGACACACTTCGTCAAGATCACGGGTACGACTGTGGGCAATTGTTACGGTAGCATTGGCTGCCATCAATAAGGCTGCCATAGGTTTACCAACAATATTAGAACGCCCAACGATGACCGCATCAAGACCTGATAAATCTCGCCCACATTGTTGTTCGATTATCATCATAACACCAGCAGGTGTACAGGGAATGATAGTATCTTCAAATATATTTGCTGCAAGTTTTCCTATATTGATATAGTGAAAACCATCAACATCTTTCTGGACGGCGATAGCTTGTGTTATTTTGTTCGTATTGATATGAGTGGGTAGGGGGAGTTGCACCAAAATCCCGTGGATTTTAGGGTCGGAATTTAACGTTTCAATGAGTTGCAGGAGTTCTTCTTCTTTCGTATCTTGGGGAATTGTATGCTTAATTGAAAGAAAACCACATTCTTCAGCTTTTTTACTTTTTGAGGTAACATAAACCTGACTTGCAGGATCATCTCCAACAATGATAACGGCTATCCCAGGTTGTATTTTATGATTGTTATGAAGTTTTTTTGTTTCTTTCTTGACTTTATTAATGATGTTTTCGGCAAGTTTTTTTCCGTCAATAATATTGTCCATAAGAAGAATCCTTTCAGGTAGGGATATTCATTTTTTAAAGTATTTGCTGATAGTAAAAAGAGTTTTATGGCACTATTTGAATAACCATAATTTCATGGTTTGCCTATCTTTTTTCTTTTGGAGAGTAATGGAAAATAGTTGCCTTATAAAGAGAGAGTGACATTATTGTTTTAATAAAATTTGAATAAAAATAAAGATAATTGAGTTATTAAATAGATATAGCAGATTATAGGATTATCAAAACCATTTTTTAATGATCATTTAGTTTCATTTTAATCTATTATAGGGTAAAAAATATAGAGGAAATTGTGCTCATCAGAATAATAAAATTTTTGAGTGGGGTTTTTGTAGCAGTTGTTTTTTTGCTTGGAACTTCTGTTATCGTTTTACCTTATCTTGTATCAACAGACGCGATTCGTGTCCGAATGGCACAGGATTTAAGCGCGTGGACAGGCTATAATGTGCAATTGCGTGAACCGCCACGTTTGAAACTTTTTCCTTATCCAAAAGCATTTCTTTCAGGAATTACTTTAACATCCAAAATTGATGATGTTGCACCTTTAATGGAAGCAGAATCGATAGAAGTAGATCTTTCTTTAATTGATCTTCTTAGGGGATGTATTTCTTTTTCAGAAACACGAATTGTGCGTCCACAATTTGTTATGGAAAAACCTTTTAAAACAGTGTCTGACTTTTTTAATACGCTTTCACGGTCGCAAGGTACTTTGGGGTTAGCAGTACGTAATGCTCGTGAAATTGTTAAGCTCAATCCTGATCAACCAGATATAGAGAGCCTTTTAAACCAACCTTTTGGACGTATTGTTATCGAAAATGGTGTTCTTATTTATCGTGATAGTGTTTCTGATGTGACAGAAAAAATAACAGGGCTGAATGCAACTATCGATTGGTCAGAATCTACACAAGCAGCGCGGTTTCGTGCAAATGCTCGTTGGCATGGAGAGTTAACGGAATTATTAATTAATGCTGATCAAGCTTTATTGCTTTTAGCAGGGGGCCAAAGCTCGCTTAGAGTGAGCTTCAATTCTTTGCGCGGTGGTATAACGTTTACGGGGAAAGCACGATTATCTGAATATTACATTTTTGACGGAAAAGTATCGATGCGTTCTCCTGGCTGGAATCAAACATTAGCTTGGATTGGTGGAAATCAGTTTTGGGGAGGAAGATTAAAGCTACCTATTGTATGGGAATCTCATTTTTTAGCACAGCCAAAACGTATCGAAATGAATAATATTACATTTAATATGGGTACTGCAAATGCGCGTGGAGCTTTGGAATTTGATTTTCAAAACCGTGTTCCTAACATAATAGGATCTTTAGCTTTTGATGGTATAAGTCTTAATATATTGGAGTCGATATTTTCACCACTTGGTAAGGAAAATAAATTCCTTGATACAGCAATTTTTGATCGTATTGGATTAGATGTGCGAATTTCAGCACCCCAAGCAAAAATAGGTAAAATTGCACTTACAAATTTAGCTGCAACAATGCAAATTAAAAATGGGCATGGGATTTTTGATCTTGGAAATGCAAATATTTTTGGTGGATCTATTCAGAGTAATGTCCAAATTGTACCAGATGGTAAAAAGGCGCGTTTTGAAGGGCGCATTTCGGGGACTTCTGTTGATGCACAAACTTTCTCAGAGGCTTTAGGATTAACTCCATCTATACAAGCTAAAACTGACTTCATCGTCACAATACAAATGCTTGTTAGTAGTTGGTCAGAAGTCCTTGAGAAAATGCAGGGACAATTAACAGTGAATATGCCTTCTGGCCGATTGTTGAGATACGATTTAAATGAGTTTCAGCACAAGCTTTCAGAGAATGAACAGTTTTTTTTAATAAATAACCACGCGGTTTCAACACCTTTTGAGCGTTTAAATATTAAAGCAAAATTTTCTGATGGCATAGTGACGGAGATAGAATCATTAATGCATACGGCAGATTGGAATTTGTCTATTGGTGGTTCGATTGCAGTGCCTATTACCAAGAAAAAGCAGGAAGATTTTATATTGCAAGGACGATTACAGAAAAATAATCGTTCAGATACTTTATGCAAAGATGTTCAGTGTCTTATTAATAGCCTTGTGCGACCTTTTAGTTTTTCACTTAGCTCTACGGAGCAATCTCTAGAACAATTTTTTGTTAAGAAAAATCTCGATGAAAATTAAATCTTTGTTTTTTTATTGTTGATTTTGATTTTAGAAAATCACTCGACAAATATTGTTTTAAAATGAAATTTGAAGATTACACTCATGGGTTTTTAACGCACCTGAGAGGAAATACCGTAACCATCTGTGGCAATTATATGCTTTCCCTTTGTTCCAACTGAGCTAATTCCTATAGTGATCAGAATAAAGGATAAAATTGTGGCAATAGTAATAACAGTGGCTCTTTTAGCAGACATATCTTCCTCCAATCATAGGGCAAATCGTTGAGTGCAAGAGAGAGTATTTTGTGATCAATTTTTATGCGAACAGAATCATTTAACATTCTATTTGTTCCAATTATTATAAATAAAAGTAAATAATTCTACTACTCTTCAATATATTGTAGTTCTATAGGGCTGATTTTTCTTTTGATTGTACTTTTTATTTTATCATCTTGACGATTGTAATTTGCTCTGTCACAAATTTTTTATGCGTGTGAATTATAAATTTCAAAGGTTGTTTGTTCAGCAACCACTTTCTTTGAACAGAGAAATAGAGATAGAAGGAGCTCAAGTTTCTTATCTTGTGCATGTTTTGCGCATGAAAGAGGGAGCTCAGATTTTGCTTTTTAACGGGCAAGATGGTGAATGGTTGGCCAAGATTACTGCTATTAAAAAAAAGTTTGTAGTGGTTCAACTTATTCATCAAACAAGGCTTCAAACAACATGCTCAGATCTTATTTATTGTTTTGCTCCACTTAAACATGCGCGTTTAGATTATATGGTACAAAAGGCTGTAGAAATGGGGGTATCTATTTTACAGCCTGTTATAACACATCATACACAAGTTTCTCGTATCAATATGGCACGTATAAAGGCTAATATTATTGAAGCGGCTGAACAATGTGGCATTTTATCTTTACCGGAATGCTTACCTGCTGTATCGTTAAAAACACTTTTAGCGCATTGGGATAAGACACACTCTTTGTTTTTTTGTGATGAGTCGCATGAAATACAAAATCCATTACCTCTTTTAAAGAAGCATGGAACTGTTCCGCTTGGTGTTCTTATTGGACCAGAAGGAGGATTTAGTGAAGAAGAACAGGCCCTTTTAAGAAAACATTCTTTTGTGATTTCTATATCATTAGGTCCACGTATTTTACGTGCTGATACTGCAGCTGTTGCGGCTTTGGCCCTTATTAATACTACAATAGAGGCTTGGTCAATCGATTAAGAAGCTTGCAATATCATTTAAAACAATTCATTTAAAATAGTGGAACTTATTGATAAGGTAAAATAATTTATGGCGCTTGATACAGCTGATGAAAGTGAAATTTACAATTTAGATTCTCTAGTTGGTTATCTCCAAGAGGGTTGTAAAGCAGAAAATGACTGGTGTATTGGTACAGAGCATGAAAAATTTCCATTTTATATAAATGGTTTTCGTCCTGTTCCATATGAAGGTGCAAAAGGTATTCGTGCACTTTTAGAGGGGATGCAACAAGCTCTAGGGTGGAAAGCTATTTTAGATGAAGGAAATATTGTTGGGCTTGTAGAGTCAGCGGGTCAAGGTGCAATTTCTTTAGAACCTGGTGGGCAGTTTGAGCTATCTGGTGCACCATTGAAAACGGTTGGCCACACTTATTGTGAGCTGATGGAGCATTTGACTCTCCTCAAAAAAATTTCGGGACCATTAGGTATCGGTTTTTTAGGTATTGGGGCTAGTCCAAAATGGACTTTAGCTGAAACACCGCAAATGCCCAAATCACGTTATCAAATTATGACTAAATACATGCCAAAAGTTGGTCATAATGGTCTTGATATGATGTATAGAACAGCGACTGTTCAAGTAAATCTTGATTTTTCATCTGAAACTGATATGCGGCGGAAAATGCAAGTGTCAATGAAATTGCAATCCATTGCAACAGCATTATTTGCTAGTTCACCTTTTGTTGAGGGGCGACCAAATGATTTATTATCATGGCGTTCTCATGTTTGGTGTAATACTGATGATCAAAGAACAGGAATACTTCCTTTTATATTTTCCGAACGCTTTGGGTTTGCTGATTATGTTGAATGGGCACTTGATGTACCCATGTATTTTATTATACGCGATGGGCATTATCATGATTGTACACATATAACTTTTCGCCAATTTATGAATGGAGCATTAAAAGGGCAAATTGTAGATTCAACACCTAATATAGGAGATTGGGTAGGTCATTTGTCGACTTTGTTTCCTGAAGTGCGCTTAAAGCGCTTTTTAGAAATGAGAGGTGCTGATGGTGGATCTTGGCGACATATCTGTGCATTGTCTGCTTTTTGGGTTGGTCTTCTTTATGATAGCGAAGCACTTAATGAAGCAGAAGCTTTAACGAAAGATTGGTGTTTTGAAGAAGTTTTGGATATGCGTAGACGTGTTCCAAAAGAGGGATTACAAACGCCTTTTCGTCAAACAATGATTTTAGAATTAGCACGTCAGGCTATTGCGATTTCACGCAAGGGATTAAGAAATCGCAAGCAATATGATACTTGCGGTTATGATGAAGAAAGTTTTCTTAATCCTTTAGAAGAAATGATTGCAGTGGGTCAAACGGATGCTGATAGATTGTTATCTAAGTATCATTCTATTTGGAGCGGGTCTGTAGAGCCAGTGTTTTTAGAATGTGCTTATTAGATTTTTAAAGTAGGAGAAACTTTTTGTGTCTTTGTGGTAAAAAAACCATACACACTTTCTTTTGTCTATTCTTTAAGAATAGCTAAAATATTTGTAATTATGAAGCTCTCAACAAATAATGAGAATCGGTAATCATATTTAGGTACAGAGTAAAGTTTATTTAAAATAAAAAGAGAATTCTATTTACAAATTATCATTTAAGACTGGATATTTAATATCACGTAACTCTTTCGTTTGAGCCATTTTGTAGCGCATAAACAAAAAATATATTATCGTACAAAAACAGCTCGACCGTTACTAATAAGGCCTTCTCTTTGCGCACGTTTACGAGCAAGTTTACGTGTACGACGAATAGCTTCAGCCTTTTCACGAGCCCGTTTTTCCGATGGTTTTTCATAATATCCACGCATCTTCATTTCACGAAAGATGCCTTCGCGCTGCATTTTCTTTTTTAGCGCACGCAATGCTTGATCAACATTATTATCACGAACGAGTACTTGCACAGTTTACCTTACTTTGTTTCAATGTTCTAAATAAATAGATAAAAACCTATCACCCTTTGAACAAAGTCAAAAGGATTACATTAACAATGCGCATATCATATAAATAAGGTGGTTGTCTATATTGCTTTTCAAAAACTCTATTTTTTTTGCTGTACGCAGTTTTTTACAATGAACAATTGCACTTACAAATATGTGTTTATAAAAATTGCTAATTTCATTGTTTAAATCAAAAATCAAGATGAATTTTCAGTGACAAGTAGGGTTAGACATAGATTATGCTATTCTAGCAATTGCTCTATACCAAGGTGGCTAATAGAAAGCGATTCAACATAAAAACAATTAAAAGCTGCAAAAAATATGGGAGAGGGAGAAATCAAGAATTCATTAAAACTAACAAAATCAAAAGCCTTTAATTTCTCTATAGCTTTTTGATTCTACTGATATTTGGCGCACCCGAAGAGATTCGAACTCCTGACCCCCAGATTCGTAGTCTGGTGCTCTATCCAGCTGAGCTACGGGTGCATAAATTTTCAGTCTCTTAATATCGTTAAGACATGGGGTTCCTAATCGTTTCGTTGATGAATTGCAAGTAAAACTTGGTAAAAAAGTTTTTTTGTTTAAAGTTTAAGGTATTTATGATTTCTATAAAGCTTCTGTGTAGTATTATTATTTTCTTCATTTGGTTCATGGTAAGAATCTAAGATGAACGATAGTTAACTTGACGGTCTGTTTTATGAAAGATAGTCAAATTAATAGGATTATATAGATGAGATACGTTTTTGCAGTGTGGTTACACTCTTTACGATTCGATTTTTGCAAAATTCGAATGTTGCTGCTGGAGACTATTTCAAATGCATTGGTGTAAGTAAACGACAAAGCAAGGATAGATGTATGGAGTCGCTGAAAAAGATCATTCCATTAATGCTTTTGGGTGTTATTTGTATTGCCATTTATTTTTGGCCAAAACACAATATAGAGTACCTTGTTCATACAGAAGGTACAACAAAAAATGCACCACATGCTGTATCAAAAGCATCAATGGGAATGCCGCCGGTCAATGTTGTCGTTGATCTTGTTAAAGTTCAGGATTTTTATGAACGTCTTAATGCTATTGGTAGTGGACGGGCTATTGCAGAGGTCAATTTAACTCCTTGGTCAGGAGGTGTTGTTGATAAGATTTTTGTGTCTGCTGGTACAAAAGTGCAGGCGGGTGATGCAATTGTAAAGCTTGATTCTAAAAAGGAAGAAATAGCAGCTGCAAGAGCGAAAGTTCAACGCGACAATAGTGCCTTAACGCTTTCACGTATTCTTAAGTTACGTGCGACTAATACAGCAACGGAGGTTCAAGAGATTACTGCGCGCTTGGAATTAGAGAATGCAAATTTAACTTTGTCTGATGCTGATTTAGCACTTGATCGGCGAACAATTCGTGCACCAATTAGTGGAATTGTTGGTATTTTACCTATTGATGTGGGAAATTCTGTTGGTCTTGATACTGTGGTAGGTCGTATTGAGAATAACGACCGTATTTTGGTTGATATCTGGGTGCCTGAACGATATGCATCACGGATCCATAAAGGGGATGAAGTGACTGCAACCTTAATAGCCCAGCCGGATAAGACTTTTGTTGGCCATGTGTATGCGCTTGATAATATGGTTGATGCACAAAGCCGCACACTTCACGTTCAAATTGAAATCCAGAATGAAAAAAATGTACTTATGTCTGGTATGTCTTTTTCTGTAACGTTTCAATTTCATGATGGTTCTTTCCCGGTTGTTGATCCTCTTGCCGTTCAATGGAGCAGTAGGGGGTCATTCGTTTGGCGTGTGAGAGAGGATAAAGTAGAATATGTTCCAGTATCGATTATTCAGCATAGAGAAAATCAAGTATTTGTAAAAGCTCCCTTGGAAGATGGTGATCAGATTGTCGTTCAAGGGGTACAAATGCTTCGTCCAGGTGGTCATGTCATTATTAATGATTCAAAGGCTCATCAAAAGCAATTATCAGAACCTAATGGGCAGGATGGGCAATGAGTCAAGAAGTTGAGAAGCAACAATCTTTAACAAAGTCAGAACAAACCGGTATAATGGCGTTTTTTATTCGCAGGCCAGTTTTTACCTTTGTTTTAAATGCTATGATTGTGATTGCAGGGATTTCTGCATGGATGAGCGTTGATGTGCGTGAATTGCCAGATGTAGATATTCCAGTGGCAACAATTAAGACGGCTTTTACTGGTGCGTCAGCAGAAACAATTGATCGTGAAATTACAAAAGTTATAGAAGATGCCGTTTCTCGTGTATCAGGTGTTAAAACAATTTCTTCAACTTCCTCTTTTGGTCGTTCCCATGTGGAGGTTAAATTTAATGTTGGTGTTGATTTGAATGTTGCAGCATCTGATATTCGCGATGCTATTTCTCGTATTACTTATTCTCTGCCAAAAGATGCGGAGCCACCTATAATCATTAAAGCAGATTCAAATGCTGCTGCGATGATGTATTTGGTTGTAACATCACCAACGATGAATATTGATGATTTAACAACGGTTGTAAACGATCAAATTGTTGATGCACTTTCTGCTGTTGATGGTGTTGGTGATGTGCAGGTTGATAACGCACGTGTGAAGATTTTTCAAATTGATATTGATCAAGCAAAGCTTGCCAGTTATGGGTTAACTGTAGGGGATATTTCACGTGTTTTGTCTGATATGACCACTGATGCACCTGTGGGGTCATTGCGTAATTCCGAGCAGGCTTTAATTGTGCGTGCAACCGCTCGTTTAACAACACCAGAAGCTTTTGAACAAGTTGTGTTAAAGCCTCATGTACGTCTTGGTGATGTGGCGCATGTTACTTTGTCCCCTGATGTAGAAACAGTTATTCTTCGTGTAAACGGAAAGGTGGGGATTGGGTTGGGTATTGTGCGTAAGGCGCAATCTAATACTCTTGATATTTCCAAAAATGTTCGGGCAGTTGTTGAGCGCCTTAAAAATGTTCTTCCTTCTTCTGTTCATATAAGTATTCCTAATGATGATGCTATTTTTATTAAGAGTGCTCTTCATGAAGTTGAGGTTGCATTAGTTATTGCTGTGCTTAGTGTTGTTTTGATCATTTTTTTATTTCTAGGAGATGTTCGTGTAACACTTATACCCGCTGTGTCTATTCCAGTAGCTCTGATTGGGACAATTGCTGCAATTTATCTTGCAGGCTTTTCTCTAAACATTCTCACGTTTTTGGGGCTTGTTTTAGCAACAGGGCTTGTTGTGGACGATGCAATTGTTGTTCTTGAAAATATTGTCCGGTGGCGCAATATGGGATTTGGTGCTCGGTCAGCAGCGGTGTTGGGAACACAGGAAGTATTTTTTGCTGTTGTGGCAACGACATTAACTTTGGTGGCTGTTTTTGTGCCTATTTCCTTTCTTCCTGGGCAGATAGGGGGACTTTTTAGAGAATTTGGTTTTGTGTTGGCAGTGTCTGTTCTGCTTTCTTCGGTTGTTGCTTTAACTCTTTGTCCTATGCTTGCTTCACGCTTTCTTAAAGAAGAAAAGCATGTTGAAGATGATGAACAAAAGGAACATCGTTTAATTTTTCTGTCTCGGATGAGTGCTTTCTTTAGTAGGGGGTATGCTCATAGTTTGCATAAATGTTTGGAACGACCTTGGACTGTTGTCTTTGGTTCGCTTATTTTCTTTGTTTTCTGTCTTGGGGGCTATATGACGCTTAAGCAGGAGTTAACGCCAGCAGAAGATAGAGGAATTATTTTTTTAGTTGTTAGTGGGCCGCAAGATATTTCAGTACAGTATCTGAATGAACAAGTGCAGCAAATTGAAGCGAGCTTAAAACCGTTGCGTGATGCTGGTGAGATTGTTAACAGTTATTCTATTTCTGGAGCTAGAGGTTCATCTAATAATGGTTTTCTTATTTTGTTGCTTTCGCCTTGGGACAAGCGTTCGCGTAGCCAGCAGGAAATTTTAAAGGATGTTAATGCAAAAGTTAGGCAGTTTCCGGGAGTTTTTGCGTTTGCTGCACAAATTAGTTCTTTAGGGGTTTCAGGAATTGGCCAAGGATTGCAATTTGCGGTTGTTGGAGATAGTTACACCCAACTACAATCAATTGCTGATAAGCTTGTAAGCATTTTGCGTACTGATCCACAGTTTGTTCGTCCGCGGCTTACTGTTGATGCGACGCAACCTCAATTTTTTATTGAAATTGACCGAGAAAAAGCTTCTGATTTAGGGATTGATATCACTAATTTGGGTAATACATTGCAAACAATGGTGGACGGAAAGCAGATTGGCTCGATTTATGTGGATGACCATGCCTATGATGTAAAACTTACATCGCGTAAAAATCCTATTAATAATCCTGCTGATTTAGAGAATGTTTTTTTAAAAACTAAAGACGGTAAATATGTTCCCTTGTCGGTTATTACGGATTTACATGAAAAAGCTATTGCGCCTCAATTAAAACGAGAAAAACGCATGAGTGCTGTCGTTATAGGTGCAAATCTTGCTCCAGGAGTTTCTTTAGGAAGTGCTTATAAGACTGTAAAAGAAGCTGCGCTTCCTTTATTGTCGGAGGGAAATTATATTATTCCTTTAGGAGATGCAGCAACTCTTGGTGAAACGTCTTCTGATTTAATGATCGTTTTTGGAATTGCTTTTGTAATTATTTTATTAATTTTAGCTGCGCAGTTTGAAAGCTTTATTTCAGGCTTTATTATAATGGCTACTGTACCATTAGGAGTTGGTTGCGCAGTAATTGCCATGCTTTTGGGTGGTGTTAGTCTCAATATTTATAGTCAAATTGGTTTGATTTTATTAATTGGTATTATGGCTAAAAATGGTATTCTGATTGTTGAATTTGCAGATCAACTGCGCGATCAAGGTAAAAGTGTACGTGAAGCTGTAGAAGAAGCAGCTAATGTTCGTCTTAGACCAGTTTGTATGACGATGATTTGCGCTATTTTAGGAGGTATTCCTTTGGTTTTAGCAAAGGGTGCTGGTGCAGAAGCACGTGTAGCTTTAGGTTGGGTTATTGTTGGTGGTTTGGGTTTGGCAACTATTTTTACCCTTTATGTAACGCCAGTTGTTTATCTATTTCTTGGACGTTTTATAAAATCAAAAGCAGAAGAAGCTGAACATTTGACAAAAGAATTAAGTCAAGTCAAATAACTGCTTTTAAACAGACGATTGATGCAGTTTTTTACTTTTGTCTAAAAATACCATTTGAGTGCTTATCTTTCTATTTTTGTGTTATTTCATATGTGAGCAGTCAAAATAGGTTAGAGTATAGGAACTATCCTCTATTTTAGAGTCATTTGTGTTTTGATATTATTGTAAATGACCGTGGGAAAATAATTATGGTTCGCAATGAAAGAGCCTTTGAAGTAGCTTTGAAGGCTTTGAAAAGGCATATTATAGAAGACGAGGTTTGTGATATTCGTCGACATTTTGCAGAAGATGAACAGCGCTTTACTCGTTTTTCTTTAAGACTTGATGATTTCCTTTTTGATTTTTCAAAGTGTGGTGTAACGTTAAATACGCTGAAACTCCTAGATAATCTTGCTATTGCAGCAGATGTTTCAGGCAAGTGTAAGGCGATGTTTTCGGGTGAAGCTATTAACGTAACTGAAAAACGCTCGGCTCTTCACACTGCGTTACGTTTGTCTGCTGATGAAGTTTTTATGTTAAATGAGCGTAATATTGTTCAGGACATCCAAGCCGTTCTTACCCGTATGGAAAAATTTTCTGAAATGGTTCGTTGTGGTAACTATAGAGGGTATAGTGGTGAGAGAATAATTGATATTGTAAATATTGGTATTGGAGGGTCTGATCTTGGACCTGCAATGGTTACCCATGCTTTAAAACCTTATCATGATGGACCGCGTTGTCATTTTATTTCTAATGTGGATGGTGCACATATTGTTGATGTTCTTGCTAATTTGAATCCGAAAACAACACTTTTTATTATTGCTTCTAAAACTTTTACAACATCTGAAACAGTAGCAAACGCTAAAGTTGCACGCCAATGGATCCATTCACATTTAGGAGAAGAAGCGGTAAAAATGCATTTTGTTGGTGTTTCCAGCGCAACCGATAAAGTGATGGAATTTGGTATAGATTCTTCAAGGATTTTTGAATTTTGGAATTGGGTTGGGGGGCGTTATTCAATTTGGTCAGCGATTGGTCTTGTTGTTATGTTGGCAATTGGTGGTCAAAACTTTCGCCAGTTTCTCAAGGGTGCGCACCAGATGGACGAGCATTTTAAAACTGCACCTTTGCATAAAAATATTCCGATTCGATTTGCTCTTTTAGGATTCTGGCATCGTGTTATTTGTGGTTATTCATCACGTGCAGTCATTCCTTATGCGCAGCGTTTAGTGCGCTTTCCAGCTTATTTACAGCAGCTTGATATGGAATCAAATGGCAAGCATATTTCTTTAGATGGCAAGCCAATAGGCTTTTCAAGTAGTCCAGTTGTTTGGGGCGATTCGGGAACAAATGGACAACATGCTTTTTTTCAATTTCTGCATCAAGGAACGGATATCATTCCTGTGGAGTTTGTTTTATTTATCAAAGGGCATGAACCACATTTAAGTCATATGCATGATATATTAATGGCTAATTGTTTGGCGCAATCAGAGGCCTTGATGAAAGGCCACATTATTAAAGACAGTTGGAACACTGTTGTTAATAATGCAATTGATGGTAGTGAAGCAGATAATTTAGTGCTTCATAAAAGTTTGAGAGGGAACCGGCCAAGCATTATGCTAATTCAGGATTTATTAACACCCTTTGCGCTTGGTCGTTTAATGGCGCTTTATGAGCATCGTGTTTTTATTGAAGGTGTTTTAATGAATATTAATTCATTTGATCAATGGGGTGTTGAATTTGGTAAAGAATTAGCAAATGAATTGTTACCCGTTATACGTGGAGAATCTAAAACTAATAACCGCGATAGTTCAACATTAGGACTGTTGGCGCATATTCAAGCGAGACGTGTTGAATAAAAAGATTTGAAACTTATCTCAATTTTCTTAGTACTGGCGGAGAGAGAGGGATTTGAACCCCCGATAGGGTTGCCCCTATGCCGCATTTCGAGTGCGGTGCTTTCAACCACTCAGCCATCTCTCCATATGTAAATGCAATAAAGTTTTTCCGTTATATAATTTGTGTATGGATGCTTGATAATCTTCAATTGTTTTAAGTACAACCTTTTTTTGTTTCTTTGTTGGCTTTTCTTGACAGAGAATAGAAATTCTATCATATATGAAACATTAAGGGAGTTTGTGCTCTAAAAGGTGCTGTTTATCCCTTTTAAATTATTACGACTGATAAAAAGAAGCCTATTTCCCTACTGAACTAAAGCAGAAGTGAAATAAGAGCGGGATCGAACGAAAGGATAAAAAATGTTCGCAGTCATTAAAACAGGTGGTAAGCAATATCGTGTTGTTGCTAACCAGGTATTAAAAGTTGAAAAGATCATTGGCAACGCTGGTGATATCGTTAAATTCGACAATGTATTGATGATGGGTGAGGGGGAGAGTGTAACTATTGGTGCGCCTGTTATCGCTGAGGGTTTAGTTACAGCTGAAATTGTAGAACAAGGGCGTGCTCGTAAGGTTATTGCATTTAAGAAACGGCGTCGCCAAAATTCGAAGCGTACTCGTGGTCATCGCCAAGAAATAACGACACTTCGTATTTTAGAAATTTTAGCAGATGGTTCAAAGCCTAAAAAAGCAGTAGCTAAGTCGGTTGAGAAGAAAGCAGCTGTACCAAAAGAGGCAAAAGCTTCTACTCCTCCTAAAGAAACTGCCACAAAAACTGCTAAAAAGAAGGTTGCGTCACAAAAAACAGTTGCGATATCAAAAAGTAAAGAAGACTAAGGGAGAATTCCATGGCACATAAAAAAGCTGGCGGTTCCTCACGTAATGGCCGCGATTCAGAATCAAAACGTCTTGGCGTTAAGAAATTTGGTGGTGAAGTTGTTATTGCTGGAAACATTATCGTACGTCAACGTGGTACACGTTGGCATCCTGGCGAGAATGTTGGTATTGGGAAAGATCATACTCTTTTTGCTCTTTCAAATGGGAAAGTTTCTTTTCGTAAGAAAGCAGATAACCGTGCTTATGTTTCAGTCATTCCTATGTGATGGGGATAGAAATAATCTGAGTATTCTTTAAATAGATCAGTATATATTGGATTTCGGTTTTAAAATTTTGGGGCATTAAAAAAATAATGTCCCATCTTTTTATTCTAGATATACGATAAGTGTTAGAGCTATATAAGAAACTGACGCAAAACAGAATTTTCTAATTATCTTGCTGAAAGATTCATTTTAGGTTTCCTTTATCTGAAGATATTGAGTGATAATTTGGATTCTACAACAGATTTTTTCTGTTTATACAATTTTACTTGAAAATGAAACTTTGATTGCTCAAGTTTGTCCTTTGAGAATGGAATGCCGTGGTATTGCTTGATCTTAGAAGAATCGAGCAGGTAGGCACTTCGTAAGTGTATGTTAAAGATAAATGGTTCTTTATTGAGATGTGCTCTCTTGAATTGTTGGGTATTTAATTTAACTGAACTCAAATCCACAGTATAAGTTATTCATTTTAAATGATATTTCACTTAGTATCATTTTACAGACAATTTATTATTTTTGATGCAGTTTGGCTTTGACTGCACAAAAGTTGTGAGGTTGATAACGATATTAGGGGATAATATTTCATATAGCTATTTTATTAGTATACACTTAATATTTCAGCAATTTTTACTGTAAGAATCAATTTTAGTGTTAAGATTAAGTAGGTATTGCTTAGTAAGTGATATAGGTAGCTTTTATGATAACTGATCTGATGAAGAGATAACCATAAGTACTATCATTATATTAAAACTATCTGAAAATTTGTTTATTAAGTTAATTACCACAACGATGAAAAACATGATCCTGTTTATGGTATCAATTCTTTTCTATTGAGTATTTCTGAATTATTTGAACGAGAAAAATCGTAATGAAATAAATTGGTAATTTTTATTTAGGGTTATTTATTGATACATAAAAAAGTTTCACTTCATTCTTGTGTGGGCTATAAATGGATTTCTGAATTAATTACAGATTTTAAGGATTTTACTTCACTTATACAAAATGAAAATAGCTACAAAGTAGGTATTTTTACACGAGAATTATCCTGATGATGGTACTTTGTAGTTTTAATGTCGTCGTTAGGTGAGTGTTTAAGTATTATTGAAATGTTTTTTGAACAGTCTTTCCATTAATTTCTAATGATTTTACTGATAAGAACATTATGCTATTTATATGTTATACAAAAATAAATATATAATAATAAAATATAAAGTTAAAATAGCAATATTTTTATTATAAAAACAATCAATTACATCTGTACAGTATTTTTCCATAAAACAAAATTAGCAATACTGAAAGATTTTTTGAAATTGTCTGATAGTTGTATCGTTGGCTATAATAACGATTATTTTTTCAGCCTATTATTATGTAAGTTCCAAGATTTTAAAGGTGTGCTGTAGATATCATTGAACATAAAATGCATTTCAGTGTTCGTTGGAACCCATCTTATAAAATACACAAAAAATTATTTATTGGTGCTCTTGCCATTTTATTAATGTGCGTTATTTAAAAAACAAATTGATCTTTAATAAAGAAATTTTTGCAGCAAAATGGATTATATTTAATGGAGGTTATGCAATATTTTTAAGAATAAGTTGTATATTTTCTTTGTTTGAAAGCCTTTAATTAAAAAGGCTTTAATCTTTTCTAAGCTCCAATATTTTTAAGAGATTTTAGAACGATGCTGAAATAAACCGTAGCATCGAAAGAATTGTTTTTACCTTTTTTCATTTTTTCCTAGTGCGCAACAGTGGCTTTGCGAAAGGCTTTTCTTTGCTTTTTGTGATGATGTTGGTCTCTGTTTTGGTGCTTCAATATATTGCCTTATTTCAAGGGATGTTATGCAAAAATTGTATTTAAGCTCAAAAAACAATGAATCGAATTGTTGTCATTTTCTCTATAAATCGTTTTGGATCAAGGTGGTTTCATTAGGGGCTACAGTGATGATATTTCTATCGAGTGTTTTTCCAGTTTTTGCTACTGATCAGGGTGTTAAATATGGTTCAGGTGCAAAAGCAGAGAAGCAATCAGATACTGCAATCGGCGAGAAAGCTGATGCTAAGGGGGACGGTGCTACGGCTGTAGGTTCTTCTAGTCAGGCTTTGCAGTTAAATTCTACAGCAATAGGTAGGTACGCAAAAGCGTTGGGTCATGGCGGGACAGCTATAGGTACTTTAGCTACTACTATGGTTGATCCCAGTGGAACTACATTAGATACAGCTATTGGTTATTATGCACAATCGCTTGTGTGGGGTGGTGTTGCTTTAGGCAGTAATTCTAAAGCTGATGTTAAGGGAGGAATTGCCGGTTATAATCCTGGAAAGGATGGAGCCTCATTAAACACGTCATCTGCATGGAAAAGTACTGAGGGTGCAGTTAGTGTTGGCGATGTGAATAGTAGGAAAACACGACAAATTGTAGGGGTAGCGGCTGGTACTGAAGATACTGATGTAGTAAACGTTGCACAACTGAAAGCGTTAAGAGAATGGATGGAAAAAGAAAGTGGCACTTGGAAACTTTCTGTAAATGGCAAAGATACTATAAAAGATACTATAAAAGTTACATCAAAAAACAAAATTGATTTAGCTGGAGGTAACAATATTAAGCTTACAAAAAGCAATAATAAAGTCACATTTGGTTTGGCTGATGAACTTCAAGTATCGAGCATTTCAATAGAAAAAGCTGGTTTGAAAATAGATGGCAATGGGATTGATGCTGGAAATAAAAATATTACAAATGTGGCAGAAGGAAAAATTACTGAAGAATCAGCAGATGCAGTGAATGGTGCACAGCTCTATTCAATAAGCAACCAGCTTGCAACTCATTTAGGTGGTGGTGCAGCGGTTCGTGAGGATGGTTTTTTCGGGCCACGATATATTTTGTCTAAAGTTTCTACAGATGGGACTGTGGAGCAGGCTGATTTTAATGATGTTGGTAGTGCTTTTATAGAACTTGATGCAAATATCAAGAATGTAAATAATCATCTAAAATATGTGTCCGGTAATTTTACGGAAGCGATTGATAAGATTTCTGAAAAATTTAAGCATAGTACTTTGTTATGGAATAAACGTGACAAAGCTTTTGTTGCGCTTCATACAGAAGGAGGAGAAAGAAAAAATAGCAAAATTACTTTTCTTGCAAATGGAGATATTACTCATAACTCCACTGATGCTATTACAGGTGCGCAGCTTAATGAGACGAATACCACGATAGCACAGTATTTCGGCGGTGGTGCTGGTTATCAGGGTGAAAAGTGGACAGATCCAACGTTTACAATTACGGGTTTTGGTGAGCAGAGCAAGAATGGAAAACAAGCATATAATAATGTAGCTGCTGCTTTTGATGCTGTTAATGATAGCATGTTCGGTATTAACAATCGTGTTCAACGAGTTGAAACTTGGGTAAAATCTAATAGTTTAAATTGGGATGATAGCCAAGGGGCTTATGATGCTAACCATAATGGTCGGGCTGGTAAGATCACTAATGTAGCGAATGGTGCTATTGAAAAGGGTTCTACTGATGTGATTACAGGTCATCAGCTGTGGGAGACAAAAGAGAAGGTTAATAAACTTGAAGACAAAGTTGATAATGTGAGTGATCAAGTTGACTATCTCAGTGATAGAGCTGTCACTTATGATAAAGATAAACATGGTGGTAAAGTTAATAGTATCACTTTAGTAGGTGGTAAAGAAGATGAGCCTGTGCTCATTGACAATGTTGCAGATGGTAAAGTTGAAAAAGATTCAAAACAAGCAGTCAATGGTGGGCAGTTGAAAGAACAGATGGGCGTTGTTCTTGCAGATGCAAACAAATATGCAAATAAGAAAATAGAAAATATGGTTAGTGCTGCTTTTACACAAGCCAACGCTTATGCTGATATGAAGTTTGAAGCCTTAAATTATAGAGTTGAAGGTGTCCAGAAAGAAGCAAGACAAGCAGCAGCAATTGGTTTGGCAATAGCTAGCTTGCATTACATTAATACACCAGGGACTCTCAGTATTGCATTTGGTAGTGGTGTATGGCGTGGTCAATCAGCACTTGCTTTTGGAACTGGTTATATGTCTGAAGATGGAACGGTATGCTCCAACTTCTCCGTTACCACTTCTGGAGGTCACTGGGGTGTAGGAGCAGGATTAAGCTTAGCATTAAAATAATGATGAGAAATCGGAAAATTATTGCAGGTCTTTTGTTTGTTCTTGTTTTTTTAGGAAAGGCTGTAAGTTTTGCTGAAGAGCAAGAGAGTGTTTATACAGTGCATCCACCGCAATTATCAGTGCCCGGTGGAAAGCCTGGTGAAACACGCCGGATTATTATGCAGTTTGATTACTGGACATTAATTTGCGATGAAAACAAAACAATAAAACAGGGCATCTGTAATGTAACTCAGACAATCCATGATGATAAAGAAGGTAACAAAGTTTTTAGCTGGTCTCTTGTTTCTACAAAAAATGGTCAACCGGTTATGCTGTTACGGACATTGCCAAACGCTAATACAGATGCTCCTATTCAAGTCTTTATGGAAGGTGTCAAAAAGCCGCTTCTTATTAGTTATAAGCAGTGCAATCAAGAAATCTGTTTAGCGCAGTATCCTGTAGGGCCTGTTTTAATGAAACAGATAAGTAAGAGTAGCAATGTACGCATTTCTTATCAGCTTAAAGAGGGAAAGATGCTTTCCTTTCTAGCCCCATTTAAGGGTTTGGGGGAAGCGCTTCTCTCTTTGCAATAATAAAATCAAAAAATATTATTGTACCTATTTCAGCATTGTTTTAATGAATAAAGTAATTTTTTATTGCTTAAAGTATATAATTAAGCTTGCAGGTTATTTCTTTCTGAATATAGTGCAAACCTCTGGAGAGGTGGCCGAGTGGTTGAAGGCGCACGCCTGGAACGCGTGTATATGGGAAACCATATCGAGGGTTCGAATCCCTCTCTCTCCGCCAAAATATAATATAATCAAATAGTTATGTAGAAGTTAGAGAATTTTTATTGCTTTGATTTTATTAAATTTTCAGATGCTATCTTTTGCCTTTTTGTAGTTAGCACTCTTTATAAAGAGACGCCGTTCTTTTGCTATTCACCCAAAATTGCTTCTATGCGTGAAATTATATCTCTGTATGAGCTAGCTTTATTATAGGTTGTGTTTTTAATCTATAAGCTGATTTTTAATGTTCGCTGCATTACATACTTTTCTAAGCGAGTTACCAAGGGGTTTCTTTGATAAGTTTCTTGCTCTACTTGTCGCTGATGAATATTTCATCACCCATATGATCAATCCCAAGTGCTTTTACTGATTTAGGTAAGATGGGAAGAAGAATATCTGTTTGGAATTTGCGTTTTTTCTATCTTTAAATAAATAATATTGTTCGTTACGATTTTTCAACCATAACGCTGATGGTTCTTGTTCTTACGAAGGTGTCGACTCTTTGATAAGAGCACAATCTACTTGTTAGGCAAACGCTATGCATTTTGACTTTTCTTGGTTTACCTACAAACACTTTTCTGGTGTGAGCTTTGTAAAAGTTGCAAGGCAACAAAACAATTATACACAAACTCCTGTTAAAATAACAGGAGATGTTGAGACAAGAGCCAGTGTTTCAGAAGGAGAAGTGGGCCAGCATTAAGGAGAATGGAAGTGGTTATGGAGAAGCGCCTTATATAATCATTGAAGGTAATAGAAAAGAGATCACAGCCAAAGTCTATATCAAAAAATGTCTACTTCCGTAATAGTAGAGCTAATTAGTATTGCTAGCATTTGAAGCTATTGTGATGACTGATGGACCCAAACACAACAAAAAGGGAAGTTGTTGAGATAGAAAGAGATCTTATTTCAAGTGCATCAGGATAGCTAAACCATTTGTAAACATTTCTCGTAAGAGAGAGATTTTACACAAACAACCACACTCAGTAGTTACTGGTATTGTTGATAAACAAATTTACCCAAAATTCTTAACACCCTCTCCAAATAAAAGACATTTACCAACACAGTATTATAAAATTTCTCAAATAATTACACTACTCTGCAAATTAACCCCTTATAAACCATTTATTTCATTACACAGAAATTGAAAATGCCCCAATTTATTTAACGAAATATCCCAATAAATACCTACAAGACAAGGCCAGCTTCAATTTAAGAATAAATACATTACGAAAAATACTTTACTAGGAATTCGTTTTGAAAAAATGAAGCACCCCCTTTAAATTTTTTGCTCGTTATACATATACCCCCTTACCCTTTAACATAAAGCCAAGTCGCTTTCCGAACAGAGTTAAAGGTAACCACTGCACTCCAGTTAACTGCACTCAGGTTAATTGCTTTAAATTAAGGAGATACAAAAAACAAACACGCCCCATTAGTTATGTTTAGCTTTCTAAATAACGCTTTTGAAAAACAAAATACCCTCTCTTTAAATATTCCAACACCCCCACATTAAAGAGAAAAAGATTCTTCACTAACGCTTATTAAGAACCCACCCATATAACTTTATTCTTTCAAAGATCCAACACCACTACTTTTCTCTTTGTTTGAATAAAGCACACACACTCTTTTAAGCTAACAAGGACTAAACTTAACCTCATGGCGACTAAATAACTTCTGCTACCCAACTGTACTACTTAACATTTTTATTTTGGAGGATTTGCTATGAAAAACACACACACTTAAATTTACACGCCCTTTGTAAGGATAGGCTCTTAAAGGTCTTCTTTCCTTACTAATTATTGTTGACACGAAAGCTTATTTGAAGACTGAAAAACTGCACTCTTTTGTTTTTTAGCTACGAAATTGGCTCCGCTTTATGGTTTGTTTTTATGTTTTTTTTTGCAACACAAAACCCATTGTCAAATCACATAGCGCCCAATTGTGACTTTTTGATGTCCAAATATGTTTTTTTATTTTTGAAAGATTTGTTATGAAAAAAGTACATATCGCTCCAAAAGACAAAAGCTTCAATGCTCCAAGGCCTCTTTGTGAGGTATCTTTGGTTAGAGCTGTTTCATTAGGGGCGGTAATGGCTGGGCTTTTGTCGAGTGTTTCTCCAGTTTTTGCTTCTCATCTTTCTTCAACGGGATCGACAGTTCAAAGTGTAAGTGTCAGTGCAGGTGTGGTTTCTGCTAACGTTGCTCATGGGCGTGTTGGTGGGCGTGTTGGGGTGGCTAATGGTGACCGTTCTTGTGGGGTGGACCAAGTTGTTAGCCGTGGTTTGTCATCAGGTAAGAAAGTATCTGCAGAAGAGCAGTATAAGAAATTGAACGTTAATCAACAGTTTGTTAATTATAATCCTAATGCTTCTGTAATTCAACCAGTTACTTGTAGTGATGATACGAATACTATGTTCAGTGCTATTGCTGCTGGTGTGAATATGAGACAAGTTGCCACAACGTCAGAGGGAATACAGGGTTATTTTGAAGCTAGGGGGGTTGGTACTCAGCTTGGTCTTAATGCGAATGCAGAAACCAAAGAGGATATTGCAGTTGGTGTAAGTGCATGGGCTAAGGGTGGTGGTGCTATGGCTCTAGGTTTAACTAGTAAGGCTTTTAAGATACATTCTATTGCTATAGGCAATTACGCAAGTGCAGCGGAAATGAAGACAATAGCTATAGGTTCTTTTGCTAAAGCGGAGGGGATGAAGGCAATAGCCATAGGGCCTTTTGCTGAGGCTAAATTAGGTACTGCTTTTGGTGATCATGCACAATCATCTGTGGAGGGCGGTGTTGCTTTAGGTGATGATTCTAAAGCAGAAGTTGGAAAATGGGTTTCAGGTTATGATCCTGGAAGTGGCATCGCTTCAATGGACACGTCACCGGTATGGAGAGGTACTGTAGGTGCAGTTAGTGTTGGTGATGTAAACAGTGGAAAAACACGACAAATTACAGGAGTAGCCGCTGGTTTTAAAGAGACTGATGCAGTAAATATTGCCCAGCTGAAAGCATTAAAAACATGGATAGAAGAAGAAGGTGGTGTTTGGCAGCTTTCTGTTAACGGTCAAGATGCTACAAAAGTTAATAAAGACAGTAATCTCGATTTAGTTGCTGGAAGTAACAATATTAAGATTGTCAAAAGTGGCAATAGGGTAACATTTGATTTAGCTGAGACTCTTGTACTGACGAGTGTCTGGACAAGAAATGTCCGCTTAATAGACAGTGGCTTATTTATTCTGAATGGTCCATCAGTGACTACTGCTGGAATCAATGCTTCAGATATGAAAGTTGTAAGTGTGGCGGATGGAATTCTCCTCAGAGGGTCGAAAGATGCAGTTAATGCCGGTCAGGTTTATGAACTGAACAGTACGATTGCAACGTATTTAGGGGGTAATGCAAACGTATTAGAAAATGTGGCACCAACTTATACAATTCAAAGTCAAGAGTATAATAATGTTGGAGATGCATTCACAGGTGTTGACACTTTATTGACGCGGCTTTCTGGAAAAATTAACGATGTGGTAGATAGCATTCTCGTAGAGCAAAATTCAGGAACAAGGCGGATTACCATTGGTGCCAAAACCGATGGTGCTGAGATCGAAATTACTAACCGTGAAGGAGAATCTCGGGTACTTTCTGGTGTGAAGGACGGAGATCTTTCTGCACGTTCGACAGAAGCAGTTAACGGTGCTCAGCTTTATAAGGTGGATGAAAGTGTTAAGACATTAGGTGGCACTGTATCAAAAGTTGAAGGGGAAATGGCAAGCCTTGATACTAGTGTCACAAAACTTAATACGAACATTTCAAAGTATTTGGGTGGTAGTGCAAATATACTGACAGATAAGGCACCAACTTATACAATACAAAGTCGTGAATACGGTAATGTTGGTAGTGCTTTTGAGGGCGTTGATAATGCACTGACACAGCTTTTTGGTAAAGTTGAAAACATTCTTGTGCACCAAAATTCAGGAACGAAGGTGATTACAATTGGTAATGAAGTTGAAGGCAATGAGATTTCCATTACTAATAAAGACAGAGAATCTCGGGTGCTTTCTGGTGTGAAGGTAGGAGATCTTTCTGCAAATTCGACAGAGGCAGTAAATGGTTCGCAGCTTTATAAACTGGGCAGTAATATATCTCAGTATTTAGGTGGTGGCGCCAACATACTAGAAGATACAGCGCCGACGTATACGATTCAAAAACAAACTCATAATGATGTTGGAGCTGCCTTTGCTGGTGTTGATGCTTCACTGACGCAGCTTTCTAGTAGAATTGATGATGTGGTAGGTAGCAACCTTGTTCAGCAAGAACAAAGCACGCATAAGATCACCATTGGTGCTAAAGTGGAGGGCAGTGAGATCATAATTAGCAACAGTGATGGAGCATCTCGGAAGCTTACAGGTTTGAAGAATGGGGAAGTTACTGAAGATTCGACAGATGCAGTTAATGGTTCGCAGCTTCATGAAGTCAAGCAAAGCGTTGATGTATTGGCAGGCACAGTGTCTGGTGTGCAGGAGAATGTGACGAAGCTTGATAAGAATATTAATAAGTATTTAGGTGGGGGTGCAAGCGTACTTGCAGATACAGCGCCGACGTATACAATTCAGGAGAAGGATCATCATGATGTTGGAGCTGCATTTGCTGGTGTTGATGATACATTAACACAGCTTTCTGGTAAGATTGATGGTGTTGTAAATGTGTTGAATAATGGTCTTGTCCAGCAAGATTCCATATTTGAGCTCATCACTATTGGTGCCAAAACAGGTGGGAATGAGATCTCTATTGCTAACAAAGATAAAGAATCTCGGAAACTTACTGGCTTGGCAAATGGAGATGTTTCAGAAAACTCAACAGAGGCGATAACAGGTTCGCAGCTTCATGGAGTTACGCAAAGTGTTACCAATTTGCAAAGCACTATATTAGAAGTTGAGAGGAATGTTACAACTCTTGATACAAATATTTCAGAGTATTTAGGTGGTGGTGCAAATATATTGGAGAATAAAGCACCGACGTATACTATTCAGAATGGAGAATATAGTGATGTCGGAGTTGCCTTTGTAGCTGTTGATGATACACTGACACAGCTTGTTGATAGAATTGATGATGTAGTACGTGGCGACCTTGTCCAACAAGAGCTAGGGACGCGTAAGATCACCATTGGTGCCAAAACAGGTGGTAATGAAGTCTCTATTGCTAATAAAGAAGGAGAATCTCGGGCACTTTCTGGGGTAACTGATGGGGCTGTTACAGAAGACTCGACAGAGGCAGTTAATGGCAAGCAGCTTTATGGAGTCAAGAAAAATGTTGAGACGTTGACGAGCACAATGTTTGATGTGCAAGAGAATGTGACAAAGCTTGATACAAATATTAATGAGTATTTAGGTGGTGGTGCCAACATACTAGAGGGTGTTTCACCGACTTACACTATTCAAAAACAGAGCTATAACAATGTTGGAGCTGCTTTTGCCGGTGTTGATGCTTCACTGACGAAGTTGCAGAATAATATCAATACAAATACTACAGCGGTTAAGGAAAATGCTTTATTTTGGAGTGATAAGGAGGAAGCCTTTGTTGCGCTTCATGTGAATAAAGGAGAAGGGCGAGGGGTAGCAGAAAATAACAAGCTAAAGTTTCTTTTAGATGGGGATATTGTAGATGGTTCGACGGAAGCGATAACAGGTAATCAACTTTATGTGCTAAATAAACAGCTAGCAGCTTATTTCGGTGGAGGAGCTGGTTATCAGGATGGAAAGTGGATAGATCCAACGTTTACGATTACGGATTTTGGTGCGCAGAGCAAGAATGAAAAACAAGCATATAATAATGTAGCTGATGCTTTTGAGGCTGTTAATAACAGTATGTCTAATCTCGATGATCGTATTCAACAGGTTGAAACTCAGGTGAATTCTAATAGTTTAAACTGGAATGATGGCAAAGATGCCTATAGCGCTAATCATAATGGTCAGGCTAGTAAGATAACCGATGTAGCAGATGGTACAATTGCACAAGGTTCCACGGATGTGGTTACAGGTAATCAACTTTGGGCGACAAATGAGAAGGTTAACATTCTTGAAGGCAAAGTTGATAGTATAGTTAACGAAGTTGGCACCCTTACTGATGGGATTGTTACTTATGATAAAGATGAACAAGGCAACAAAATCAATAGTATCACTTTAGTAGGTACTGATGATGATACACCTGTGCTCATTGACAATGTTGCAGATGGTGAAATCGAAAAAGGTTCAAAACAAGCAGTCAATGGTGGGCAGCTGCATGATTACGTTAAAGAACAAACACAACTTACTCTCGCAGATGCCAACAAATATACAGATGAAAAAATAGGGAATATGGTTAATAATGCTGTTGCACAAGCTAATGCCTATACTGATATGAAGTTTGAGGCCTTAAATTATAAAGTTGAAGGCATCCAAAAAGAAGCAAGACAAGCAGCAGCGATCGGTTTGGCAGTAGCGAACTTGCATTACATTGAGACACCAGGAATACTCAGTGTTGCATTTGGTAGTGGTGTATGGCGTGGTCAATCAGCACTTGCTTTTGGAACTGGTTATACATCTGAAGATGGAAAGATACGTTCCAACTTCTCCGTTACCACTTCTGGAGGTCACTGGGGTGTAGGAGCAGGAATAAGCTTTACGCTGAATTAATACACCACATTATTAATAACGTCACATTAAGAATTAATATACCATACGTCAAAGATATGATTTGGATAAAACGGCTTAAATAAAAAAGACCTTTTTATGAAAGGAAAAACTTATCCACAGCTTTTTTTGACGTATTATTACGAAAAACCGCACAAAACCACCGTGGTTTACCCCATAGATTCACTTGGAAATAAAACACATTTCAATCTTTACCAA
>NZ_JACJIR010000006.1:0-44166 GCF_014138465.1 Bartonella chomelii
TTGGTTATCGTGCATATTACACTAGGACAATAAAAACACTTATGAAAAAAGAAAAGGCTTTCTTGTCAGATCTTACTTACTTCTGACAGCTGGAATATGGCTAAACACTAACGCTTAAGTAATGTGTATAGTCACTCTGTTTTTAGCTAATTCGCGCTTGTATCATGCAAAAATGTTAGATGATAAAATAAACTCTTCTCTAATGATAAAGTGTATAAAAAACTTTTACATTGAATATTCTTTAATATTCTTTGTTAGAGGTCGAGAATACGCTTAAATAATTTTTTCAAATGGGGTGAATTTTTGTAATAGACTTAAGTATAGAAAAAATATTTATATATTACCAAAGAGACTAGATAGATAGGTCTTATCAGTACTGTTATTGCAACTGTATGTGGCTATTATGGTGCCAAAAGCCGTAAACATTGCTGCCTACTTTTAAAGTTTTGCTTAAAATTGAATAAAATTTCTTTGTTAGAACGTTATTTAAAGTTCACTTTTTCATCAAAGTTCTCATACTTTCTAAAGGGTTTTTGCCTTGAATGATTTTTTGAACTTCTGTAGCGATAGGTGCATAAATTCCTTCTCTTTGAGCAATTTGAGTAATTGCGTTAGAAGTTTTAATACCTTCTGCTACTTCGCCTAGATCGTTTAGAATGTTTTGCAAAGGTTTGTTTTGCGCTAATCCTAACCCAACACGGTAATTTCTGGAAAGAAGGGAATTTGCTGTTAAGAACAGGTCACCTGCACCAGACAGCCCTAAGAAAGTTTGCATTTTTGCACCAAAATGTTCTGCAAATTGATACATTTCTACAAGTCCACGCGATAGGAGAGATGCTTTAGCATTTTGACCTAATTGCAATCCGTCACAAATTCCACCCGCTATGGCAATGACATTTTTATATGCACTTGCCACTTCTCCACCAATGATGTCATTTTCAATATAGGGTTTGATAAAGTCAGGCATTCTACTTGCAAATTCTTGAGCAAGGATAAAATTATGCGAATGAATAGTTAAGGCACATGGGAGAGCGAGAATGATTTCTTTAGCAAAGCTTGGACCTGCTAAAAAACAAAGATTTTCTGGAGCAATAAAATCTTTGGCAATTTGACTGACAAATGCTCCACTATTTTCTTCAATTCCCTTGCTTGTGATGAGTATTTTTGAGTCTTTTTTCAAAGGTGTGTGAGCAAACCATTCTCTTAAAGCTTGCACACTGATAGCAATGACAAAAAGTGTAGAATCTAAACTCTCGTCTAAGGAACATTGTGAAATGATTGAATGAGAATTGTGACTCAATATTTTGTTTAAAGGGTCTAGTGCAGGGGTGATATTACGTCTTGAAACAATGCAGACTTCATTTTTATGTGCAAAAGCAAATGCAAGAGCTCTTCCCCAAATTCCACCACCAAAAATTGTTATTTTCATGTTATTCCTTAAGTCTTTTAAAGACGACATTTCATCTCATACATTGCCAAACGCATCTTTTAAGATAGGGAGAATATGTGTTTTCTTAAGTTAAAAAAGGACGTTTTTATACGATGAATAGTGTTTTTTGAATGGCTGTCAATATTGATTAAAAGAGTCTGGTATTATTGTTTTCTTGAGAAAAGGCGGGTTTTATTTAGTTTGCGTTGTTTTTTACCAAAGTTTCATCACTTTAAAACACTTTCTAATTTGATTAAGGTGCATCTTCTCTTTGCGTATTGATGTAAAAAAGTTTCTTAAGACAAAAAGAATTTCTTAAAACGGTAGTAAGGCACTATAGCCATAAACATCTATCGTTTGAAGTTTTGCCACAAATCTAGGAAGTCTTTGATGAAAATGAGATCGATTTAATGATACCTGTTTGTTGGGAAAAGCAACATGATAGCAACATGATAGCAACGTGATTGGCAGGTAATAAAAAGGGGTGACGGTGTATACTACCACAAGGCAGTATAAAATTACTGCGGTGTCTATTTTGAATTGCAATAGCATCTTACACAAATGTGAGGTTATGCGTGAACATAAAGAAACAACAAATGAGAAACAATATAGCTAAACCTTGGCATATATTGGGTGATGCTTTGGTGTGCGGGTAGAAACTGATGATAATGGGGGTATATTCTTTTGTTAGGTTAAAATCAGATCATTGTCTATAACCACAGGTTATATAAAGTCTTGCAGCGTTCATTTCGATAAGTTAGACATGATCGTTCGTGAAAACACAGAGTTATGCGTAAATATACATTGCTGAATAGAGAAACATATGTCTACGAAACAAAAAAAAACTAAAGCGCGTTTACCACGGGGATTAATTGATCGTAAAGGTATAGAGTTACAGGCGCTTGAAACAATGACGGCTCAGATACGTGAAGTTTATGAACTTTATGGTTTTGAAGCGCTTGAAACACCGATTTTTGAATATACAGATGCGCTTGGAAAGTCTTTGCCTGATGTAGATCGCCCGAATGCAGGTGTTTTTTCTTTACAAGATGATGACGAACAGTGGATGTCTTTGCGCTATGATCTCACAGCGCCTCTTGCTCGTTATGTTGCTGAGAATTTTGAAGTTTTACCAAAACCTTATCGTAGCTATCGTATTGGACCTGTTTTTCGTAACGACAAGCCGGGGCCAGGACGCTTTCGTCAATTTATGCAGTTGGATGCTGATATTGTAGGAGCATCTACAGTGGCTGCTGATGCAGAAGTCTGCATGATGGCAGCAGATGTTTTAGACAAATTAGGACTTGAGCGCCGTGAATATGTCATTCGTGTGAGTAATCGGAAAATTTTGGATGCTGTTTTAGAGCAGATTGGTTTGGGGGGAGATGAACAGGCTAACAAACGCTTAATTGTTTTTAGAGCAATCGATAAGCTTGATCGACTTGGTTTGAAAGGAGTGAAGTTGCTTTTGGGGGAGGGTCGTTTGGATGAAAGCGGTGACTTCACGAAAGGAGCAGGGTTAACTGATGACCAGATTAATGCTATCCTTAATTTTTTGTATATGAGCAGTGAAACTGCAGAAGGAAGAATACAGAAACTCAAGACAATGATTGGTCATCATCCTCGTGGGTGTGAAGGGATTCGCGAACTTGAGGAAATGCAAGAAATTTTTGACGTCAATGGTTATCAGAAATGCATAAAGATTGATCCGTCAGTTGTGCGAGGGTTGGATTATTATACGGGGCCTGTTTTTGAAGCTGAATTGCTTTTTCATGTTTTTGATAATTATGGGCAAAGGATTATCTTTGGATCTATTGGTGGGGGTGGGCGCTATGATGGGTTGGTCGCACGCTTTCGTAATGACAACGTTCCCGCAACGGGTTTTTCACTTGGTTTGTCACGCTTAATGGTAGCTTTGCGCAGCTATGGAAAATTGCATTTGGAAGAAAAAACAGGCCCGGTTGTGGTGTTGGTAATGGATCAAGAGCCAGGCAGTGTTGCGCGTTATCAGAACATGGTGAAGCAATTGCGCAATGCAGGCATTCGCTCTGAAGTATATTTAGGGGAGTCGGGTATTAAAGCACAAATGAAGTATGCGGATCGGCGCCGTGCACCTTGTGTGGTGATTCAAGGGTCACAAGAACGCCAGTACAGGGAGGTTCAGATTAAAGATTTGGTGGAAGGTGCACGTTTAGCTAATGAAATTGAAGATAATCAAACATGGCGTGAAAGTCGCCCAGCGCAAATAACCGTTAAAGAAGATCAAATGGTTGAAGAAGTGAAGGCCATTTTGGAAGCTCAAAAAGAAGACGTTTTTCCTTTTTGACGGTTCTATACAGGTCTACAAAAACAGCACAAATTCCTTAAAGGCGGTTTGTGCTGTTTTAATGTGCATTTTAAAAAATGTGATCTTCTTTAAAGAAGTGATCTTTGTTTAACACTTAACCTTGAAGTGCTTTTAAGATATGTTGTGGTGATGAGACTTCGTATGGGTCTGTTGGGCAATTATCTGAATAGCCTTTTTCTTCAAACCACTGTTCAATAACCCCATCATTAATGACCGCTGCATAGCGCCATGAGCGCATTCCAAAGCCAAGGTTGTCTTTAGCAACGAGCATTCCCATTTTACGGGTAAATTCCCCAGAACCATCAGGGATCAATTTCACATTTTTAATGCCTTGCTTTTGACCCCAAGCATTCATCACGAAGGAATCATTAACAGAAAGGCAGTAAATTTCATCAATACCGACTTTTTTAAATTCGTCATAAAGTTTTTCAAAATCAGGAAGCTGAAAGGTTGAACAAGTGGGTGTAAACGCTCCCGGGAGAGAAAAAAGAATAACCCGTTTCCCTTTAAAGTAAGTGTCACTATTGACATCTTGCCACCGATAAGGATTATCCCCGCCGACTGATTCATCCCGTACACGTGTGTGGAAAGTTACGTTGGGAACTTGTTTTTTTATCATAATTACGCTCCTATAAGCCTTTTGGGATTGTGTTGCAAAAACGGTTTTTGTTTTTCAACGACGAATGTTGGAAGTGTAGTAGATTGTGATAAATTTGCAAGTATTTCATGCTTGGCAAAAAGGTTGAATGAAAGCTGCTCGAATAGGTAGCCCCTTAAATAAAAAGGGCTGCAGGGGGGGCGATCATTTAACTAAAAAGGTGGTGTGGGAAGTTTCTGTGTAAGATAAGCTATTTGATGAGACGCTGATTGTAGCAGATGTTCCCTTTCAAGTTGAGAAAATAGTAGGAAGGTTATTTTTATGATCGTCAACACTGTTTTGACAACAGCTTTTCATGATCAAAAACTGGGAACATCTGGTTTACGCAAAAAGGTATCTGTGTTCCAACAGCCCCATTATGTTGAAAATTTTATTCAGTCCATTTTTAACAGTGTTGGACCTCTTGAGGGAAAATTATTCATCCTTGGTGGGGATGGGCGCTATTTAAACGACAGCCTTATTCAGCTTGTGTTAAAAATGGCGGCTGCAAATGGTGTGGGCTGTGTTAAGGTGGGAAGAGGGGGCATTTTATCGACACCTGCTGTGTCGCACCTTATTCGCAAATATCATGCACATGGTGGGATTATTTTATCAGCAAGCCACAATCCTGGCGGTGTGAATGGTGATTGTGGTATAAAATATAATATTTCCAATGGTGGCCCGGCACCTGATTATTTGTGTGATGCTATTTTTGCAGCATCGCAACATCTTTCTTCTTATAAAATTGTTGAAGCTCCAGACATTGATTTAGAAACACAAGGGCGAAGTTTTATTGGCTCCATGCAGGTAGATGTTATCGACCCTGTGGCAGATTATGCTGCTTTAATGGAAGAGCTTTTTGATTTTGACTGCATTTTTCAAGCAGTGAAAAAGGGCTTAACCTTGCGGTTTGATGCTATGCACGCAGTTACAGGGCCTTATGCGCAAGAGATTTTTGAAAAGCGCTTAAACTTTCCTCAAGGAACAGTGGTCAATAAAACCCCTTTACCAGATTTTGGGGGCTCTCATCCTGACCCTAATTTGGTGCATGCAAAGGACCTTTATCGTTTGCTCATGTCTGATCAAGGGCCTGATCTTGGGCCTGATCTTGGCGCTGCTTCTGATGGTGATGGTGATCGCAATCTCATTATTGGTCGCAAACAATTTATCACGCCTTCTGATTCACTGGCTATTATGGCAGAACATGCGCACCTGATTAAAGGGTATCGCCAGGGCATTGTTGGAATTGCACGCTCAATGCCAACAGGGCGTGCTGCTGACCTTGTGGCACAAGAAAAGGGGATCAATCTTTTTGAAACGCCAACGGGATGGAAATTTTTTGGTACGCTTTTAGATGCCGGAAAAGTTACCTTATGTGGTGAGGAAAGCTTTGGAACAGGCTCACACCATGTGCGCGAAAAAGATGGTTTATGGGCCGTATTGTTTTGGCTAAATCTTTTGGCTCTAACAGGGCAAACAGCGGCACAAATTGTACAAAAACACTGGCACAAATATGGGCGTTTTTATTATTCACGTTATGATTATGAAAATGTTGAAGCACAAAAAGCTTATATGATGATGGAACATGTGCGCACATTGTTGCCCTTAGCAGGGGCAAAAATTGCCGGGTTAACTGTGACACACTGTGATGATTTTGCCTACCATGACCCCATTGATGATAGTATAAGTGCAGGGCAAGGGGTGCGGGTGTTTTTTGAAAATGGGGCACGACTGGTCGTGCGTTTATCTGGAACAGGAACGGGGGGAGCAACTGTACGCATTTATCTGGAACAGTATGAAAGCGACCCCCGCAAATATACTCAAGATCTGCAAAAAGTACTTCAACCTTTATTTCTAGCAGCACTTGAATTGTTAAAAATAAAAGACTATTTGGGCCGTGAACGACCCGATATTATAACGTGAAACTGTCATTCATCATGACATCAATTCATCCATAACATAAAATAGCCTTATTGTGAGTGGATCATCTTCTTTGGATCAACCAGTCGGTCGTAGTCAGCTTCAGTAATTCCGGCTTTTAAAGCTTCTTCCCGTAAGGTTGTTCCATTTTTATGGGCTGTTTTAGCAATATCAGCAGCTTTTTCGTAACCAATTTCTGGCGCAAGCGCTGTAACGAGCATGAGAGAACGCTCAAGAAGAGACTGGATATGATCTGTATTAGCACGCAACCCTTTGATGCAGTTAGTATCAAAGGAACGCATAGAGTCACCAAGAAGTGAGAGAGACTGCAAAACATTATAACCAATAACAGGCTTAAAGGCATTGAGTTCAAAATGGCCCTGGCTTGCAGCAAATGTCACACTCGTCTGGTTTCCAAAGACTTGGCAGGCAACCATGCTTAAAGCTTCGCATTGGGTGGGGTTGACTTTTCCTGGCATAATGGAAGAACCAGGTTCATTTTCTGGCAAGCTCAATTCGCCTAAGCCTGAGCGTGGTCCTGATCCTAAGAAACGAATATCATTTGCAATTTTAAACAAATCAGCTGCCAGTGCATTTAAGCTTCCGTGGAAATTGGCAAGGGCCCCATGGTGAGCGAGAGCTTCAAATTTGTTGTTGGCGGTTGTGAAAGTTACTCCTGTAAGTGGACTAATTGTTTCAGCAAATGCAACATCAAATCCTTTTGGTGCATTAAGGCCTGTTCCAACGGCAGTTCCCCCTTGCGCAAGCATTTGAACATCAATAAGAGCCATTTCAATGCGTTGGCGGTTGGCTTCTAGCGCAGCACGGTAGCCTGAAAATTCTTGCCCTAAAGTAAGCGGGGTGGCATCTTGCGTGTGCGTGCGCCCCAATTTTATGATGTCTGCAAATTCTTCTTCTTTTGTTTGAAGACTGGCAATAAGAGTATCAAGAATTGGAAAAAAATGTTGGCGTGTTTGCAGTGTGGTGGCAATATGAAGCGCTGTTGGAAAAGAATCGTTTGACGATTGGCTCATATTCACGTGGTCATTAGGGTGCACGGGTGCTTTGCTGCCAAGCGTTCCACCCAAAAGCACGCTAGCGCGATTGGCGATCACTTCATTGACATTCATATTGCTTTGTGTGCCAGACCCTGTTTGCCAAACAGCGAGGGGGAAATGTGTATCAAATGCACCAGAAAGCACTTCATCAGCAGCAGTGACAATCGCTTGCCCTATGTCTTGCGAGAGTTTCCCTTTTTGCATATTCACAAGAGCTGCTGTTTTTTTGATAAGACTTAAAGCATAAATCAATGAAAGAGGCTGTTTTTCTGAGCCAATATTGAAATTATGTCGAGAACGTTCTGTTTGTGCTCCCCAATAACGGTCATGAGGAACCGAAACTGTCCCCAAACTATCGGTTTCTTGGCGTGTTTTAACCATCATAAAATCCCTTAATATATATATTCATTAGTTTAGTAAAAGATAAGCATTTTTTGACCAGAATCAAAGAGCCAATTAGAATCAATGTAAAATGAATTATTTTATTTAGAATCCTTGACATTATGGATCAATATTTTTATATAAAATTTGTTACTAGCACTCACCACTAGAGAGTGCTAATAAAATTTAAGATTAATCAGTTATACTAAGTTTTAAGGGTTTAAAACATGGCTAACACACAATTCCGCCCACTTCACGATCGTGTTGTCGTTCGTCGGGTTGAATCTGAAAATAAAACCGCTGGTGGGATTATCATCCCCGATACAGCAAAGGAAAAACCTCAGGAAGGTGAGGTAATCGCTGTTGGCAATGGCGCTCTTGATAATAATGGAAAGCGCGTGCCTCTCGAAGTTAAAGCAGGAGACCGCATCTTATTTGGGAAATGGTCTGGAACCGAAGTAAAAATTAATGGTGAAGAACTCTTAATCATGAAAGAATCCGACATTATGGGGATTTTGGGTTAATCCATTCTCTCAATTTGTTTCGTTTATTATATCCAAGGAGAAATTAAATGGCTGCTAAAGAAGTCAAATTTGGCCGTGAAGCACGTGAGCGCTTGGTGCGCGGTGTTGATATCCTTGCTAATGCTGTTAAGGTAACACTCGGTCCTAAAGGCCGTAATGTGGTGATTGACAAATCATTTGGTGCACCTCGTATCACGAAGGATGGTGTGTCCGTTGCAAAAGAAGTCGAGCTGGAAGATAAGTTCGAAAATATGGGCGCACAGATGTTGCGTGAAGTTGCTTCAAAGACCAACGATATTGCTGGTGATGGAACAACAACAGCAACTGTTTTGGGTCAAGCTATTGTGCAAGAAGGTGTAAAAGCTGTTGCTGCTGGTATGAACCCAATGGATCTCAAGCGTGGGATCGATTCTGCTGTTGCAGAAGTTGTTGAAAGCCTTTTCAAAAAAGCGAAAAAAATCCAAACTTCTGCTGAAATAGCGCAAGTAGGAACGATTTCTGCTAATGGTGCTTCAGAAATTGGTAAAATCATTGCTGATGCTATGGACAAAGTTGGCAATGAAGGTGTTATCACTGTGGAAGAAGCAAAAACTGCTGAAACGGAATTAGAAGTCGTTGAAGGTATGCAGTTTGATCGTGGGTACCTTTCACCTTATTTTGTCACAAATGCTGAAAAAATGGTGGCTGATCTCGACGATCCTTACATCCTTATTCATGAAAAGAAATTGTCTAATCTTCAATCCTTGCTTCCTGTTCTTGAGGCTGTTGTTCAGTCTGGTAAGCCTCTTCTCATTATTGCTGAAGATGTGGAAGGTGAAGCTTTGGCAACGCTTGTGGTTAATAAACTGCGTGGTGGTTTGAAGATTTGTGCTGTTAAAGCACCAGGCTTTGGTGACCGCCGTAAAGCAATGTTAGAAGATATTGCAATTTTGACATCAGGTCAGGTTATTTCTGAAGATGTTGGCATTAAGCTTGAAAATGTCACTTTAGATATGCTAGGCCGTGCAAAGAAAGTGCATATTTCTAAAGAGAACACAACCATCGTTGATGGCTCTGGACAAAAAGCGCAAATCAGTGCTCGTGTAAGCCAGATTAAAGCACAGATCGAAGAAACAACTTCTGACTATGACCGCGAAAAACTGCAAGAAAGACTTGCTAAACTTGCTGGTGGTGTTGCCGTTATTCGTGTTGGTGGTGCAACAGAAGTTGAAGTGAAAGAAAAGAAAGACCGTGTTGATGATGCCTTGAACGCAACGCGTGCAGCGGTGGAAGAAGGTATTGTTGCTGGTGGTGGAACTGCACTCTTGCGGGCTGCAAACGCAATTACTGTTAAAGGAAGCAATGCAGACCAAGAAGCTGGTATTAATATTGTCCGTCGTGCTCTACAAGCTCCAGCACGCCAAATTGCGACTAATGCCGGTGAAGAAGCAGCAATTATTGTTGGCAAAGTGCTTGAAAATAATTCAGACACTTTTGGTTACAACACTGCAACAGGTCAATTTGGTGATTTGATTTCTTTGGGGATCGTTGACCCAGTTAAAGTTGTGCGTTCAGCTTTGCAAAATGCTGCATCAATTGCCAGCCTTCTTATCACCACAGAAGCAATGGTTGCTGAACTTCCGAAAAAAGAAACTCCAATGCCTCCAATGGGTGGCGGCGGAATGGGTGGAATGGGCGGAATGGATTTCTAAGCTCCTTAAACCCATAGGTAAAAAGAAACGGGCCATTTTGGCCCGTTTTTTATTGTGTTTTGAAAGTCTTACAAGTGTTTTAAAGCCTCATGAAGCATGTATATTACAAGGTATTCTTATACCTTGAAGCATTGTTGTATTTACAACTTTATATTTCACGCGCTTTTGGTGATCTTTGTATAATGTCTTTATATAACGCAGACTTTCGTGTGGTGCAGACTTCTTTTGTGTAATGCAAGCCTATTGGTCTTCTTTAACTGCCTGTCTGTTCTCCTGCTATATTTTTTGTGCTGATAGGTTGCAACAGTTTGCGATACATAAATAGCAAGTTCCCATAGCTTTTAAAAAATGATTTTCAGCAAATGATTGGTATGGGATATTTGTACAAGATGGCTTTTTTCTATTTGCTTGTTTCTATTTGCTTGGGTGGGGGTACTTTCAAATTTATAGAATAACATCTTGTGGCATGGCTTCAACGCCTAAAACTTCTGGAATGAAATGGCGCAAAAGGTTTTCAATTCCGTGTTTGAGCGTGGCTGTTGAGGATGGGCACCCAGCGCACGCACCGCGCATATTTAAATAAACGATACCGTCTTCAAAACCACGAAAAGTAATATCCCCACCATCATTGGCAACAGCTGGGCGAACACGTGTTTCAAGAATCTCTTTAATTGTCATGACAATATCTGCATCTTTTTCGTCATAAAATTCTTCATACGCTTCAGGTGCTTGTGTTTGGAGAGTGGCATCATTGATAACAGTTGGGTCATTGGAAAGAAAATGTTCCATAATTGTGCCCAAGATCGCTGGTTTGAGATGCTGCCATTCCCCGTCATTTTTTGTTACAGCAATGAAATCATGTCCTAACAAGACACTGCTGACATTGGGAATTGTAAACAGTTTAGCAGCAAGAGGTGAATTTTGATCAGCTTCTTTGCTGTTATGAAACTCTAACACACCTTTGGCAAGGACCACGCGGCCTGGTAAAAATTTAAGTGTTGCAGGGTTTGGTGTGGTTTCAGTTTGAATAAACATATATTATCCTTTTGTTGCGTAAGCTTTAAGGAAACAATTAACGCAAAAAAAATTTAAATATTGATATAATCGTTTCAATATTTTTATTCCAAAAAATCGTTTAGAAGCACGATAATGGTAAAAACACCTTCTATTGACGATTAATGATTTAAATAAGCTCACCTATTTTATGTTATCATGAAGAAGGTAAAACATGGTAGCGATATCTTGATGCTTGTTAATCAATTTGCAAATTTTATCCGTTTTTGAATTTGCATGCATAAGCAGTTTTATTAAAAGAACTGCTTTTAAAGGTTTAAAATGCACGTTATCAAGCATTTGTTCCTTCATGAATAATATATATTTGCACTTGAAGATATGGGGGCACTTAACCTAACAAAGGGCAACAAGGGGTATTGTTTGCATCAAGCGTGGTTTAGTTTGCACTTGGCATCGGCTGTATTTTTTCAATCAAAACTTATTGTTTATCAATGATATAAAAAGCCAACAATTTCACGAACGTGTTTCATTGTATTTTCAGCCAATAGGCTAGCACGCTCAGCCCCATCACGCAAAACAGAATCAATATAAGCATTATCTTGATGAAGACGGCGTAATTCTTGCGTAATTGGTGCCAATTTATGGACGATAAGATCAGCTAAAGTCGCTTTAAAAAGCGAAAATTGTTGACCTGAAAACTCTAAAAGCGCCTTCTCTTTACTGATTTGCGCAAAGGCTGCATAAATACCAAGTAAATTGTCAACTTCTGGACGCCCTTCTAGAGCAGTAAGCTCATCGGGAAGGGGGGCGGAGTCTGTTTTTGCTTTGCGTATTTTTTGAACGATAAGATCAGCATCATCAGTTAAATTAATTCGTGAAAAATCTGAAGGATCTGATTTTGACATTTTCTTTGTGCCATCACGTAAAGACATAATGCGCATGCCCGTATCACCAAGAAGAGCTTCTGGTATTGGGAAAAAGCCTTGTTCTTTGTTTTCTCCCTCTTGTATGGGTTCTCCCTCTTGTATGGGGATGCCAACATTTAAATGTGCAATCCGCTCAGCGTAATCATGATTAAATTTTTGCGCAATATCACGTGTGAGTTCAATATGCTGCTTTTGATCTTCTCCTACTGGAACATGTGTTGCACGGTAGAGCAAAATGTCAGCAGCCATAAGGCTTGGGTAGGCAAAAAGCCCAACAGATGCTTGCTCACGGTTTTTTCCAGCTTTATCTTTAAACTGTGTCATCCGTTGGAGCCAACCGATGCGGGCAATACAGTTAAAGATCCACGCTAATTCAGCATGTTGAAAAACCCGTGATTGGTTGAATACAATATGTTTTTGTGGGTCAATACCAGCAGCTAAAAAGGCTGCTGTAACTGCACGGGTTGAGCTTTCTAAGGTGAGTGGGTCAGGGTTAACGGTTAATGCATGCATATCCACAACACAATAAAGGCATGTATAAGATGCTTGCAGTTCAACCCAGCGCTTAATTGCACCTAGGTAATTACCAAGATGCAAATTGCCACTTGGTTGCACACCAGAAAAGACGAGGGATGCGCAAGTGTCCATAAGAATAAGCCTTTCTTAATGATGTTATGTGTTGCTTTTGTTTTGGTAAAGCTTCTTTTTTGAAAGTCAAATAGGATATTATAGGTGCTGTTTCAAATTTTTACGTAAAAAAGGGAAATAGCTCATGCCAAGGGAAAAGCAGATGATACAATAAAACAATAGAATAGAGAAAATTAAACCTGCTAAAGTTCCTATTCGCAAGAAAAGTGGTGCTTGTGAAGATAAAGGAAAAGATAGAAACCCGAGTGCATAATACAAAGCTGCAGCCATTAAGAGAATGGCAACAATCAAGCACCCAACCCACTTGATAAGCTGCATATCACATTTCCAATAACCGCGTTTGATAAGAGTGCTACAAAGCAAAAGTGTGTTAACCCACCCAGAGGTAATTTCTGCAATCACAATGCCACGTGCTGACAAAAGCGGAAATAATGTGAGCGCTAAACCGATATTGATCAAAACACAAATGCCTGCAAAAATCATGGGTGTTTTTGTATCTTCATGGGCAAAAAAGTTTGGAATGAAGACCTTTATGAGCACAAAAGCTGGAAGCCCTAATCCATAAAGTTCAAGCAGGTGTGCAACAGTGTGTGTTGATTGGCTTGTAAATTGACCACGCTCAAAGAAAAGGCTGACAATGGGGTTGGATATCAAAAAAAAGAGGATCGATGCCGGTAAGGTTAAAAACAGGGTAAATGCAATGGCATAGTTTTGCAAATAATTGGCTTCTTTGTTATTTTTATTGCGGAAGGCTTTTGTTAACTCAGGTAAAAGAACAGTCGCAACAGCAATACCAACAATACCTAATGGTAATTGATAAAGGCGGTCAGCATAAACCAAAGAAGAAACAGCACCTGGGTGGCTAGATGCAATATTGGTATTGATCAATAAATTGATTTGCGTAATTCCCCCCGTAATGGCAGCGGGAAATGCCAGGGTTAAAAGCTGGCGAACATTGGGGCTCAGATAAGGAAGACGTAGGGAAATTTTCATCCCACTTTGACGCAAAGCAACTGCAATTAAAGTAAGTTGAAGAAGGCCGGCAACCATAACCCCCCAGGAAAGGTTTAGCCCAATCTGCCAAGCATCAAGTTGAAATATCCAAGCATAGGCGAGCACACCGATCATCACAATATTTAAAAAGACGGGGGCAACAGCTGCAACAAAATAACGTTGTAATGCATTGAGCATTCCCCCCATCATGGCTGCTAAAGACATGCACGCTAAATAGGGAAACATAATTGCAGTGAAACGAATTGTAGCCTCAAATTTTGTTGCATCTTCTGCAAACCCTGGTGCAATTACAGTACGCACCAAAAAAGGCATACTTACTTCTATAGCAATGGTTAAAAGTAAGAGTAGCGAGAACAAAACACCAAAAACCTCTTCTGCAAATTTGCGTGCATTTTCAGTTCCATTTTCAGTAATTTTTTTTGAAAACAGGGGAACAAAGGCTGCGTTAAAAGCACCTTCAGCAAAAAGACGGCGAAATGTGTTTGGAAAACGAAAAGCTGCGTTGAAAGCGTCAGCAGCAGGACCTGTACCAAAAGAAGCTGCCATGAGTATTTCACGCACAAAACCAAAAAGACGACTTGTGCAAGTTCCAGAAGCAACAGTTATAAATTTTTTAATTAAGCTCATAAAGATATATTATGTTTGGAAAACAAAAATAGAGTTTGAAAAAAGCAAAAATCACGAAGGATCATGCAAATATTATCACTCATGTTAGTCTCATAGTATTTTATGACGGTGTTTGCCCTTTCTGTCAATAAAATGCATCAAAGTTACATACATCAAAGTTATTTGAGTGATATTTGCTCCACTTCAGTTATAGATTTTATCATTCCTCTTCAATTGATCTATAAACATAACAAAAGACAATAAGAGCAATATTTGATGCCTTTTTAAAATATCCCTTTTAAAATTTTAAAATCTTATGCTGGTGTTAGTCGCATTCTTATCAGTTGCTTTTCTTCCTAAACTTTATGGTGGCATGACACACTCTTAATACGTTCCAGCATCTCCTGGTTATGAGCTTATACTTTTCCAATAAATGAGAGCTCACTTTATTCATTTACACATCATTCAAAATAAGGGGCTTTCTGCCTCTCAATTAAGGACAACCTCTGTAGGTTGAAAACTGTTTTTATTGCCAATTTTTTGAAATCACTTTATGAGTTAAAAAGTGTGTTGATCGTATACGCGGCAATCAAAAAGGGATTCAAAAAAAACCCTAAAATTCAAGTGCAAAGATTAACCCTCTCTATGGTTTTCCCCGCGATTCCGGGAGTTTTTGTGATGTCCAGGTGCTATAGCACTAAAAGCAAAAAAGCTGACTCGAATTCAGTGTTTTTAGACTCCCGGAATACCAATGCGAGGGCGCTTGCTACCCGGCAGGGGGGGTGACCTAGAAGTGCAAAAAACATGAATGCATCATTATTCTTTACTTTATTCGTACATCATTCAAAATGAGAGGCTTTCTGCCTTTCGTTGAAAAACCTCTGTAAGCTGAAAAACTATTTTATTGCCAATTTTCTGAAAATACTTTATAAATTAAAAGGTGTATTGGTCGTGTACGCGGCGATCAAGAGGGATTCAAAACCCCTTACAATTCGAGCACAGAAATTAACCCATTATTATATGGGGTTCCCGGAATTCCGGGAGTTTTTGTGATGTCCAGGTGCTATGGCACTAAAAGCAAAAAAACTGACTCGAATTCAGTGTTTTGACTCCCGGAATACCAATGCGAGGGCGCTCGCTACCCGGCGGGGGGTTGATCTAGAAGTGCAAAAAAATCCTCATAATGATATTTTTGTAGGCAAAAAAATCCGATATAGAAGAAGAATGTTGGGAATGTCTCAAAAAACATTGGCTCATCATTTAGGTATAAGCTTTCAACAAATCCAAAAATACGAAAAAGGATTAAATCGTGTAGGAGCTGGACGGTTGAAAGACATTGCTGATATATTTGATGTTCCTATTTCCTTTTTTTACCCTGATGCCACAACAAAAGAAGGTGGTGTGCACCATCATGATGAAATCATATCGAGCAAAGAAGAATATCTGCTTTTAAAAAGTTTTAGAGTTCTTACATCAGTAAAACAGAAAGCAATTTTAGAATTAATTTCTGATCAGAAGTAAAACTTTTTAAATTATAATATAGCGCTACACTTTCTCATAAGTATTCATGAGAACTTCTAAAAACTCCTCATGGCGATAACAGTTCTGTTTAGCCATGGCCATGATGCAAAAATGATTAATGGCAACCATGCTGCTCTTTAATATTGAGTTCTAATATTGATCTGTGCATCATCTGGCTTATTCATGGTTTAAAAAGGCAGATGCAAATTTGGGTTTACCGGTCTCTTGAAATGTTAGTTATGCTTAGATGCAAGCTTGAAGTTAACATGTATATCTATAACCATAACGATGAGAAGATTTGTGGAAAAAAATTACTTAAGAGTTATGTATGGTGATGTAAAACGTAAGGAATTCCGGGCAGAGGGTATCTCAAAATATTTGTGCTGTTAAATCAGATGTGGCCCTTAAAGTGGAAGCATCAAGGTATATATGATTGAAATGGTGAAGCTGTTTCGGTTTATATAGCCTATATACTCTTGTTTCTTAGGTGTCATAGTGATACTCAATTTATTTTAATTTGTTAAAGGCATAAGTCATGCAATTATCTCCAATTTATTTTAAAAATAATCCATATAATCAAATTACAATTCTCTTTACTTTAGGCATTGTCTTTCTGTTGTTTTTCATTTTAGGAGATTCCGCTTATGCTGCTGGTGCACCAGTTGGATTACCATGGGAAACACCTTTAAAAAGAATTATGAGATTAATATCAGGACCTATCTCTTTTGGTGTTTCTTTAGTTGCTATACTTATTGGTGGAATTGTTTTAGTTTTTGGTGGTGAGATTAACAGACTTGTAAAGTGGACTGCTCGTGTAGTTTTTGTTGTCAGTGTAGTCGTTTTTATCAACGCGCTCTTTGCAGGTGCTCTCTTGTAAATATGGTGATTGGAGAAATGCAATGGATGAAGAGTTAAGATGTACGCCCATATATCGTTTTCTTTACGAGCCTAAGCTAATTATGGGAGTAGAGCGCGAACCAGTGCTGATTTTAACGCTTTTAATTGGCGTTTTTATTATTTCAGCAATGAGCATTGTTGCAACAATTATTGGCATGTGTATTTGGTTGATTGGCCTTTATGTGCTACGCAAGATGGCAAAAATTGATCCTATGTTGTTTCGCGTTTACATTCATTACTTGCGTTATCAGCGTTATTATCCAGCTCGCTCAAGCCCTTTTCGGGTTGCACGATCAAAATGGCCTTATTAGATGTTTTAATTAAAACATTCTCGTTTTAGTCTGGGCTCGGTTTCCGATTTTTTAATTTTGCCATCTTAATTGATGAGAGCTAAAATTATCCTCAAAAATTTAATTGGTTTTTGGGGTGAGAATATGGTGGCTTAAGAAAGCAGATGACAAAAAAATGATCTTGCGATAAGAAGTTTAGAAAATAAAAAGCGGGCACAATATAATATAAATAGATAATCATGAAAGAACTCACCTATATTGATCCTATAATTACCCATTATGATGCTGTATTTTGTGATGTTTGGGGGGTTGTGCACAATGGTGTGCACGTTTTTGATTCAGCTGTGAAAGTCTTGCAGAAAATGCGCAAGATGGGGAAAAGCGTTGTTTTGCTCACCAATTCACCCCGACCACGTGAAGATGTTATAGCCCAATTGCAAAGGCTGAAGGTTGCCAGTGATTGTTATGATGCAATTGTCACTTCAGGTGATGTAACGCGTGATCTTATTTTGAGTGCACCGCAGAAAATCTTTTTTATTGGTCCGCAACGTGATTTGGCTTTGTTTAAAGGGTTAGCATGTGAGCTGGTTGAAGAAGAGGAAGCTGGTGCGGTGGTTTGCAGTGGCTTTTTTGAAGATTTTGGGGAAACGCCACAGGCTTATGAAGGTATGTTACAGCGCCTACAAGAACGGGGTTTGCCTTTTATTTGTGCCAATCCTGATATTACCGTTCATTGTGGCAATCAAACATTGTGGTGCGCTGGTGCATTGGCGCAGCTTTACCAACATTTAGGCGGTGAGGTTCGTATTGCGGGTAAACCCCATGCACCTATTTATGAATGTGCTTTTGAAAAGCTAAAAAACATCCGCGGGACAATAGAAAAAAGTCGGATTTTAGCTATTGGAGATGGCATTTTGACCGATGTTAAAGGCGCTATCGATTTTGGTATTGATGTCCTTTATATTCTGGGTGGGATCCATTGTCATGACTATACGCACAATGGTGTGATCAATAAAGAAGCTTTGCACTCTTTTCTTGACCATTATGGTTATCAGCCACAAGCGATGATGTGGGCGCTTCAATAATGGATAATTTTTTGCGTCTTCAAGGGCACACAGAGATTCCTGAAGTTTTACGTGGTGCAGTTTTAGCTATTGGGAATTTTGATGGTGTTCATCGTGGTCACCAAGCGGTGTTGCAAAAAGCGCTAGATTTAGCACATGTAAAAAACAAGCCAGCTCTTGTGTTGACATTTGAGCCACATCCAAGAAGTTTTTTTCAAGGTTCAGATTATGTTGATCGTTTGACACCGGCAACTGAAAAAGCCGAAATCTTCAAAATTTTGGGTTTTCATGGTGTTGTTGAAGAGCCTTTTGATGCACAGTTTGCTGCTCTTTCAGCTGATGAATTTATTAGCGTTGTTTTAAAACAAGCTTTTGATGTTTGTGTTGTGGTAACGGGGGATAATTTTCACTTTGGTCGAAAAAGAAGTGGAAATGCGCAGTTTTTGCGTCAAAAAGGGGAAGAGTGCGGTTTTGAAGTTGTTCAAATTCCTTCTTTATGCACCCTACAGGGGGAAAAAATTTCTTCTAGTTTTATTCGTCAGCTTTTATCACAAGGGCAGGTGGAAAAAGCAGCTCATTTATTAGGGTACCATTATCGTGTACGCTCAAAAGTTATACATGGTGAAAAGCTTGGTCGGTCTTTGGGTTTTCCTACTGCCAATCAAGTGTTGCCTTCCCAAACAAGTTTAGCACATGGTGTTTATGCAGTGCGATTGCGCCGTTTAAATGGTGTTTTGCATGATGGTGTTGCAAGTTTTGGCTGTCGCCCGACAGTTGTTGATGGTGGAGCACCACTTTTAGAAACTTATTTGTTTGATTTTACTGGCGATCTTTATGATGAAAACTGTACAGTTTCTTTTTTGCAGTTTTTACGAGGGCAAAAAAAGTTTGATGGACTAGAGCCTTTGAAAAAACAAATGCAATACGATGAAAATGAAACAAAAACGATTTTAAAGACAATTCAACCGCTTTCATTATTAGATCAGCTGCTGACTTTTAAAAAAACATCATAATCCGATCTAAAAAAGAAAAAAGAATCGCAAAAATAGAACTTAAGCTGATTATGAGAATAAAAATATATTCCAAAACGTCATGAAAAAGGTGAAGTTTTCGTTTATGAGTGGGGGAATCGGCGGTTTGAAGATCAGATTTTATCATTGTTTTTGTCGCTTTTTAGATAGCCTCATATTTTTAATAATAAGAAAGTTTAATGTTTGTTTCTTTCTGTTTTATTAAAACACAAGGTTAAATAATACGCGCTAAAGAGCAAAGGTGAATTGAGCGTGTGCCATAACAGCAATAAGCGAGAAGAGGAAGTGGTGCTGTTTTTAAAATTGTTTGCATAGCTTCAATGTGAGATTTTTCTATAACCGAAGGTGTAATAGGAATATAATGAGCTTGTATTCCATATTGATGAGCGGCTGCTTGAATGGTGGCAAAATCAGGCTGGTCAGGCTCTTCTTGATCGGGCCTGTTGCAGACAATAGTTTTAAATCCAGTTTTTGCGAGCGTTCTAATGTTTGCAACGCTGATTTGGGCACTAACAAAAATACCATCTTCAATTTGCTGCAACTTCATTTTTGTTTATCCTTGTTGAGTATAACTGCTTTGGTGCACTATTTTATGCTGCTCTCTTGTTTTGTGCCTTTAAATAGGCAGTATGATTAAATAAACAGTGTGATAAATGAAATTTTTATGAACGGCTTGAGTTTAACAAAAATTTATAGCCTGTCTAGAAAGATGAAAAGCTTCAAACGGCATTAATGGTATAAAGTGAATGGTATAAAGTGGCTGCCAATTTAGTTTTATAAATTATCGTTAATGTCTTATAAAAAGTAACCTGCTGAAGTCAGATCAAACTTAGTGATCAGGTGTTTTTATTGTGAGATCAATTGATAAAGACGTTGTTATAAAAATGCTTAAATCTTTAAAAGGGTAATATTGAGATAAGAGTTACTTATTAAGAATTACTTGTAAAAAAACAGGCTTTGAAAAAACAGGTCGCTCTTAAAATACCTTAGTAACAAAAATTTTTACACAAATTTTTAAGGCAGTAATTACGTATCAATAATACAACTTAACCAAAAAAATACACTTCCCTCTTCTTAATTTTTGTGAACTACTTTTTAAATTCTATGTACTTTCTTTGCTTGGTATATAACACCCTTATTTAACTGCTCAAAATAGCTCAGATTTTGCTATGGATGTAAAGAGCTTATAGATGAGCCTCTCTCAATGAGACTTTATTGAATACCAAGCACCAAAGCTAAAACAATAATGGCATTGGCACTAATAATCAGTGTCGAATAAAGCATAGCAGTTTTTACAATATCAGTCATAACAAACCTCTCATTGTTTTTAGAAACCTTTCACGGTTTCTTATTGTGTCCAATGTATATTCACACAATGTTACAAGCTGTAATATACGCTGATATCAAACATTCGGCAAGCTTAAAAATTTTTTTTGGGTTAGGGGTGGGTAGGTGTGCTTTATGTTATGGTTTATAGGGGGTAAAAGGTTTGTTATAGTGATGTGTAAATTTTAAAATATGTAAAAATTGTGTAGCCACGACCCCATTAATTGTGTAGTTACAACATCATTTTCACACAAGCTTTGTCACTTAAAGTTTGTGAGAAAAAATGCGCTAAAGAGTTTTTTAAAGTTCTTTTGGCAAAGGGGGTTGAATGTAATTGTTTAAGGAGAAAAGTGTGCAGCGTAGTCCGGGTACCCATATTGGAGACCAAAATCAATTTTCTGGTCGAGATATTGCGTTTGCGATGGGAATTATCATTATTCTCACGGTTCTCTTTTTACCTGTTCCTGCCTTTATTTTAGATTTGGGGCTTTCCTTTTCCATTGCATTTTCTGTTTTGATTTTAATGGTTTCGTTGTGGATTCAGCGGCCACTTGATTTTTCAGCTTTTCCAACAGTTTTGTTGATTACAACCTTATTGCGCTTATCCCTTAATATTGCGACAACTCGTGTTATTTTAACCCATGGTGATGAAGGCTATAAAGCCGCAGGAAATGTGATTCACGGTTTTTCGCAATTTGTGATGGGGGGGGATTTTGTTATTGGTCTTGTTGTTTTTGCCATTGTTATTATCGTCAATTTTTTGGTGATCACCAAAGGTGCAACGCGTATTGCTGAAGTGGGTGCACGTTTTACTCTGGATGCTATTCCAGGAAAGCAAATGGCTATTGATGCTGATCTTTCATCAGGCCTTATTGATGAGAAAGAAGCGCAGCGTCGCCGTCATGAGCTTGAAGAGGAAAGTTCCTTTTTTGGGGCAATGGATGGTGCATCAAAATTTGTGCGTGGTGATGCTATTGCCGGGCTTATTATTACGGCTGTTAATATTGTTGGGGGTATTATTATTGGTGTTACACGCCATGGAATGACATTATCTGGTGCGGCTGATGTTTTTACTAAACTTTCAGTGGGTGATGGTCTTGTTACACAGATACCGGCTTTGATTGTTTCTTTGGCGGCAGGTCTTTTGGTTTCTAAAGGGGGTACCCGTGGTTCAGCTGAAAAGGCTGTTTTGGGGCAACTTGGAAGGTATCCCAAAGCGCTCTTTGTATCTTCTCTTCTTTTATTTATGTTAGGGTTGATGCCTGGTCTGCCAGCTGTTCCTTTTATTCTTTTGTCTTTGCTTATGGCTTCGATTGGTTATTCTATTCCACATCGCTTGCGCAAAGAATCTCTTGCACAGGAAGCACAGTTGGCACAAGATGCGCAAAAGGCTCATCAAGAAGAAAGCCAGTCGCTTAAAGCATCGCTTGAAACGGTGCGTGTTGAAATTGCCATGGGCAAGCAATTGTCTAAACATTTATTATCCAAAAAGGTTGAGTTGGCTGACCGTGTTGCAAAAATGCGCCGTAAATTTGCGCAAGAATATGGTTTTGTTATTCCTGAAATACAGATATCAGATGATTATAAAGTGCCGGCAAAAAGCTATTGGATCAAATTATATGGTACGGTTGTGGCATCTTACGAAATGCGCATAGGTGAGGTTCTCATTATGCCGGGCAATAAACCTATTCCCAATATTCCAGGTGAGCAGGTATGTGAGCCGGCTTTTGGTATGCGTGCTTTTGCAACCTCAGAAACATTTCGCTCTGAATTGATGCGTGAAGGTTATATGGCGGTGGATAATCTTTCAGTATTATTAACCCATTTAAGTGAAGTTTTACGCAATAATTTAGCGCAATTATTTTCTTATAAAGATATGCGCATTCTTCTAGAACGTTTGGGGGGCGAATATCGTAAATTGTTAGAAGAAATTTGTCCTGCACATCTTTCTTATTCTGGTTTACAGGCGGTTTTAAAACTTTTATTATCAGAACGTGTCTCCATTCGTAGCTTAAATCTTATTTTAGAAGCGGTGGCTGAAATTGCACCCCATGTGCGACGTTCTGATTTGATTGCTGAGCATGTGCGGTTGCGTTTATCGCAGCAAATTTGTGGTGACTTGTCTGAAGGCGGTGTACTACAGGTTTTACGGATGGGAAGTTACTGGGACCTTGCTTTCCACAAATCTTTAAAACGTGATGCAAAGGGTGAAATTATTGAATTTGATATGGATCCCGTTGAACTTGAAAAATTTGGAACCGAGGCAACAGCTATCATTCGCCAATATATGGAAAAAGCGGTACGTTTTGTGCTGATCACATCGCCTGAAGCGCGGCCTTATGTTCGCATGATTATGGAACGCCTTTTCTCGACATTGCCTGTTCTTTCTCATGCAGAAATTGCTCGTGGTGTTGAAGTTAAAACATTAGGAGTTATCTCTTTACAGGAGAAGAGTTGATGTCATTGACGTCTTTATTACCTGTGACGTCTTTACCAATTGACCAGTTGGTTATCATCGCCATGTTAGTTTTTGCACGGGTAGGGGCTTGTTTGATGCTTATGCCAGGCATATCAAGTCTACGTATTCCCATGAATTTTCGTTTATTGCTTGCTATTGCTTTTTCATTTGTGATGCTTCCTTTGGTTGTTGATTTTTTTAAAGAACTTGGTGATAAGCCTGATATTGCAGTCCTTACACGCGCTTTGTTTTCTGAAATGCTTATTGGGGCTAGTTTGGGGGTTATTGCTCATGTTTATCTGTGGGCGTTACAATTTATGGCGACAATTATTGCCATGTCTATGGGATATTCAGGTCAACCTGGCCATAGTGTGATTGACTCAATGCCAGAAACTCAAATTGCGCATTTGTTTGTTTTGGCGGCTGTCATGCTTTTTTTTGCAAGTGATTTACATATGGTGACTATTCGTGGCCTTTTAGCTTCTTATGATGTTGTTTCACCATCTTTTATTCCAAATCCAGAAGCCGCTTTGATTGATTATCGTGATGTTTTGTCGCGAGCATTTTTAACCACACTATCTATTGCAGCGCCTTTTATTACTTATGCGATTTTAATCAATATTGGGATTGGATTGGTCAATAAATTAACACCTACCATTCCGGTTTATTTTATTTCATTGCCTTTTGTTGTCGCAGGGGGGGTGTTTTTACTTTATTTCTTGATACCAGAGCTTTTACATTTTTTCAGTTTAGAGCTTCAAGATTGGCTCAATAGGGGACCTTAAAATGCAAAAGGGCAAACGCTACCGTAAGCTTCTCAAGATACAAAGTTTTATGAAAACTTATCATAAGATTGAATTGGAAGGTTTACACAATGACCTTTCTGCTTGTGAAGAGGAGACGCGGGCACTTTTTTCCTTAATGGAAAAAGAAAAAACTCCTGATTTTTTAGATGCCAGTTTTTTAGCACGGCGCTTACAACGTATAGCTAAAACAGAAAAACATCTTCAGGGACAAATTGTACAAAAAAAACAAATTGTGCATGAAGCTTCTAGCCGTTTGCAACGATTAGAAGAAAAGTGTAAAGAGGTTAAAGTTATAGAAGAACGTCAACAATTTAGTAATATGCTTGAAGATTATATTACAGATAAAATGATAAAAGACGTCAGTTTGACATAAGTTTGGTGCTTTATAGTGCTTAAATGTTATAGGGTTTACTTTATTTTTTACAGCTATTGAAAGAATAAAAAAAATCCTATCTTTGTAGAAAATATGCATTACAAAGAAAAACGAGTTTAAAAAGAGGCAGCATATGGTACTTTAGTTGCTTTACATAATGTTCTTATAGTGATCCACGCGGGGTGATTTATTTAAACATTGTGTTTTGTTTAAAAATACATTATGTGCAAAAGCTCTGCACACGCAAGCTGCTTCGTGCACGAAGAGTAATTTTGCTCAAGCGAATACAAACCGTTTCTATGAAATTAGAGAGAAACATATATTAGAGAAACATACATTATTGTCAAATTTAAGACGAAACTTAAAAATTTAAAACAAAGAAAAGCGAATGGTAGTTAATAAAGGGGAAGCTCATGGCTATTCAGCCACCTTCAGATATTGTTCTTGATGTTGCGCGCGCAGCTGACCCAGTTGAATATCGCGCTTCTGTTGAAAAATTGCGTGATTTACGCAACACAGCACGCACACAAACTGTTGCACACCAAGAAAATAATTTTGCTCAACTCGTGCACGCTGATTACACAAACTCACATACCGTAACACAACACGAACTTCAGCAAGTACACATAAAACCGCACAGCGTAGAAAACAAAAATACTGAAGCCTTTAAAAACTTTGAAGCCTTTATACTGCAGACTTTTGTTGAAAATATGTTCACAACTGAGATGCAATCCATTTTTGGAAAGGGGCAAGCAGGGCAAATTTGGAAATTTATGATGGCTGAACAATTAGCTAAAGAATTTGCTACGTCTGGAGGAATTGGCATTGCGCAAATGTTGATTTCTGAACAGGCTAAGAAAGAAGAGGGGTCATATAATGGAGAGAGAAATAGAATAAATGCTACCCATTAAAGACGCTGTTTATCATTAGTGCGGTCGTTCATAAAATGAGCTGATCTGGCACGTTAATACCGAACACAAACTATTTAATATGACAATTAAAATACCATAAAGGGGAATAAAAATGTCTGTAGCGCAATGTGATGATGAAAATGTTGCATTAAAAACAAAAGTTCTCAACAATGATCTGATTGGTCGTGATTGGGCAATAACAAAATTTATGGCTGCCGTTAAAGGGCTGACAGAAGTGGTTGATTATGAAAGCAATATGCTTGAAAGCCACGGTGTTCCAGATTATGAAGAGGTTAATTTACGTAAAACACGTGGTCTGCGTGATCTTAATCAGTCGATGAAAGATGTTATGCGGTATTTGGACCAAGATGTTGAAAATAAAATAGAAAGTTTACTATCTGATTTACAGGGAAAATTACAGCGCAATAGTGAATTGCTTCAAGTGCATTTAGAAGCTGTTAAGGAACTTTCTCAAATTATGCAAACAGTTGCTCGCGCTGAAGAAACAGATGGAACTTATGATCCTGTTTTAGTTAATGCTGGAAGCCGCAAATGATTAAAATGATTGCGATGGGGGTATGGGGTTGTTTGGTGGCTCTTGGCACTTTAATGCTGAGTGTCAAAGTGAATGCTGTAAACCCCGATATTTCAGAAGCATCTGCTCCCGTTGTAGAAGAGGTTAGTTCTGGTCAGACAGAAGTCATCAGTGTTCCCATTTTAGTTGAGGGAGTTGTCCAGGGTTATATAATTTCACAATTAACTTATCTTATAGATAAGAAAGTTGAGAAAGATGTGTCCCTTCCTTTAAGTGTATTGATTAATGATGCTATTTTTAAGTGTTTTTGGGACAGTTATTCAGATGTGCGTGCTGTCGAGAAGATAAAATTTGAGACGGTTAAAAAACAGATTATAGATGAGGTTAATCAGCATTTTCCAACGCCTGTCGTGAAAGATTTGCTTGTGAAACAGTTTAATTATCTTCCAGCTGATCAAATACGCGATATGAAACATACGGGATAGAAATATTTAAATTTATGGTATGAGGAGTTTTTTTGAAGCATAAAGTTTTCAAAAAGTTGTACTTTAGAAAAGGTTTTTTGAAAGACTTCTATGGAAGTTATTAGTGCTAGAAAATTGTTTTTATATTAAATATGTCCACCTTAATAAGATCCACGCGGGGTGAGGAGGGGACATTACAAAAAGAGCCTCTTATTTTGTTATCAAATAGAGAGGCTTATTTGTATAATAACATTTAGCATCTTTGCTTTTTTTCTTACACTCTTCTTATTTTTCTTGCACCCTTCTTATTTTTAAGGTGTGGTGCTTTAATCCACAATACAGTTCGTATTTTAATGAGGCAGTGCATATTTTAGTGGGTAAGTCTTTTTTGTATTCGTGCATTATTGAGTGCATTCATCAAATTACTGGTATTTGTTTCTTCATCGGATGGGTTTTCAAAAATGCACTTATCCAATTCAACTCCAAATTCTTCTGATGACATGATGAGCCGGAAAAAGGCTTGTACGCCTTCATTTGAAAATTCCATATGAAGCAAGATTTTTGGTGTAGTGTTCCAATCTAATTCATAACTGGCATTACGCGCAAAACGCATGGTATTGGGGTAAAAACGCAATTCTGTAGCGCTTTCAATCAGTTCGGAAAGATGGTTGAAACGCTCTGTGTGGATGCAGGCAATGAAGTCACCCACATCGATCAATCGTAATTCTGGAATAAATTGCGCTACCTGTTTTGCCAGAAACATTTCACGGATTTCAGTTATATAATTTTTTTTCATCGTATGACTTTATGTTATTTATTGTTTTGGTATTTTAAAGTTTATATTAATTTGGTGTTGAATTTTGAAAAAAGTTGCAAATGCTTATTTTAATGGATCTTCTGACTGTTGATGAAACGAATTAATGCAGCAACACTTTCATATAATTCAGGTGGGATAACTTGGTCGACTTCAACTTGTTTATACAATGTACGTGCTAATTCTACATTTTCAATAACAGGGATGTCATTTTCGACAGCAATTTCACGAATTTGTAAAGCGAGAATATCTTGCCCTTTTGCAACCACAACTGGCGCATAATCAAGGGGTGGTTTATAGCGCAAAGCAACAGAAAAGTGGGTCGGGTTTGCCACAATTAAGGTTGCAGTAGGAACATTAGAAATCATTCGCCGACGCATGCGGTCACGTGCTAAGGAGCGCATCCGTGCTTTGATCATAGGGTTTCCTTCAAGGCTTTTATGCTCTTCTTTAATTTCTTGTTTGGTCATGCGTAGTTTTTGGCGCCAGTGAAAACGTGACCATGCTAAGTCAAACCCTGCAATAGCAGCAACAGCTACAATGAAAGAGAGGGACAGACCGACGAGTTTTTTACGAATATATTCTGGTAAAGCTGGTGCATCTGTTAATAATGCGTTGATGAAAATTGTATTGTTTTTGAAAAACATAATATAAACAATTATGCTCACACCAATCAGCTTGGTTAATGATTTTAAAAATTCCACTAACCCTGCTTTACTGAAAATGCGTTCAAATCCATTACTAAGTGAAACGCGCGACCATTGTGGGCGGATGCGCTCCATAATAATACGTGGTACATGTTGTATAGCTGATGCACTTATACCGATCAGGGGTATAATAATTAAAATAGGTGCTAAAGCTAAGCCTACATTACCACCTACTAAATAAATCAAATGTTTAATATCTTCTGCAGTGTTAATGCGCCACGATTCAGGGTGTTCAAGCCATTGAAGCAAAAAATGCGAAAGCTGTGATATGGCCGGAAAAGCGATAAAAATAGAAATTACGCTAAAGCTTAAAAGAGAAGAAAAAATAGGCAATTCACGAGAAAAGGGAAGATTTCCTTTTTCTTCTGCTTTATGAATTTTGTGTTCTGTTGGTTCTTCTGTTTGGCTCTCTTTATCGGGCTTTTCATCTGACATGTTGGTTTAAGCGCACCTTTTAAGACGTTCCTTCTTCACCTGAGAGATTAATTGTTCCTTGTTCTGATAATTTGATTGCTGTTTGGGCAATATTACGGCGTGCATTTATAATTGCTTCTTGTTGGATGGAGTCATTACCTGAAGAAAGTTCTGCTTCCACTATACGCCGTGTACGTTGTGAAAGAGAATTTAAAATAAGGTCTTTCATCTGATTATCTGCACCATGTAAAGCTGTAATAACGGTATCAGCTGTAATCTTATCAAAAAGCAATAACCGTGCTCGTTCTGTCAAACGCGGAATATCTTCGAAAACAAAAAGCTTTGCTTTGATTTTTTCTAAATCTTCAGAACTCAAATCATCAAGATTTGCAAGCATCTCGTCAACATCTGCTTTATCAAGTTCATTAAGGATGGTGGCCACTTGCCCGTGATGAGCTTTTTCTCCCACATTATTGTCTTGTGAGAAAACAGGACGCAGTGCGTCATCAAGAACTGTATCCATTTCTGGCGAAACTGGGCGTAAATGCAACCTTCTACGGGTAAGATCAGCACGCACCGCCATAGGCTGCGCCATTAAAATTTTTGCTGCAATTTCAGAAGGAAGACGCGAAACAATATAGCTAACCACTTGGGGATGCTCTTGTGCAAAATGCATTTGCAAAACATCAATGTTTAATTTTGCAATAATCTCCCAAAGGCTTTCGCGAGGTGGAGCTGGTGCCTTTGAAGGGTCAAGAACTAAAGCAGCTTCCTCTTCTGATAATGTTTCTTGTACCAGACTGTCGAAACGTGAACCAGCTTCAGAAAAAGAAGCTCCTTCAGCAAAGGCATCTTCAAATTGACGAACCAGAATTTCAAAATCAGCAAGAGAAATGTTGGGCAAAGTATGCGCCTGCCCACTCAGACGGCGTAAATCATCTGGAGTAAAATGTTTTAAAAGACGCGCAGCAGCAGGTTTTCCTAAAGCAACAAGGAGCGCTGCAACTTTTTGTTGCCCAGAAAGTGTATCAATAAGTGTAGAAGACACATGTGTATCAGGTAACGTATTTTCCAATTCGTCTTCTGGTACAACATTTATTACTTCTGTCATTTTTTCTTTCATTGCCTGCGTCATATTTGTTTTTCACATTTTGCAAGTTAATTTATTTGCCCATAACTTCGGTAAGGCTTACCCCAAAACGGGAAGGATCGTCTTCTAGAACGATAACCTCACCACGCGCGATAATACGACCATTGACGATAATATCAATAGGGTCTCCAATTTGCTTATCAAGCGTAATCACTGAACCGCGACCTAAATCCATTAGGTTTGCTACTGGCATAGTGGTTGAACCTAAGACAATTTGAACTTCAACTGGGATACTCATAATGAGTTCTGGATTGCTGTGCACTTCATTTGTATTTTTTTGTGCATTTGTAGCACCCATGCTTCCAACAGTTTTTCCTGCTGATGCAGTAAAAGCAGGGCCACTGCTTGCTGTTGCGCCGGGGGTACTCATCCCTGGTTTTTGTGCACTTGCTCCGGCACTACCTGGCATCCCAGGTTTTGCTCCTAGGGGACTAGGTGATGTTGCTGGACGAGGTGGCGTTGCTGGGTTGACCCCTTTAGCACCCCCAGGAGGATTTATATCATTTGTCATTTTTGTCACCATATTCTTTGTTTTTGCCTTATACTCTTTGGTTTGTAAAGGCTTTGAGGTTTTCTATTTTAAAGTTGTATTTTATTATTCAGAGGATCTTAGTGCATTTTACGCTGCACAAAAACCGGAAAGTTTTTGGGAACAATGGGTGGCTGTTGGTGCGTATGTGGTGCACCAGCTTCCATTGTAGGCTCATGAGCTTTGGCAGTTAAAGTGGCGCGAAAATGGTCAAAATCGCTTTGTAGTTGATTGCGGACATTTTCCATATGAGCAACAGAGCGATCAATATTGCGCCGAATCCGTGTTGATTCAATAATACGTGCATCCATTTTGCGGTTTTCATCGCGAAACTCTTGATGTTCTTCACGCAATATTGAAATTGCTCGATCAAGGCAAGCAGTTCCGGTTTGAACTTGTTTAGCCAATTCTCGACCCATGTGGATTGTTGTCGTTAATTTTCGTGTAGTTATAATAAAAACACCTAACGATACCAGTGCTAGAAGTGCACTTGCTATATTAACTATGAACCAGCTCATCAATCATTTCCTTTTCTTCATCAATAGGATCAGTGACCCGGATGGAAAAATTTGTCCCCATTTTACCAAGGGAGCATTTATAAAGAGATTTTTTGCCACTGCGTAATTTTATCTGTTTAACAGCATTGGCAGGAAAGGGCAGAACTTGCCCTACTTGAAGTTTTGATAATTCATCTAAGGTCATTGATCCTTGTTGGATAAACGCTTCAATAGATACGTGTGCTCGGCTTACTTCTTGTTTTAAACGTTTAGCCCAAAGCGGATCTGTATGTTTTGCAGGTGCGCGCAAGGCCCGTGTAACGGCTTCTTGAATAGGGCGGTGGCAACTGCGTGGCATTAAGATATTCACGTTTGTTTCTATTTCATTGCATTTGACACCAAGAGTACAAGAAAACATCTGCGATTGATGAAAGGTTTCTGCATTAAATTCTTGCGCTTTGAGTATTTGCTTAAAAAGTAAAAGAGAACCATCACCTGTGCCAAATATTCCATCCATTGTATTAGCCAGCAATTTTCCAAAATATTCACTTATTTTGTATTCTGTTGGGCTAAAGGGGCGTCCATTACGATTTATAAGCTTTGGCTCTGCTGCACCGAAAAACGCTTCTGTTATAAGATCAACCAAGGCTGCATCAAGAACAAAGATAACATCATCTCCCCAAAGACTGGAACTAAAATAAATCAATAATGTATCTGTTCCGATCGTTTGAGTAATCTTATCACTTTTAAGTGTATCAAGCGATTGTACATCGGTAGAAAATTCTAAGGATGTATAATGGCCTAACTGTGTACAAAGACTGCTCGCTGCGTCACGAAACACATATTGAAATGACATAAGGTCATCACTTGACAGACCAGCCGCACGCAAAATGTGTTGGGCCAACACATCTTGCTTTTTCTCTTCATTGATATTGTGCTCAGTTTGCGCAGCCTGTTCGGTTTGCGCAGTCTGCTCTGTCTGCTCTGTCTGTTCAGTTTGTTCAGTCATGTTCAAGCGGCCTCTTTTTCAGCACCTGGACCAACGATTGTGTGTTGCTCTACAACATCAATTGTTGGGCGATCTTTTGCTGAAATGGTTTTACGTCCATATTCTAGTGCAATTTGTGGTATTGCGCCGTTCATATAAGCCAACAGTGTTTGTTTCACGACAATATAAATACGTGTTTTTTTATGGCGCACCGTTTTAATTTTTGTGGCGATGGGACTAAAGACACTGTAGGAAAAGAAAATACCTGCAAATGTTCCAACAAGAGCTGCTCCAATCAAACGCCCTAACACTTCTGGTGGCTCACTAATAGCACCCATGGCTTTAATCACACCCAAAACAGCTGCCACAATACCAAGCGCTGGCAGAGCATCAGCCATATTTTGCAGAGCATGAGAAGATTTTTCAGAATCTTTTACAATTGTGTGAATTTCTTCATCCATTAAGGCTTCAATCTCAAAAGGGCGAGCGTTTCCCATGATAATAAGACGACAATAGTCACAAATAAAACTGGTTAGAGAACTATCTTTTAAAACCAAAGGATATTGCTGAAAAAGTGCAGATTCTTTGGGGTTGTCAACATGACCCTCCATTTCGGAGCGTGATTTTGAGCGCATTTCCCGCATAAGAACATAGAGCAAACCTAAGGTTGCTAAAAAATCTTTTTGTTTGGGAACAGCGTCTGTTGTTGCTTCCAATGTTGCTTTCATTGCATCTTTAATCACACTAAAAGGGTTAGAGACGATGAAAATACCAATGGCTGAACCCAAAATAATAACAAATTCCCATGGTTGTACCAGAACATCAAGATGCCCACCCATGGCAGTGTAACCGCCAATTATGCATCCTAAAGTAAGCACTAATCCTATAATGACACCCAATACCGTGGTCTCCTATTTTCTAGTTTTGATGAAAGATAAATCTTTATGCTTGTGCAAAGCTTACCAATTTTTCATGATGAATTGTTTGTAATTTTATGCAATGCTATAAAAAAGTGTTAAAATGCACAAGAATTTATGAAAAAATTTTTAAGTATATCAACAACGCTAAATTGAAAATACTGTTATAATAAAATATTGTTGCAATAAAAAGCATTTTTATCATCAGTTTCAGACAAGTTTTATACTTTAAAGAAGTCTGCCTAGAAAGAGGTTTGCTATGATTAGCACATATATGAGTTATAGAAGTACAATCGATAATATGAAACAAACATCGAGTCAGCTTTTTAATGAGCCTCAGGTTAAGCGTGAGACAGACTATTATGTAAGTCATATTATAGGTATAAGATCAGTTGATGATTTTTTGGCAGATGATCGAATCTATCGCTATGCTATGAAGGCTTATGGCTTGGAAGATATGATTTATGCAAAAGGTATGATGCGTAAAGTGCTTTCAGACCCTGATTATGCTTCTCAATTGACAGATAGGCGTTATCAGCAATTTGCAGCAGCTTTTAATTTTAGCGTTTATGGTGAAGAGGCCACTCAAAGAGAGAGTGCAAAAACAGGCACTGTAAATAAATATATGCAGCAAACTTTAGAAATAAAAGTTGGTGAAGAAAATGAAGGAACACGTTTGGCTTTGTATTTTACCCGTACTATTGGGGAAATGACAAAAAGTGGTGTTCTTTCAGAAAAAAGTTGGGCTTATCAAATTCTTGGAGATAAAGCTTTATCAGCGGTGGTTTTTACAGCTCTGAATATTCCAGAAAGTGTGCGTTCATCAAAAATTGAAGCGCAAAAATCTTTGTTAGAATCACGCATGTCCCTTGGAGATTTAGAAGACCCCAAAAAATTAGAGCAGTTTATTGCACGTTTTTCTGCTATGTATGATGCACAAAATCGAACAGATACAAATCCTGCTCTCACACTTTTACAAGATTCAAATTTAGGAAGCGGATTAGCGTTTTCTCCTGAAACAATGGTGGCTTTACAATCTCTTAAGCGGGGTAGCGCTTAAAGAGTATCGTTAAATAGTATAAGAAAAAGAGGCAGATTTATGCAAAATCCGATTTATGTGGGAGTGTCGGGTCAAATCAGTTTGGCACGCCGGATGGAAACAATTGCACAAAACATGGCAAATGTTAATACACCAGGTTTTCGTGCTGGTGGTATGAAGTTTGACACGTTGGTATCTCCCGTTGCACGCGAGCAAAGAGATCAGGTCGTTTTTGCGAGCGCTGGTAAGGGATATATTTCAACAGATCGAGGTGCTTTGGTAAAAACCGGTAATGCTCTTGATGTTGCTGTAGGGGGTGATTCATATTTTTCTATGCAAGCTTCTTTTGGGCCAGTTTATACCCGCGATGGTCGAATGATTATGACACCAGAAGGTGGTTTGGTTTCAGTAACAGGATTGCCTTTTTTAGATGATGGGGGCGCACCAATCCAGCTTAATCCTGCAGGGGGTACTCCTCGTATTTCAGCAGATGGGAGCGTTTATCAAAAGGATGTTTTAGTTGGAAAAATTGGTCTATTTCAATTTCAAAAAGGGACTCAATTGCGTTATGGCCCTAATGCTTCTGTTATTCCTGATAGACCTGCCATGCAGTCAGAAGGGGGGATTGGTGATAAGGTTGTACAAGGTTACATTGAAAGCTCTAATGTGAATGGTGTGTCTGAGATGACGCGTCTTATCGAAGTAAGTCGCGCTTTTGAACGGGTTGAGGCAATGTTGCGTCAGCAGGAAGAAATGCGTTCTAAATCTATTCAAATTCTTGGTGGAAAATCTTAAAATGATTGATCACACAAGTCTTTTATAAAGAGTTATTATGCAATGCAAAAAAGCAAAAATGATTCTGCACCAACGGATGTTTTAAAAGATACTACGCCAATGGTTTCTTCAGATACAAAGGTTTCTCCTGTAGGTGCAGATTCTGCAGATCCAGATCTTACGAATGCAGAGCTTAAAGATACAGATCTTACGAATGAAGAGGGTGCTGTTCTATCTGTTAAGGAAAAACAGGCAGATGCTCCACCTACAGCTTTGAGCCGGTTGCTTTCTTTTGTCACACATCAAGATGACCCTTCCTCTTGTTTGGTTAATCAAGGGGGGGTTATAAGCGATGTGGCGCGTGGTACATTGGTTGCGCGTGGTTTATCACAATCTGTATTGCTTGGGGATACAGTGTGTATTGATTGTGATGGGCAGGCAGTGCGGGGTGAAATTATTCATGTTAATGAAGAAAATGTTTTGATTAAACCTTATGATGAAACCGTTGTTCCTGTTCTTATGGCTTCTGTTTTTCCGCAAGGTCCGCTTTTTGTAGCGCCAGATCGTTCTTGGTGTGGTCGTGTTGTTAATGCTTTGGGGGAGGCTATCGATGGTAAGGGGGCACTGCTTTGTGGTCCACGCAATATGGCAGTTGAAGGTGATGTGCCACCAGCACTCAAACGTGCACGTGTGAAAAAGGGGTTACGTACAGGCGTTAAAGTGATTGATATTTTCACACCTCTTTGCTTTGGTCAGCGTATTGGAATTTTTGCTGGCTCTGGGGTTGGAAAATCAACCCTTTTGTCGATGATGATGCAAGCTAATCATTTTGATACAGTTGTTTTAGCACTTACAGGTGAACGTGGCCGTGAAGTGCGTGATATGCTTGATGATACATTGCACAACAAATTAGACAAAGTGGTTGCAGTGATTGCAACAGGTGATGAAAGCCCAATGATGCGGCGTTTAGCTCCAATCATGGCTACAACAATTGCAGAATATTTTTCCTCCTTGGGTGACAATGTTTTACTCGTGGTCGATTCGGTTACACGTTATGCATTAGCAATGCGTGAAATTGCTATTTCTGCTCATGAGCCACCTGTTTCACGTGGGTTTCCCCCCCGGGTTTTTAGTGAGTTGCCACGTTTATTAGAACGAGCAGGCCCTGGTAGAGAAGGCAAGGGGTCTATTACGGGTGTTTATGCAGTGTTGGTTGATGGCGATGATCATAATGATCCTATTTCTGATGCAATTCGCGGGATTTTAGATGGCCATATTGTGCTTGATCGTGCTATTGCTGCCCAGGGAAGGTTTCCTGCCGTTGATATTCCAGCTTCTATTTCACGTTTGGCACCTCATAGCTGGACAGATGAACAACGCATATTAGTTCAAAATTTGAAGGAAATGATTTTTCGATACGAAGAAACACGTGATTTGCGTGCAATGGGTGCTTATCGTGCGGGGACAGATCAGGTCCTTGATCAGGCAATCTTTTTAGTGCCATCTATTTATGCTGCTATGAAACAAAGCCCTGATATGCCTCTTGTTCATGACCCTTACGATGAATTGGCAAGGTTATTGAAAAGTCAATAATTGCCTATGAGAGACAAAGTTAAAGAGCATCTTTCCAACAGATTATTTTATTTATCAATAGCGATTATTCAATGTCTATAAGAGAGATGGCTTTTAGTTTATGAAGGTAGAGAGACAATTTTTCGTAAGAACCAATGTTTTGATTTTATGACTTACAAAGGGCAAGATTGATATAAAATTTATACAGTATATATTGTATTTCTATTTATTTTTTAGATTACTGTTCTTAAACTTATAAATATAAGTTGATATTTATACTTTATCTTACTTTAAAAAACATACAGACAAGGCTCGCGCAAGATTGTTTTCTTATCATCTTTCCCAAGGATTTAAGGATTATAAAATTATGGATTCAGTCAATCTTTTTGATATTGCCAACAAACAAGCAGATTGGTTAACTGTGCGTCAGAAGGCAATTGCTAGTAATGTGGCTAATGCTAATACACCGGGGTACAAAGCCCGTGATGTGCAAGATTTTCCGACTGTTTTGCAAAACCAAACGATTTCCATGGCTGTTACCAATGTCCGTCATATAGATTTGACGGACAATGGTATGGAAGCCCAAGCTATTCGCTCTGAAAATATCATGGAGATTACGCATTCTGGAAATAATGTTGATTTAGAAGAAGAAATGCGTAAAGGCGGAGAGGTTAATCGTGAGATGTCTCTCAACACTGCCATTGTTAAGGCTTTTCATCGCATGATGATGGTGACGGTTAAAGGAGGGTCATAATTATGGCTGATAGACTAATTGCAGCAGAGCAAGTTGCCACAACAGGTTTAAGTGCACAGTCAATGCGTTTGCGTATTATTGCTGAGAATTTGGCTAATGCCAATTCAACGGGGAAATCTCCAGGTGCATCACCTTATCGGCGCAAGACTGTCAGTTTTGAAGCTGCTCTTAATCCGCACAGTGATGCACAAGGTGTGCAGGTGACACGTATTGGCAATGATAAAGCGCCTTTTATTATGCGTTACGAACCAGGGCATTTGGCTGCTGATAGTAATGGCTATGTGAAATATCCCAATGTCAATTCTATTGTAGAGATGGCAGATATGCGTGAAGCAAATCGTTCTTATGAAGCGAATTTACAAGTTGTCCGCCAGGTGCGCGATTTGGTTTCACAAACAATTGATTTACTGAAATGATAAGGCAATTCATTGCGTTATCAGCGAATTTTATATTTGAATTTTTGTAGGAGCGTTAAAAAAATGATCCAGGCCCTCACTTCCATAATATCTAGCAGTTCTTTGGATTCATCAAACCAAGTAAGCGGGCAGATGAATAGTGCTGCTATGCAACATTTACCTGTTCAGGCAGCTGAAGAGAGCAGCAGTGTCAGTTTTAGTAAAATTTTGTCTGAAGTTGTAGGAACAGCTGAAATGAAATTACAAAATGCAGAAAGTCTTTCTATTGGTAGCTTGGCTGGCAGTGATGTTGGTGTGCGTGAAGTTGTGAATTCTGTGATGGAAGCTGAACGGTCTTTAAGTACAGCTATTGCTTTACGTGATAAGATGGTACAAGCATATCTTGAAGTGAGCCGGATGCAAATTTAAGATAGGCTGAACAGAGTTTTAAAAAATATAGGAAAAAATCATGGTCATGAGATCACTTTCAATTGCTGCAACAGGTATGGCTGCTCAGCAAACCAACCTTGATGTTATTGCTAATAATTTAGCAAATATTAACACAACAGGTTTCAAACGTGCGCGTGCAGAATTTGCCGATTTAATGTATGTGGCAGATCGTGCAGTTGGTGTTCCCAATATGCTCAATCAAGCTATTGTGCCTGAAGGTGCGATGATTGGAATGGGGGTGCGCACTGCAGCAGTTCGTAAGGTTAATATGCAAGGGGCTTTTGTTCAAACTGGTAATGCATTGGATTTAGCTATTAACGGAAATGGCTGGTTTGAAGTGCAAGATCCTAATGGCAATGTTTTTTACACACGTTCGGGTGCTTTTAACTTAAGTGAAACAGGGCAGATTGAAACATTGGATGGCAATTTAGTGCAACCTGCTATCACAATTCCTATAGGAAGTAAGAATATAACAGTAAGCCCTGATGGAACTGTTTATTATCAAACTGATATGGATCCCACCCCTGTGGAAGCTGGTCGCCTTAATTTGGTTAACTTTGTCAACGCAGTTGGTTTGGAAGCAGTAGGGGATAATCTTTTCCGTGAAACACCTGCTTCTGGTGCGCCGGTACCAGGTTTTCCAAAAGATGATGGGTATGGCGGCATTATGCAGGCAATGCTTGAATCTTCTAATGTTGATCCTGTAAAAGAAATCACAGAACTGATCGCAGCGCAGCGTTCTTATGAAATGAATTCTAAAGTAATTCAGGCGTCAGATGAAATGGCGGCGGTTGTTTCTAAGAATTTAAGGTAAATGCTATGAAAAAGCTTTTGCTTCTACTTACAGCCTTTTTGTTATCATTCTTTTCATTGACAGTAGTTTATGCTGATCGGGTCAATTTTATTGTTCCTAATAAGTCCGTTTATGCTGGCCAGCGTGTGAGTGATGTAGGTTTAAGTGAAAAAAGCTTTTTTATAAAATCTGAAGCTGCTTCTTTGTATGCTACACAGATGAATCAGCTTCTTAATAAGGTTGCAAAACGCACCTTAACAGCTGGTCGCCCCATTTCACTTGCTTCTTTGGGGGATCCGGTTTTAGTCGAGCGTGGTCAAACAACCAAATTAATTTTTCAAACAAATAATTTGCAGATCACTGCTTTGGGTGTGGTTTTACAGTCGGGATCCTCAGGCGATCTTATTCGAGTTCGTAATGCCGATTCAGGCCGTATTGTAATGGGCACTGTTTTACAAAATGGTGACGTGAGAGTAGGTTTTTAATGGTTACGCGTTCTCTTTCTCGTTTCTTTTTTGCTTCTTTGATAGGCTTTTTTCCAGTCTTTATTCCAGCATTTGCGGATGAAGGGGGCAAAAATGTAGAACAGTATACCTCTCCAGCGGCAGCTGATGCTGCTTGGTTAGGAGCTGGTGGTGACCCTGCTAAAATGCATTACGCAGATTTGGCTCGTCCAGGTGCGGTCGCACGCTTGAAAGATATTGCAGAAATTCAAGGTGTGCGCTCTAATCAATTAGTAGGTTATGGTTTGGTGATTGGTTTGAATGGTACGGGTGATTCTTTACGAAATGCACCCTTTACAGAGCAAGCTATGCGAGCCATGCTTGATAATTTGGGGATGAGCCCTCCTGCTGGTGCATCACGTGCCAATAATATCGCTGCTGTTATCGTTACAGCTGAGATGGTGCCTTTTGCCACACCAGGATCACGCATTGATGTGACGGTTTCTGCATTGGGAGATGCAACATCTTTACAAGGTGGAACATTGGTGATGACACCGCTTCTTGGGGCAGATGGTAAAACTTATGCAGTAGCACAAGGCAATATGGTTATTTCTGGCTTTGGTGCTCAAGGCGTGGCAGAAAGTGTGACGCAAGGTGTTCCAACATCGGGTCGTATTCCTAATGGTGCGTTGGTAGAGCAGAAGATTGAAGGCAATTTCAACCAGGGTAATGAGGTTATTTTGGAGTTGCGCAACTCTGATTTTTCAACAGCTGTTCGTGTGTCAGATTTAATTAATATTTTTGCCAATAAGCGTTATAAGCACAATGTTGCTAAAGAGCGTGATGCAAAAACTGTTGTTTTGAATAAACCCCGCAATATTTCAATGGCGCGTTTTATTGCTGAAATTGAAATGCTTCCTATTCCTACAGATGAAGTGGCACGTGTGGTTGTTGATGAACGTACAGGGACTGTTGTCATTGGTGAAAAGGTGCGTGTTTCACGTGTGGCGATTTCACACGGAAGTTTGACAGTTCGTGTAACAGAAGAGCCAGAAGTTTCACAGCCAAATCCTTTTAGTGATGGAGATACGGTTGTTGTGCCCAGAACATCTGTTGATGTTGATCAGCCAGTATCCAACATTGGTATTTTAGATGGGGTAGATTTAGATAATCTTATTAAAGGGCTTAATCAAATTGGTGTCAAACCAACAGCCATTATAGCAGTTTTGCAGGCTATTAAAACTGCAGGTGCTCTTCATGCGGAGCTTGTTGTTCAATGATAAAATTACAGTTTTATTCTTCTTGGTTTTATGTAGCGGTGCTCATTGTGTGTGGAGCGGGCAAGGGTTATGCGCAAGATGCATTTGATCTAAGCCCTGAGCCAATGTTCATTTTTGCTTCTGTTGCCAATCCAGCACAAAAATCGGCGCCAGCTCCTTCATCCACAAAGAAGGTTAAATCTGCAAACCGGTTGGATCAGGCAAAAGCGTCTACAAAGGCATCTACAAAAGCGCCTACAAAGACACCTGCAAAGGCACCTGCAACAACATCTACGACAACACCTGCAGATAGTGCTCCAGAGACAAAGGCTTCACCTGTTTCATCGACACAAGGTTTGTCTAAGAAAGACACAGAAGAAGTAGAACGTTTTTGTGATAATATTGGCAGTCAGGCTGCAGATGCGCGCTTTCAATTACAACGTCAACAATTACAACAATTGCGTGATCAAATTGATGAACGTGTAAAAACTTTAGAAGAAAAACGGCGCGAATATGAAGTTTGGCTCGAAAAGCGTAATGAATTTTTGTCAATGGCAGAGGATTCTTTGGTTGAGATTATTTCAAAGATGCGTCCTGATGCAGCAGCTGCTCAATTAGCTTTAATGAGTGACCTGGTGGCAGCTTCACTTGTGCTTAAGCTTAGCCCTAAAATATCAAGTGCTATTATGAATGAGTTACCTCCTGAAAAATCAGCTGAATTAACGCAAATACTTGTGAGTGCACAACAGACCTCGTCAAAAAAGAAACAAGCACAACAAGTGATTGATACAAAGTAATGATGAAAGTGAAAAAGATGAAACACAGTCAGAAACGCTCTTTGCACTTTTTTTTAAAGGCTGGCATATCTTTGATGTTAATGCCATTGGCTGCTTGTTCTTATAATCCGAAGGATTTTAATTCAGCACCAGATTTTTCTCCCGTACGTGCAGATTTAGGTTTTGCGCCTTCACGTTCAGCCCATTTTTATCCACCGGCACCAAAAGAAAGCAAATATTCGCTCTATCGCCCCAATGTTGTTAATAACTTTTATCGTGATCCACGGGCAATGAAGCCTGGTGATGTATTGACTGTGCAAATATTTATTAATGATCGTGCCAGTTTCAACAATAAAAGTGATTTAAAGCGGGATTCAAGTTCCAAATATACTGTTGGAACAGAGTATTCATTTTTAGAAAAACTTGCAGGTAGTGTTGAAGCATCATCATCAAACCAATCTAAAGGTGATGGTAAAGTAGAGCGGCAAGAAAACATTCGCCTTTCCATTGCTGCTGTTGTAACAGATGTTTTGCCAAATGGTAATTTGGTTATTAGTGGTTCGCAGGAAGTGCGGGTTAATTATGAAATGCGTATTCTCAATATTGCGGGGGTTGTTCGCCCACGTGATATTTCTGCCAATAATATGATTGATTATGACAAAATTGCTGAAGCACGCATTTCATATGGAGGGCGTGGACGTATGAGTGAGATACAACAACCTCCTTACGGTCAACAGTTACTCAATCAAATTGCACCTTTCTAATTCAATTATACTGTAAGGGTCTTTTTAAAATTTGAGATTTGTTCAATAATAATCGCAGGCAATCAATAAAATAACTGCATTTCATTATTTGTGATAATAAGGGGTTCTTTATGGCAGAAGCGCCGAAGGAAGAAGAAAAAACAGAAAAAAAAGACAATAGTGTGAAAACATTATTGATCGTTGGGGTTGTTTTGACAGTCGTTGCTGCAGCTTCTGGGTGGCTTTTTGGCATGTGGGTGAGTAAAGAAGTAACACCAAGTTCCAATGATTCTAAAGAACCAGTGGCAAAAACTTCAGCAAGTTTGATTATGGACGATTCACGTATGATTATTTTGCCTCCTATTTTGACTAATATAGCGGTGCCAGATAAAACTTGGATTCGAATGGAGATTGCGTTAGTTGTTAAATCTGGTGAAAATATTTCGCCGGATATGATTGCTGATATATCGAATGATTTTGTATCGTTTTTACATCAAATGACGATTGAACAAGTAAAGGGGCCGTCGGGTTTAATGAATTTACGTAGCGATCTTTTTGATCGTGCTAAAATTCGTTCTGACGATAAAATAAGCAATATTTTGATTTCGAGTTTGGTAATAGAACAATGAAGAAATTTGTCGGTTTTGTATTCATGATGCTTTTGTTGGTAACAACAGATGCTACAGACGTGTTTGCACAACAAACAAATTTGGCAAGCACTGGAGGCCTTTCAGGGCTCCTCGCACCAACTGACGGCAAAATCAGTGGACGGATTGTTCAGCTTTTTGGTTTGTTGACCGTTTTGTCAGTGGCGCCTGGTTTGTTAATTATGGTGACAAGTTTTACTCGTTTTGTTATTGCCTTTTCGCTTTTGCGTTCAGGTTTAGGGTTGCAAACAACACCTTCCAACCTGGTGATGATATCATTGGCTTTATTTATGACCTTTTATGTGATGGCGCCAACATTTAATACTGCTTGGGAGCAGGGGGTTCAGCCTTTAATAAAAAATGAAATTAGCGAACAAAAAGCGATAGAAAAAATTAGCCAACCTTTTCGTGAATTTATGATATCGCAGGTTCGTGAAAAAGATCTTGATTTGTTTGTAGATCTTTCTGACCCTTCTTTTAATGTTAAAACAGGGGCTGATATCGATTTTCGGGTTTTAGTTCCTGCTTTTATGATTTCTGAGTTACGCCGTGGATTTGAAATTGGCTTTCTTATTGTTTTACCTTTTTTGGTAATAGATCTTGTTGTGGCGACATTGACAATGTCAATGGGGATGATGATGCTTCCTCCAACAGTTATTTCTTTACCGTTTAAAATTTTATTTTTCGTGTTAATCGACGGTTGGAATCTACTCGTTGGAAGTTTAATAAGATCTTTTTAGATATAGTTAATACAGCCATTAACTATATTTAATATATATTTGTATTTAAAACACAAATATACTTTACAAAGTACTTTATTATTATAAACATAAAAATATACTTTAATTTATATTTCTAATAGATATTTATTTTTTTGATGCAAGCTTGGGGGAGGGCCTCCTAGCATATCCCATCTATTTTCTTTGGGGGCTTATAATTATGGTTATGAACTTATTTGCAAATCAGTCAGCGGTTGCAGTGCAAACAGCACAATCAATTGATAATCATTCAAGCCGACTACAAGATCAGCGTGAAGCAGAGTTACAAATTCGCAATACGCCAGATCATGCTGCTTATGAATCAATTTCACCAATGATGAAATATGATAGTGCTACAATAGTTTCAGTTGTTGATGCTATTAAGCAAAGCAAAGAGCAGGTTGAAGTTGCAAAAACTGTGGTTGACCTTACCAAAGGTTCGTTAGATACAATCGAGAAATTGGTGATTTCTGCATACACCAAGGGAGCTGAAGATTTTTCAAAGATTCAAGATCATATTGCAGAACATGTGAAAGATCTCTCTTATGCTATTGAAGAGGCTGCTATTAGTGCAGGAAATATTGTTGCCAATGGTGGGATGAAAGCTAAAATTCCTTCTTCTTATAGGCATGAAGGTTTAACTGTTTATGTTGATAGCATTGAAATTGGTGGTCCAGAATTGAACTTTGGTGTTTTAAATATCGATGGTACAATCGATATGTCTAAAGGCATTTTGAAGAATATTTTTAATACAGGCACAACAACGAATTTTGATACGGCCAAAGTGGCGTTTGATACAGCACAAAAAGACTTTCAAAAATTAAAAGATACTCTTATTCAAGCAAAAACTCACTATGCTGCTGATCCTTCGTTGACTCATAAAGTGGTGTATAATGATGCTCAGCAAGCTATTGATGACAATGCAAAAAATAATGAAACTTTAAATAAAGCAAAAGCTGAGCTTAAGACAATTGCAGATGGTATTTCTCTGGTAGATTTTGTAAAAATGAGGGATGTTGATCAATTATCTACTGAAGTACGTGATATCCTTTTTGAGAGTCTTCAGAATAATATTCAAGATTCAATTACTGCAACTTTAACTGCAAAAGCTAAAATTAATTCTACAATTGATTTAATTAGCATTCAACCTGAATTTGTCAAAACATTGGTTGGAAATATCGATTCAAATATTAGGGCTTTAGTTGATATTAATATGGATGCTCAAACAGCACGTCTATCAGCTTTACAGATACAAAAACAACTTAGTGCTCAGACATTTCCAATTGCTAATCAAAATACCTATCACACTTTAGCTCTTTCCCAAAAATAGAAAAGCAACTTTTTAGGTAGATTAATCTCTTTAGTAACGCAATAAAACCCAACGATATCAAAAAGACAAGCAAATAAAATTACCTTTTTGATCAAAGTAAAATAATATTTTTAAAAGCGATAGCGCAATGTTCCTGAGAAAATAGCTCCGGATAAGCCAACTTTTTGAAGTTTTTGCTGATAGCTAATATCTCCACGGAATGTAATGTTTTGAATAAGTTCTGCATTAACACCTATTCCCCCTTCAATTGCAGGTCCTATAGGGTCAAAATAGAAACTCTTTTTGCAAACTTGTACTGTTCCTCCATCACCAAAAACACTGATAAGATTAAGTTTACCATAGAAAGAAAGAGTACGACCGTCTTCAAACTGGTTAACATTCTTAACCAAACGCCCACCCATACGAATTGACCACTGGTAAGGATTGCTGATATCCACCTTAAATTTATCGGCATCTTGAATGGTATTAAATATCAATTGCTGATAAGCAATCTGTGTCTGTGGCTCGAATACCAAGCCTTCAATGCTGGTTGCTAGCTGTTTCCCC
>NZ_JACJIR010000007.1:0-32042 GCF_014138465.1 Bartonella chomelii
TTATATGAAAAATGTTGAAGTTGGCCGTAATAATTATTCCAAGATACCAGAGAACATTAATAAAGAATTTGTGCAGCTTGAAAGTGCTTTAAATAGGCGTTTTGGAAAGGATGTAATCTATAAGCGAGATTTTAATTTATCAAAAGAAATAGCCTCAAAACAGCCTCATGATAAAAAGCTTACCAATGAACTTCAAACGGCAATAAAATTTCTGCAACAAAGACATATACAAGAGCAAAACAATCTTGCGATAACACGCACGCCTTCAAAGGAAATTACAAGGTAGTTCGGTGATAGCTATCGATTGATTTATTTTTTTAAAAAGCATCTCGACGTTTAAAAGGATCATAATAAATTTCTGTTGCACGGAATTTACCTTCTAAGCGCTTGCATTGAATAATGACATCGATCATAGAAATCAACAAACCGCGGATGTCTTCGCGTGCTAAATCACTTCCTCCGTCGCTTTCTTTGACAAGAAGTGTCATTTGTTCAAAGGCTGCTAGAGTGGATGAAGCATGAACTGTTGTGATTGATCCTGGATGTCCGGAATTGACATTACGAATATAATAAAAAGCTGTACCATCACGCAATTCTTGTAAGAGTATTCTATCTGGTCGCATACGCAATCCAGATTCAAGTAGTTCTTTAACTCCAACCTGTGCCAATCCTTGATTATCTTTTGAATAAAATAACTGCACCTTGTTTGGATGAGGAACAACAAGCTCGGGAGTATCTTCAATAGTTAAAATCCGCTCATCTTCAGGAATTTTTGCAATTAAAGCTTTAGAGAGTGTTGTTTTTCCTGATCCTGTTTTACCAGATATTAAAATATTTTGTTGCGCAATAACGGCCTTTTCTAAAAAACTACTAAAGTCTTTAGCAATGAACAATTTCGTTAATTCTTGTTCGCTGTCGGATAGTTCACCTAATCGTCCAATCATCTGTTCAGATGGGGTAAAACTGACATTTTTAGTGACAGAAAACAAACCTTTTTCATGCAAACTTTCAAGAGAAAAAGTTCGTGAGGAAGGCTTACGAATTGTCATGCTAATAGTATTTGGTGCAGCCGCAGGAGGCATTACAATTTGTATGCGTTCATTATTGGGCAGTGTTGCTGAGAGGATTGGGTTTTCTACACTGATTTTCTGAGTTGTATAAGCAGCAACAACTTTTGCTATACCTTCCAATTCACTATATGTTAGTTCTTCAAGTTTATGTGTTTCCCAACCATTTTGGCTTTCGACCATGACCTCGCCAGGACGATTGATAACAATTTCAAACAAACTTTCATCATTTAAGTAATCATTTAATAGCTTTAACTTTGTTAAAACAACGGAGGTCCGTTCTGCATTTTTCGTTGCTGTCATGACAGTTTACTTTTACCGAACAGGAGAATGGAGAAAGAAATTGCTCGGGGCGGAACCCGTAAAGATTTTATTCTCTTTCTCTGTTACGGCCAGCTTGTAAACTGATGAAAAATCCAAATCTCTTGCTACAAAGATATTCACTAATTCACCCTGATTTTTTTCTAAGGTAGGAGGTATATTAATTTGATTTTCAAGAGCAATACTAGCGGCTTCTTTGCCAAGGTTGTTTGTGCCAGCGATTTGGATGCTATCACTTATCTGACCTGATAGGTTTGCTGAAGTATTATCAACAATAGAAAGTAACAATGCTGATCCAAAGCGTTCCCACCAATGGGTATTAATTGCGCCATCAAAACCAGATCTTCCTAAATTGTCAGTGGCTGGTGATGCGAGAGTAACAATGACTCCATTGGGTGTTTTTGCTCTTGTCCAGAGAACAAAAAGCCGGTTTTGTCCTTTTTTTAACCCAGCTCGATATTCACCAACAATTTGCGTTCCTTTATCAAGCAAAACAACGCGGCCATTATCAGATAAAATATCACGATTAATAACACAGCTTGTAAAACCTGGCTGATCACTGCTTATTGCTGTTTCTAATATACATGGAATGGATGTTCCCATTGCAATAATAAAATTTCTATTGCCTAGTAATTCTGCTTTTGTTCCTTCTATTTTTGTAGGCTTTAAAAGAGTAGAGAAATTTTGAGAATCTTTATTAAAGATTTCAGTTATTTCAGAAAGATTGTTTCTTTTTGTTTTATTGTCTTGGGAATGAGATTCACTAGCAAAAGCTAAAACCGGTGAACGTCTTGCCGCATCAAGCAATGGATCATCTTTGATATCCTCAATTGGCGGTGTTGGTGCTGGTAATGCAATTTGACCAATTTGCGGTTTTGGCTCAGAAGGAGCTAATTCTAAAGGAGTGAGTGAAGTATTAAAGCTTTGTACTTCTTTTTTGGGTTCTTTTTCTGTATCATCTGGTGTTGATGAAGTTGATAATATATTCCAAAGCATGTAGGCGCCAAACCCTAAAAAGGCGAGCCCTATAATTACTTTTTTTCTTGTTTCGCTTGATATACTATTTTGATTATCATCAATTTTTCCGCGATCTTCAGCGATTATCTCATCATTATTGTCACTCACGTATTTATTCCTTTCACTTTTCCCCTTAAAGATCTGTAACGATTTTACGTTCAACAAATGGTGAGGTTGTACCTGTTTCTGGATCGCTTCCTTTAGGTTGATAGGCTTCATTAAAAACACATAAAACGTTTGCTCCATGTCTTAAAATGAATTGGTGACTAATAGCATGCACAACGACCATATTTCCTTTTGTTGTTTTAGGAATGAGGGATTCTTTGCCATCACTTCCAACAATATAGATCGCGGGAATTTCCTGATTATCAGAAAAAGTAAAAGTGGTTGTTTTGCCATTATCATAAACTGATGTTGGTTCAAGAATAACCGTTCCTTGAGCTGAATAAGCCCAATTTCTTGGTCCATGTTGTTCATAAGCACCAAAGGCTTCATCTACATATAATGCTTGTTTTCTATCTTTTTTGAGTTGTGCTTCAATTTGTCTTTGTGCTGCTTCATCCTGAGGATAGCGAAATTTTACAAGGAAATATGTTTCACTTTCAGATGAAATTTCCCCATTTTTAACCATCAATTCAAATTGGTAAGATCGTTTTGATCCATCACGCCGTGTTGTTATGACTTGTAGATTTGTAATAGGCTGAACTTCTCGTGGTTTGAGAAAAATAATGTTTCCAGCCGGTGCCACTTCCCATGCAACACTATTTCCAATAGCAACATGTGCAATTTCTTCACTAGGGGAAAATTCTATTTGCACGGATGAACGTATAGATCCAATGATTTTTGTGACATTATAGGCATCATAATTGACAAAGCGAATTCTATTGTCATTAGGTGCACGTATAGGAGAGATACTAGCGTAGCTCACATTGTTTAAAAAAGAGCTGACCACAATGCTGAGGAAAAAAGAAAATATAATTTGCTTCATTGTTAATTCACCACTTCAGGATCAGTTCTGTATTCACGAACCATAAAACCAAGAGGATTCACCAAACGATTTTGCGTAGAAATTGGAGCGTTGACATATCCAAAAGTAAGAGTTGCTACCCAATGTGTAATGGATTCTTTATTAGTATCATTTTCACGAACTGTTTTATAATAACGAACCTGGGTGACATCTTTACTGATAAACGAAATTGATTTTACAGAAATGGTTGCAACAGCGTTTTTATATAAAAATTGTGGACTTTGTGGATTCTTGGCACCATACCATTCAGCAAATCTACCTTGCTCTTCAAAAGAAGATAACAAAGAAACCGTCTTAAAATTATTTTGCGTTTCGCTTAAATTGAACCCTTCACGAGCACGAACATATTTTGCAGCAAAATAGCGTGTAATAGCTTCATCAAAATTTGCGGGGCTTTCTTTTAATGCTTCAACCACCTCAACTATACCCGTTGAATTATCAACGCGGATTACAAATGGTTCAACTGTTTTGAGTGGTACAAGCACTATAACGGCTAATGAAGAGACAATTGCAGCTATAACTGCTACCCCAGCAATAGCAAGCGAGGCACGCGTAATACGGCGGGATGTGATTATTCGATCTTGATCAAATGACCGCGCTTCAGCAATGTATTGCTCAACGTCTTTCTTTTTCATTTTATTTACCCGCAATTTTTATATGATTCAATTTCGTGATGTTTTGATTTTTCAGCTAAAGCCATATCAAAACTATCATTTTGCGCTGATGATTTGACGCTTGTATCATTGTTGATCATGATTGGGGTGGAGGATGGATTTTTCCCTTCCCAATTCCACATTGATTTGTTTAAGGCTCGCTTAGAATATCCGTTACATTTCGGTAATGGTTTCGCTGTATTTTGAAAAGACGCACACCCGCTCATAAAACAAATAAGCGATAAAATGATCCCAATGTTTTTAAAATCCCGCATTTGTAATTTATCCTCTTCACACTCTTGTAACTAGCTTTCTAACAGCACGACCGACTGCTTTTGCTGTACGCCCACCTGCTTGTGCTGCTTTCCTGGCGTGTCTAGCAGCATCTTTTCCCCCTATAAGATTTGCACCACCTGAAGCTAAAGCCGTTGCAATGCCAGGTAAATTCATAAAAAGATAAATACCGCATATACCAACCGTCAAGAATCTGTTGAGGGCACTTGCTAAATCCAAAATATCATTTGTCATAATCTTTAGTGTAAGATTGAGATATAAGCCACCCAGCACAACCAACAATACTTGCAAAACAACAAAGTTTGCAACTTGACCTAACCATGCTTCTGTAAAACGTCTAGTTGTTGAAAACATGTAAAGACCTATAAAAAGTGGTCCTAATGATAAAACAAGAAAAAGACCAAGTTTAGCAAAAGTTGTGACGATAAAACCAACAGAACAAAATGCACCAACGATGATAATGCAGCACATACCTGTAAGCCATAAGCCAATCCATTGCCACCATTTTGCCTTCGCCGTTTTTGCAAAAACGTGCTTAGAAGTTTTTTGGACCATAGTATCCCATATATTATCGTCTATGTTTGACGTTTGCAGAACACTTGTAATAGCATTAGGCAGATCAGTGAAAAAGAATTTTTTGACCCAGACATTATACTCAGGGGCGTGTGTTGTAAGTGTAACAATAATAGCAAGTTTTACAGCTGTAGCTATAAAATCCAATAATGGTATGGAAGAACGCCCGTATGTGACATTATAACCAATGAACGCAATATAAATTGTTGCGCTTGCCATAATTGGGGTAGATAAAGCAGATGAAAGATTTACAATGTTTTCGTCCATTGTTTGCATAACGGGTTCCATCAATGATTTATCCATCTCACCAAAGAGGCTATATTCCTCTAATATTTTTGCCATTATAGGATATCCATTTTATTTACGATATTTATGAGTTCGTTACGTTATATATTCTCATATCATTCGTTACGAAGTTCTTTTTTTCGCTCCATTTCTTTTCTACGCTTTTCGAATTTTTTCCTATCTTCCTCTAGCTGTTTTTTGAGTTCTTCCATCCTATTGTTTCTATTTTCTATTTCAATTTCGTTGATGGCTTCCCGCACAGTTTCACAATTTTTAGAAGATTCTCCAGTCAGACATTTAAATGCCCATTCGCTGCGCAATTCTTTATTTTTTTTAAATTCTTCTGCACTGTAAATTTTTTCGCAACCTGTAATAACAAGCACAGTGCAAAGAAGCAGTATTGTCATAATGATTTTATTCATGACTAAATTTCCTTTGTGCTTTTCTTTATTAATTGTTAGAATCATCATAATTCTTTAGAAAGATTTTCATAGTACTCTCTATGGAGTTGATCCTCTGCTACCCGGGCGTTTTGACAATTTTTAGATTGTCCACCCATTCCACATCTAGCTGCCCATTCTTTGAGCAATTCTTCATTTTTTTTAAATTCTTCTACACTGTAAGTTTTTTCACATCCTGCAATGATAAGCCCAGTGCAAAGAAGTAGTGTTGTCATAATTATTTTTTTCATGGTTGAATTCCCCTTTTATTTATGAATTCGTTTCGTTACCTATTCTCGTAATTATTCGTTGTGATGTTCTTTTTTCTGTTGAATTTTTTCGCGTTCTTCTTTCTCTTTAAGCCGTTTTTGGTATTCTTCCATCTCTTTTTTCCTACGTTCTTGTTCAGCCTTTTCACGTGCTTCTCTCTTTTTATTGAGCTCTTCTAGCAATTTGTTGAGTTTTTCCTCTCCTTTTTTTGCACGTTCTTGTCCAAGCTCGTGGGCAGCTAATCGCATGTTTTGACAATTTTTAGATTCTTTACCCATTCTGCATCTTGCTTGCCATTCATCACGCAATTCTTCATTTTGCTTAAATTCTTCGACACTGTAAGTTTTTTCACAGCCTGCGATAATAAGCCCAGTGTAAAGAAGCAATGTTATCATAATGATTTTATTCATGATTAAATTTTCTCTCTTAATTTTTTATGATTTATAGTTGGTCAGCATAACTTTTGTATCGCGCTCTAAGTTCTTCTTCATAACGGAGCTCTGCAGCTTCAATTTCAGCCTGTTGAATCATAGCAGCAGCTTGCATTTGCAAGACTTGTGTTTGCAACATTGCCTGCGTAGCTGCTAATTGCGCTTGAATACTTTGAACTTCACCGGCAGTTTGTGCATTTTTAAGTTGTTTCATTAGTTGTTCAATAGTTTGTTTCACTTCATTAGCTGATGCATAAACAGCTTCGCCTGTGGCTGCTTGTCCCTGGTTGCGTTGTTCAGCTTTTTTAACCTCTTCTTCGTAGAAAGCATCAACTGCTTCTTTTGATCCTGCACCACCTGCTGGTTTTTTATACGAAAGCTTTTCTTCCCATTTTGCACTGTTTCCACTTTTACCGTCTAACAATTTTTCAAAATCACCAAAATTGGAAGGTAAGGCAGCTTGAATTTCTTTATTATTGAGCATTTCTTGAAGTGAAGATAAATCTGCAATGCCATTTAGAGAGCCGTACAATTTCTTCATTTCATCGATTTGAGAAGTTAATTGGTCAAGCTGTTGTTTGCCTTGTTTTAATTGTTCTATCATTTTGGCAACAGCTGCTGCATCGAACGTGGGCATTTGTGCTAGTACATTCGGTGTTAACCCAAAAGAGATTATACAAAATGCTATTGTTAGTAAAATTTTCCTCATTGTTTTCGCCTTTCTTGAAAGAGCGGAAGCCATTTTTCTGGAGATTCACCCACTTCGCTCATGATTGTCTCCAGTAATTCAACATTCTTGGTTGTTCCGCTTAAAATGGCTATTTCATCATCAAATCCACGTAGATTTAGTTCTGCAACCACAGAACTATGACCTTGTTTGACTAAAAACCGGCGTGACTCCCGCGTTAATTCTGTTTGTATCAAGTTAAACTCTCGATCTGATAATTTAAAACCATCCACGTAATCTGCGTAATTTCCCTTTTGGTTAGGAAAATATATTTGTGTTGGGCATTGTTCTATAATGGTGTGTGCAATTGTTGAATTGAGTGCGTCTCTTGGTGATTGCGTTGCAAAAAGCATTAAACCATTTTGTTTACGGATTGTTTTTAGCCTGTCTTGCGCAAATGTTTTAAATGAATCATCTTCTAGTGCTTTCCAGAACTCATCAATAACGATGATAATGCGGCGCCCGTCAATCAGATCAAGTATTCTATAGAATAAATACATCATTAATGGAGGACGGATTTCGTCATTATCCAAAAAGTCAGTCATATCATAACCAATGAATTTTGCGTCAATCCCGATATCATCGTCATCATTATCAAAGACCCACCCTAAGGCATTGCCTTTACGCCATTTTTCCAAACATCCAGCGATACCCTCCCTATGGGTAGTATCAAAAAACATTTGCAATGCAGATATTGTGCGCTGTTCTCTAGGCAATAAGGCTAGTTGATCAACAGCTGCAGAAATGTCCTGACGCTCTGCTTCAGTTATTATTTTTCCCTCGTTAGAGACAAGCTTTGTAATCCAGTGTCGTAAGAATACTTTGTTGGCAGGATTGCTATAATCTAACCCCTTTAGCGGTGCTATACCTGTTGGCTTACCATTTTTTAGTGGCATGTATGTGCCGCCACCAGCTCTAACAAACAGTTCTGCTCCACGATCTTTATCAAAAAATACCATGTCAGGGTCATGCTTTTGAAGCTGAGCTAATAAAAAATTGACAATAACGGTTTTACCAGATCCAGATGGACCGCAAATAAAAGTGTTTCCTAAATCACCAAAATGAAAGTTAAAGTAAAAAGGAGATCCAGCTGATGTTTTCATAAGAGCAACAGCAGGCCCCCATTGATTGCCATCTATTTTTCCAATCGGAAATGAATAAAAGGGTGAAAGTGCTGCATAATTACGGCTTGTAATAGCACCAGAACGCGTTCGATAAGCATAATTGCCCGGAAGTTGTGCCCACCATGCTGCTTCAAGCCCTAAGTCTTCACGAGCAACGACAGCACCACCTTCTGTAAGGCGAGCACGTGCTTTTGCGAGATTATCGATGAGCTCTCGTTGTGTGTCAGCAAAGACTGCTAATGACAAGTGATGCTCGCCTAAAACAAAACGATTTGATTCAAGATCATCCAATGCATCATCTAATTCATCAATTTGAGATCCTGCGCGATCCCCGGCGTTGATCATCTGATTTTGTTTACGCCCCATAATTTGTTTTGCAACGTTTTTGCTTTTGAAAATAAAGGATTGCGTAAAAATGAACTCACACGGGAGAGTAAGCAAACCATTTGTCATGTCTGGTCTGGTTTTAGCCGGATACTCTTTCCAACCAAACATTCCCGCAAACTTTTGCTTTGCTTCGTGGCGTATTTCTATGATTTCTTTACCGAAAATAATCCGATCTGAATATACAGATGATGCTATTGTTCCCCATGTAAGAGGTACACGCTCATAACGACCACCTACCAATTGGTGAATAAACTCACTTGGTGCAGAAAAAATATTACCGTTATGTTCATAAAGACCAAGTTGTTTTACACCATAACGCGCTAAGTTCTGCATAAGATTGGTTGCAACATCTTCAAGCTTACGAATTGACTCTGCGTCTACCTCTGTTTCTGCTTCTTTTGCTTTCCCTAAGCGTTTAAAAAAGTCAGCTAATTTATCGGTTTTATCAACATGAGGGTTCCATATGATTGAAAGATAGAGGTCGTTACGATATAATTCTTGACACACCATTCTTTGACGGTACTTATCATCCAATGTCTGTGCAAATTCTGATCTGAAAGTGCCATCTGGATAGACTGTTTCGCGCCTTCTGATAATATGACTGTAAATTGCTATCCGCTCATCAGCTATATTTTTAAAACAGTTATTTAATTGTTCATGAAAGACATTAAGATCAGCAATATCTGCTGTTTCAAAATTAACCCCTTCAAGGGCTATAACAGTCATAAGCGCTCGTGATGACAACGCTATAATATGTTCATTCACATGGCGCACATAAGGTATGACTGATTCCGGCTGGGGTTCACGCTTACGTTGAGCTGTGTTCATTTTAGCTCCTCATAATTACGGATTAACCGTAATGGAGAAATGCTACCACCTCCCCATTGCTCAGCGTTTCTTGAAAACTTGCGAGTTTGCAACCACGCAATAAGAACACGAAATTTATTATGATCGTGTTTGATAATTTCCTTCATTATAAAATGTACAGTAACACCAAGTGCCATGAAGAAAATATTACCTGCTAGAATAAATATTATGAGCGTGCCCATAAAATTTAAACCCATAGCTTCTACTGTAACGCCCGCAATCATTGCAGGCCGTGTACAGGCAAGAAACAATGTATCTTCAGTGAGCTGATCACACTCTTTCATTACTTTAAATCACTATGTTAAGATGATGATAGCATTCCTACAATTTGTGATGCACCGAAAATAATGCTTATACCGACACAAACAAAGAAAGCTTTGCGCATTTCGATATAACCAGCAATCCACGCGATACCAGTGCCAGCAACGGCAATAGTCGCAATAGATTTTGCAATGGTTCCCGTCATAGCATTCACTATTTTATCAAGAGCATTTTCAACTTGCCCAAAGCTTTGAGCTAATGCTGGGTCACTTAATGTTATAAATGCGATAAACAAGATAAGCCCTGTAGCTAACCATTTCTTTTGTGTATCTGATATAGTTAATTTGTGTGAAGGCATAAAATCCCCCGCTCCTTTATATTATGATAGTTTTATAAAAATTATAACTATATTAAATGAAAAAATACTTTGTACAACTATTTCATGAGAATAATAATTTTATTACAATGAATATAAACAGAAAAATATTTCAATCGTGGTTTAAATATCTAATTTTAATTTATATTATTGTTGTTGTTATTTTTACTTTTAGTAAAAATACTGAAAATTTTATTGAATTACCTTTCATTCAAGAAGCAAAATTTATAATAGAAAAGCAATTTCGAGATCCCGATCTAAAATTTACTTTTGATTCAGATAAACCAATAAAAATTTCCGGTTCATCACAATTACACAAAGAGAACACACCAGTTTATTCAGGCGCTATACAGGTAACAAGCGGTGTTACTTTTAAAATGATAACACCTGTAGATGAGATCTGGCGAAAGAGAATTATACGTCGTGTTCAATTGTACGGCGTTGAGTCATGTGAACCACGTCAATTTGCGTTACGTAACGGTATTCAGTGGCCTTGTGGTTTTTTTGTTACTGCATGGCTTGTATCGAAAACAATCGATAAAAATGTTACTTGTAAACAAGCTCGTGTCGTCAGGCAGATTCATTACGCACAATGTTTTGTTGATGGGGTTGATATTGCCAGTCTAGGTCTTTCAGAAGGAATGATGGTCTTACCAAAAGATCAACATAATTTTCCTTCACCTGCACACTACAAAGAATTGCAATTTTCTGCTCAAAAAGCCAAAATCGGATTATGGTCTGGCGATTTCGAACATCCAGAAGATTGGAGAAGAAGAAACGGTACTTATAATCCTATCGATCCGCATTGATTGTTCTAAATAAAATCAAGAGCTGGCTTCATTATAAAAACTTTTAAGAAATTTGTTATCAGATATAAAATATTATATTAACTTTGAGATTCTTGAAAGATAGCTTCTAAAAGTGGCCGGACAATATTTCCACAACCGGCCCTCCCTAGTAATACTGTCAAGTAAAAGTTGACCACAGCCTGCTTTGCATTCTGCATGGACAACTCCAATCATGGAAAATTGTTGTTTTTATTGACGCTTTTACTTACTCGCATCGGGCGGTCACTACAGCGCTATGAAGGGGCGCGTTCCCTTCCCTCTACATCGTTTCGTATCGCTATCGCTAGAGAAAACAATGAAATAAATGATATGAAAAAGAGAAATACAAACCTCAAAAAATAAAAACCCAACTGACTAAACAGAAGGGTCTTTCGGGGGGGGGATCATTAGAAAATAAAATAACCTAACTTGTGATTAGATTAAATCAGTTCAGAATGATTTTTTATAAAGCAACAAAAAGCTACGTCACTATAATATGTTTTACAAGAGGATTTTCTCATTTTTTCTTTAATTGCACAAGAAACAGTGAAGTATGATTATTATTTACTTGTAAAGTCTTCAATATCAGTTTGATATCCATCATCTAGAGAATCTTGTTTTATTTGATTTGTCTTTTTTTTAGTTTTGGTAGAAGATGAGTTTATTTGATATTCTTTTATAAAAACAATTTTTTCACCTTTGAAGAATATCGCTGGATTAATCCAATATTGATTTGGTAATTTTGGTTGTAAAATTTTTTTATTTATAAGTTCTTTTATACCTATATAAAATGTTCTATCAGTCATATCCAGCTTTTGTCCGTTAATTCCCCCATCATACCAAATCAGAGTAATACTCCCATCATGGTTACCTTGATTGGTATGATATATTTGCAAAGCTAGAATAAGGGCACGATATGCAGTGCGAGATAAACTAAAAATTGCTTGAACACCGGCAGCAAATATTTTGATGAAGTCCTTTTCATCTTCTTTTTCAGTAATCAGAATCGTAGATATATTAGTTGTTTCATCAGTGTTTGGATCAACCGACTTTTGTTGAGTAATGGATGTTTTGATGATCTGATTATCTATACAAAATTCAGACTCATTAAGAAAAGGATTTTCAAATGGTGAATATCGTCCTTGTCGTAAATTTACTTCTTTCATTTCAATACCCATATATGAATTGAAATATTTTCTTCAGAAAAAAACAAAATAAATTGACAATTATAGAAGAATCATTTACCTAAAATGTCATAATTAACCATATAATTGACAATTGTATTGTCATAAATGACAGTTCATATATCAGTCAAACATAGAAAGCAAACTATGAGATATGCGGATAATCCATTTGATGCTGATAGAGTGCTTCCAATTAATAAAAAATGGATTCAAATATCACGATTAAGTCACCCAACAAGTAAAAATAAAGGAACGCATATTACCACATACAAACAGGCAAATCATAAGCAGTTTGTGATGCAGTCTATTGATGCTATTAAAAAAATTTTTGAACTTAAAATAGCTGGTGTAAAAGCTTTTAGAGTTTTAATGTGGTTGTTTCAAAGCAAAACAATTAGCAATAATCCAGTACTCTTAAATAAATTTGTTTTAGAAGATTATTTAAAATCTCAAGAAGAAAAAATAACACTATCACACTCAACCTTTTTACGTGGTTTGGTTGAGTTAGAAAAAGCTAATATTATAGCTAGATCTTTTCATCGCGGTTGGTATTTTATCAATCCTAATTTTGTATTTAATGGCAATGACATTGTTTTTTCTTTGCATATTTCATGCAGTGAAAGAAATAAAGATCCTTTAATAGAAGAAAGAAAATCGGAAGCCTTTGGCTTGCTAATCTAATACAATGAATAGGAGGAAGGGGACCTTAAGTACAGTAAACAAAAGAGCAGGGCCTTGGAGTTTATTAGTATATTGAAAATGTTTTTGTTTTACGTATAGTCGTAGACTGCATGAAATATGCGGATCAATGATTCTTTTTTAATAAGAGGAAATTAATGGCAAAAAATAAAAAACCCAACTGCTGAAACAGAAGGGTTTTCTAAAAACATTCATAACATAATGCATAAAAATGCGGAAAAATGACAATTCCCAATTTAATGCATTACGAAGAGTTCTGCAAGAGTTTTTTTTGCGGAAATAAGGTGTTTTTATCTTTTTTTGCCTCTAACAGAGAGGTTAAACTGATTATGGTTAATAAAACATCGGGAAGACGCTTAAATGCAAAGCATTTAGAATATATGAAAATTGCAGACCATGCAGAAATTGGTTCTATTAATAGAAGCCAGCTCATTATTCTTGCACGGCAATTGCCTATAACAGGTCTTATCAAAGGAACAGAGGCTCATTTATTAAGCATTCTTCTAAATACAGCTCCAATCGCTTCATTTGAGCAAGGAGGAATACCAGTCATATTTAAAAGCAATCGTCAAATTGCTTCGGAGATTGGGTGTACTGTTGTTCATGTGAGCAGATTACTCAGCCGACTCTATGATAAAGGCCTTATTGTTATGCGGGACTCTGGAAATTTTAAACGATTTCCCGTCAACTATAATGGTAGTATCTCAATCGCCTGCGGTATTGATCTTAGCATCTTAGTTGCACGCTATCATGAACTTCAGAATTATATTTATACAATTAAGGAAGAACAAGACCTTCAGAAAGACGCGCTTCGAAGATTTCGAGGAATTTATCGTCAATTACGTTCTAAAATTACAGAATCCACACAAATTAGTTCAATAGTTTTGGAACGTGTAAAAAAAATTATGACTGCGGTTGGTGTACCAACAAAGGCATCATTTTCTAAACTTGAAAAAGCTATTCGACTTTTCAATTGGCTTTTAAATCGCTTTTTTTCTAATAAAATGTTATGCACGTATATCGAAAATGTTATGCACATACATAATACAAATCCCTATCATATTTGTAAAAGTAATACGGATACACAGAAAACAAATCACTCTTCAAAAAACAAACTAACAATAATGAATTCGGATAAATCCGAATACTCTAAAACAATTAACGCGACTTCCAGTCGCTATGAAAATAACAGTGAAAAGAACACATGTGAAACCGAGCCAACACTTCTTTTAAATGATAGCGTATTGCCTCAAATTAAGCCCGAGACTTTAGTTAGCGCTATGCCTAACGTCTCTGAATTCCTTGATAACAAACTCAATTCAGTCGACGATTTAGCAAGATCAACAGAGTTTTTAGCTAAAATGACTGGTATTTCTCCTGATGCCGTTAAGCAGGCTAGAGAAATTATGGGATTTAAAAAAGCTGCTCTTGCTGTTGGGATTATTCTCGAAAAATACGCTCGTCAACTTATTCATTCACCAGGAGGATACTTGCGTGGCATGATTGATAAACAAAAACGGGACGAGTTATATCTTGAACGTTCTATTTATGGATTAATTCAATTAAATGAACAGACTGTTTGGCAAAAATAAAAGTGTAAAAACATGTTGGACAACAAAAAATTAGATAAGATATTAGAGAAAACCATTGTTTCAATTGCTTAGATTCATGACTTAGACTAATATACAATGTATATTTTCCTACATAACGATGAGGAGATTTTAATGAAAAAGAAATTACCTAAAAGCTATATGACTGATGCAGAACGTGAAGAATTGAGAGTGGGAGGGTTATCTCAAGATGCTATTTATACTGTTGAATCAGAGGCTGCAGATCGCGCTAATGATGGACAGACAGCGTGGGAATGGTTAGCCATGACAGAATTACCAGCTCATTCGCTTTTATGTCTTAGAAAATGGAATGGACCCCAATTTATTCGTGATATGGGGTTTTCTACCAAAAATGCTGATGAAGAATATGGACCAGATTGGTTGGATAAAGGTGTTGTTATAGGAGGTCACCATTTCTAACGAAATTGAAATTTTAAAAAAGTTTTTATTGCGAGAAAATAACCATGTAAAAAATGTAGAGGATACATTAGCGGTTAAAAAATTGCATGATGTACGAAAGGATCTTTGTAATTATATTCGCAATGTTGGCCAAAGTAGGGATTTGTCATTACTTCTCAATACGGAATATAGTATTGTAGAAGGTGATTTATCTAGATATGCCAATAGTCCAGAAATGAAAAGTAGCCTTAAAACTGCTTTGATTGAAATCAATGTTGTTAAAGAACATACGGCAATTGTTGCTGATCCTACTCAGTATCAACTGATCAACAAAGCGCATAGTTTGTCAAAAAACCGAAAAAATGGATTGCCTTATGACGAGGCACGTCAGGCAATGGCGTCGCATTATACACGGTTAGGTAATTTAAACAAAGCTCGTTTAACGGTAGTTGAAAAATCAATCATTGAGGCACGGAGAGACAATATGAAAGTCATGCGCAGACTGTACGAACAAATGCAAGCAAAAGCTCTAGGGATTCATCTGTCTCAAAATAAAGGTATTTCCCTTTAGTGATTTATCGACTTTTTCTAAGATGGAGATTTTAATTTTACATTATATACGCTAGATATATGCTATACGTATAATAAATTATTTTTACAGATATTACCTTTTTGAATAAAATTTTTAGTTATAGTTAGAAATTAATTGTAAAATCACCTTCTGTTTTATAGGTGTAAGAACTCTAAAACTTTTTAAAAGCAGATATTCTTCTTTACTCGATATGATTTCATCATGATGGTGCACACCACCTTCTTTTGTTGTGGCATCAGGGTAAAAAAAGGAAATAGGAACATCAAATATATCAGCAATGTCTTTCAACCGTCCAGCTCCTACACGATTTAATCCTTTTTCGTATTTTTGGATTTGTTGAAAGCTTATACTTAAATGATGAGCCAATGTTTTTTGAGACATTCCCAACATTCTTCTTCTATATCGGATTTTTTTGCCTACAAAAATATCATTATGAGGATTTTTTTGCACTCTTAATACCCCCGCCGGTAGCGAGCGCCCTCGCATTGGTATTCCGGGAGTCTAAAAACACTGAGTTCAAGTCAGCTTTTTTGCTTTTAGTGCTATAGCACCTGGACATCACAAAAACTCCCGGAATCCCGGGAACCCCATATGATAATGGGTTAATTTTTGTGTTCGAATGTAGGGTTTTTAGATCCCTTTTGATCGCTGCGTATACGATCAATTACACCTTTTAAATCATAAAGTAGTTTCAGAAAAATGGCAATAAAAATAGTTTTTAATGAGAGGTTTTCCACCTCTCAAACTCACCGGACCGCTCACCAAAATCATGAAATCGTTACCGCGTTTAGAGAAGGGACTAACAAACCTAGGTTCTTAAGGTCAAGGAAGGCCCCTACGGGGCGCTTAACAGCGTCCTTGACTTAGAACCTAAACGGTTTGTTTTGTCCTTCTTACGCGGCTCCGAAATCATGATATAAGGGGGGAGCTTATAAAGGCACTTACGTAGAAAAAAGTTGATAAAAATATAAGGCTTTTTATGAGTTATGTATTTGAAAAATATATAAAAAATGTCAAAAAAAGAGAATAAAATAATTGACAAAAAAAGAGAATTTTGTTATATAAGTACTCAAGTGCTGAAAACACTAAAACAACTAGCGGATAGGTTACGAAACAATCTCTCCCCTGTCTTTAAAAAGCTGACTATCTTTTATACATATTCCAGCGTATAACGATTTTGTCGGGTGTGGTTACACCATACAATACCCTTTATGGGGAAAGTGTAACGATGGACTAGTTGCCATGTTTTCAGCGCCCGGCGCCCGTTAGGGGTGTCAATTGAAAACTTTTTTTACAACTAGGAGTTCATTATGAACACGGTCTCAAAAAAATATGAATTTACAAGTGAAACCCAAAAACTTGGTGAGTGTACTTTTCATCGTATTCGTGCCTTAAGAGACTTTGGTGATATTAAAGCTGGTGATCTTGGTGGTTTCATAGAGAAAGAAGATAATCTTTCTCACTATGGTGATTGTTGGGTTGAAGATAATGCTATGGTTTATAATGACGCCTATGTGTGTGATAATGCTATAGTTAGTGGAAAAGCTCAAATTTTCGATAATGCTAAATTAAGAGGGGGTGTACGTGTTTATGATGATGCATCTGTTTATGGAAATTCTATAGTGCAAGGAGGTGTTGAAGTTTATGAAAGGGCACGTGTTTATGACAATGCGGTAGTTATGGATCGTGTCAAGGTTCATGGGGATGCTCATGTATACGAAAATGCTAAGGTTGGTGGTTCTGCTGAGTATATAGGTAATGACAGAATTGGTAATAATTATGTACAACCTCGTATGGATGGAAGAATAGTTTTTATAACAGTGAAACAGTAGGTTTTTAACAAAGTAAAAGCCGCGTCATTGATATGATGCGGCTTTTTAAGCATCAATGTGGATCTCAATTTATCCGTGATATGGGATTTTCTACCAAAAATGCTGACACAAAATATGGACCAGATTGGTTGCTAATTTATAGTGTTAATGATGAACACGTTCATTTTGACAGAACAGGAAGTCATTCAGATTTATTTAAATAATCATTCAATAGACCAACCTAATAGATTCAAAACCGTATCCCCTTTAGAACATAAATATGAATCAAATCAATGATAACGAAAAGAAAAATAATATTAAAGACACTATTATCAATATATTAAAATTTTATAGTTTCCTGCTCATAGTAGGTTTTCAAGTTATCCTAATGCTTCCAATACTTTTACGTCTGTGTTTAGGTCCGTTAGAACCAAGTTTGTTCATTATGCCGATCTTGCTCTCATTAGGCTTTTTAACAGCGTATGTTTTAGCAAAAATGTCAGAATAAACGATCATTTTTTCTGATATGAAACCATATATTTATTTGACATTTTTTTTGAATAAAAATATATCAGTTTTAATCTAAAATAACCTTTTTGCTGAACATGCCAAAATTTTATGCTTATTTACGAGTTTCCCGTGATGGGCAAGATACAGAAAATCAGAAATTTGGCTTGTTAGAATATGCTAACAGAAATGGTTTTGCTCCACTCTATATTGAAGAGGAAATTGCAAGTAGAGGAAAGGATTGGCGAAAACGTAAACTTGGTTTTTTAATTGAAAAAGCAGAACGAGGAGATGTGTTATTGACACCTGAATTTTCTCGTATAGCTGGTTCTTCTCTTGCTGTCTTAGAAATTCTCAAAGCCGCTAGTGAACGTGGTTTAATTGTTCACGTGACAAAACAAAATCTTGTCATGGATGGGAGCTTACAAAGCGATATTATCGCAACCGTATTAGGTATAGTAGCGCAAATTGAAAGACATTTAATTCAAACGCGCACAAAAGAAGCATTAAGTGTTGCTCGTCAACGAGGTATTAAACTTGGTCGGCCAAAAGGGAGTATTTCTACGCAATTAAAACTTGATAGCCATATTGATGAAATTCAAGCACTCATTAATGTTGGTTTATCGCGAAGCCGTATTGCTAAACAATTAGGAGTTAGTGTGAATACTTTACACTTATTTATTGAACGCAGAAATATTAAACCTACGAAAATTAAGCCAATCATTTCTATGCCAATTGCGTAAGAAAAAACTTTGTTAAGCAATATATTTGAGACTACTAAAAAACAAATATCAAACTCAGAATAAAAACAAAAATATAAGTATATAAAAATAGACAAATTTTTTCTTGAAACTCAAATTATCATTTGACCACATATACCTATATGGGTATAAAACATCTTATGGATGGGATATTGAAACGTATCATATGGCTTGGGTCATCACGCAAAGATGTAAAAAGTTTTCCCGATAGCGTTCAACAGAGAATTGGTTATGCGCTTTATCTCGCTCAAACAGGAAATAAAGGAGAAAATGTCAAAATTTTGAAAGGCTTTGGATCTGCAAACACATTAGAGGTTATTGCGTACGATAAACAAGGAACTTATCGCGCCGTTTACACCGTGCAATATAAAAGTACTCTTTACATACTCCATTGCTTTCAAAAAAAATCAACTCATGGCATTGCAACATCTAAATTAGACATGGATCTTATCAAAGAACGTTTAAAATTAGCAGAACAACTAGAAAAGGAATAAAAATGACAGACATTTTTCATGGAAGTTGTAATATTTATGCAGATCTTGATTTTCCAGATGCTGAAGAAATGCTTATAAAAGCAAAACTTGCTAGAAAAATTAGTCAAATTCTTAAAGAAAGGGGTTTAACTCAAAAGCAAGCTTGTCAACTTTTGACCCTTTCTCAACCTAAATTATCTAATCTTCTAAATGGAGAATTTCGAGGGATTAGTGAAATGAAAATGCTTGAATGTTTAGCTGAATTGGGCAATGATATTAAAATTGTTATTAGCTCTGAAAAAGTGAACACGCTAAAAGGCCATGTTGATGTTGTTTTTGCTTCTTAATTAATTTTTTCAGAATTGTTGTAATAATCAATTAAAAACTGCAAAACATCACCAAGAGTTAAAAGATCTTGCCCAGGTGGCGTTAATTTTTCAGCGAGCATACGAAATTCTTCGTCAACATCAGGTCTGATTGAGAGAGTTATGCGGTTAGTTTTCAGACTGCGGCGTCTAGAACGGCCATCAATAGAACCAGATTTAGTCAAAATAGGTTCTCTTAGATTTTCATAGGATGCATGACGCGTTGTAAAACCACTTTGTTGTGCAATTTTATCAATATCTTGTTTTTCACGTTTAGGAGCTTTTGTCATAGGCTTTAAATTATGTAGATCATTTAAGGCTGAAAATGTTGATTTGCGTTCTTTTATCATTTTATTATTCCTTCAAGTTTTAATGCTTCTACAATATCAGTAGCAACTTGCTCAGCATTCTTTATGGCAGATTCAGCGTTTGACACATCTTCTTTATTGAGTTGATAAAGAGTGCAACCAAACCCAAAAATAGAAGAAAAAGCAGCTTTATTCATTATTCCATGATTCAAAACAGGAAGCTTTGCTTCAGTCAGTTCTTTACGGATTTCTTTCTCTTCACGAGTTTGTATTACAGAGCATTTTGAGAACATAATACGATAAGGAATATCACTTCTTCTCGCTCTTCCTTCACGAGCTATAAAAGCAATGACTTTTGCCGCTTCGCGACTATCAAGTTTTGTTCCAGCCATAGGAATAATAACCATATCAGAACGACTAATAGCATATGATGCTGTTATATTTGCTGACCCTTCAAGATCAACAATAACAAAACTATTTGTATCAGCTGCTTCGTCTATAACGTCTATAATAGTGTTTTCATTAACCCCTCCTTGAACATCTATATTGTTTGGATAATGAGGACCAGCATTTTGCCACCATTCATCAGCAATAGGTTGATTGGGATCAGTATCTATTATTTTCACTTTAGATCCATGATGAGCTAACACCTGAGAAAGAATAAGCGCTGATGTTGATTTTCCAACACCACCTTTTGTTGAACAAAATACAATTGTTGGCATGTATAAAAATCCTTACATATGTATTATATATGTCAGACTTATATACGACATACACTTAACATATGTTTAACGTCTGTAAAGTTTATATAACACATATGTATTACGTATGTTAAGCATATGTCATACATATACTACACATACAATAAATTATTTTCTGTCGCTACTTTTGGAATAATGTTTTAGTTATAATTAGAAATTAGCTCTAAAATTACCTTTTGCTTTATAGGTGTAAGAACTCTAAAACTTTTTAAAAGCAGATATTCTTCTTTACTCGATATGATTTCATCATATTGAACGCAGAAATATTAAACCTACGAAAATTAAGCCAATCATTTCTATGCCAATTGCAGCATTACGGTCTTAACTTATTCATTAAGAAAGAAGTTTTGTAGGTTGTCCGTTTTTCGTTAATAATTCAATCGCTAATTTATCAAATGAAACAAAGGTCTCACCACCTAGCCAATTTCCTTCATAGGATATAATACCATCAGCAAAATCTCCACCAGCCTCAAGGATAACAAGACCCGCTTCAACAGCTGGTCGATTCATTATTACATTACTAGTTGCTAGTAAATCACGTAACATTCCAGCTACATCTTCTTTTGATAATTTTGCACCTCGACGAAGTATCCAAACAAGTTCACAAAGACAAGATAAAGAAATAGCTATGAGTGAAGCTTCTCTTAAGATCTTGCTTGCCACCTTACCCTGCTTTTTATCGTCTTGTAAAACAGCGCGAGCTAAAACATTTGTATCTACAGAAATCTTCATTTCTCATTCGCCCAACTAGAAGCAACAATTTCGTTCATTTCTTCAATGGTTAGTGGTTTTTTTAGTTTTCCAGCAAATCGTCCAATAAGGCTCTCAATTGTGCTTGTAGGTTGTGACGCCTTTATACGAAGTTCACCACCTGGTAATTTATCAAAATCAATCCTCTCACCTGGTCTAATACCAAGATGCTGTAGTAAATCCCGTTTCAACGTAATTTGTCCTTTTGCTGTAACAGTTAATGAAGGCATAAAAAAGTCCTCTTATTATAAGTATAATCATTGAGTATATATAAAAGTAATGCAAAATTCAATTACTTTCTCACAAGAAATTGTAAGCAGATGGTCTATCTCAAAATGATAATAGAAAATCACTGTTAACCGGAATATATACCCTATTTTCAATTATTACGCATAAAATAAATAGTGAATATTTATTATTTACGTACAAAATACGTAATAAATATTGTTTATTTATCAAATAATTACAAGAGTGCTACATATCATGAGTTTAAAAGGATTTTCTATGTCAATGAGAGGTTTTCCGCCTCTCAAACTCACCGGACCGCTCACCAAAATCATGAAATCGTTTCCGCGTTTAGAGAAGGGACTAACAAACCTATGTTCTTAAGGTCAAGGAAGGCCCCTACGGGGCGCTTAACAGCGTCCTTGACTTAGAACCTAAACGGTTTGTTTTGTCCTTCTTACGCGGCTCCGAAATCATGATAATAAGGGGGGAGCTTATAAGGGCACTTAAGTAGAAAAAATGATAAAAATATAAGGCTTTTTTATGAGCTATGTATTTGAAAAAAATAGAAAAAATGTCAAAAAAAGAGAATAAAATAATTGACAGTAAAAAAGAATTTTGCTATATAAATACTCAAGTGATCAAAACACTTAAGCCGTAAGCGGATAGGTTACGAAACAATCTCTCCAATGTCTTTTAAAACTAACTATCTTTTATGCGTATTCCAACGTATAACAACTTTGTCGGGTGTGGTTACACCATACAATACCCTTTTATGGGAAAAGTGTAACGACGGACTTACGGCCGTGTTTTGAGCACCCGACTTCTGTAAGGGGTCAATTCAAAACTTTTATTAACCGTAAGGAGTTCATTATGAACGCGATCTCAAAAAAATATGAATTTACAAGTGAAACCGTAACAGCTGGTGAGCATACTCTTTATCGTATTCGTGCATTAAGAGACTTTGGTGATGTTAAAGCTGGTGACCTTGGTGGTTTTATAGAAAAAGAAAATAATCTTTCTCATGATGGTGATTGTTGGGTTGGGGGTCATGCTTTTGTTTATGGTGACGGCGGCCGTGTTTATGAGAATGCTATCGTGTGTGGTAATGCTGTTGTTTGTGGCCACGTTTATGGGAATGCTCATATGTCTGGAATGACTCGTGTTTATATTCGTGGGAGAGTTTGTGGGAATGTTCGTGTTTCTCATAAAGCATGGATTTATAATGATGCACATGTTTTTGGGTATTCTCAAGTCTCTGGTTCAGCTCGTATTAGACCAGGAGCAAAAGTTTATGGTAATGCAAAAGTCTCTGGTGCGGTAAACATTTATGGTGAAGTTTATGGGAATGCTACGGTTGGTGATCATTTTGATGTTTACGGTTCTGTTTATGGTGATGCAAAAGTGACTGGTTATGGAAGGATTTATGGAAAAGTTTATGGGAATGCAAGAATCAAAAGACACAGCGATTTGTTTCGTGTTCCAAGAGACTGTGAGGTTTATGAAGGCGATAATCTTGTTAAGATGGCAGCGTAAATAATAGGCGTGGGGGGTGCCTGCTTTTAAACAGCAAAAAACAAAGCCGCGTCATTTATATGATGCGGTTTTAATTTTGATTAGTTTTGAAAGAATTAAGCTCGCAAAAGAAAAGTTTAAAGTTTGTTTTGCATCTTGTAACGATACGAGTTATAGAAAAAATTAGAAAGTTTAACATAAAGGGATGAATATCAAATGATGATGAAAAATCCTCCACACCCTGGTATAGTGTTACGCGATGATGTAATAAAAGACAGTGGCTTATCTGTTACTGAGGCTGCAGAACGGCTTGGTCTATCTCGTGTAGCACTTTCTAGGGTTTTAAATGGAAAAGCTGCTATTAGCGCTAACCTAGCTATTAGACTTGAAATGGCTGGTGTAAATACTGCACGTGTTTGGTTAGATATGCAAACAACTTATGATTTAGCGCAAGCTTTAAAACGTAAACAACCTAAAATATATCCTCTTTACGCCAACTCACATTAGTATCTTTCCTACCATATGGAATGTTTTTTAAGGCATTTCTTGAAATGCCCTTATAAGCTCTCCCCTTATTATCATGATTTCGGAGCCGCGTAAGAAGGACAAAACAAACCGTTTAGGTTCTAAGTCAAGGACGCTGTTAAGCGCCCCGTAGGGGCTTCCTTGACTTTAAGAACATAGGTTTGTTAGTCCCTTCTCTAAACGCGGAAACGATCTCATGATTTTGGTGAGCGGTCCGGTGAGTTTGAGAGGTGGAAAACCTCTCATTTTAAATTATGTGCGAATAAAGTGACCTCTCATTTATTCGAAGAGTGCGAGATCATAACCGGGAGGCGCTAGACGTAGTAAGAGCGTATCGTAAGCCCAAGTGGCTGATAAACAAACACATGCAAAGATAAATCCACCGATCATTATTGTCATGTTTATGAACGATGTTTCATGGTCTAGTAAATATCCATAAACGAAGAAGAATACCATTAACATTGACCCCCCCGCAAAAAAATTTAGGAAGGCACGAACTGGTGTGCGAATAAATAAAAGGAAAAGGAAAAGGAGATGCAAAAATCTAGCTACAAAAAATAAAAGTATGCGTATAAATAGATTGCGTTTACGTTTCTTTTTTGGAACAGGCTGTTGTTCGTGTAAGCTCTCTTCTACTTTGTTTAGCTCAACCTCAGATACACTATTCATTATCCTCATCCCCTCGCGCCTTTAATATATAAAATCATAATTTACTATATATTGTATCGTTATAGTGCACAAGTGAAATTCACTCATTTTTGTTGAAAAATAAGAGTTTTTTTTACTTAAGTGCGAATCTATTTTTGTTGGCAAGAGCTTTAAAATCTTTTCGTCTAAAGTATATAGACCGTCCACAACGAATAGGAGGCTGTCCTTGTACAAGGATGATCTGTTCATCTTTTCGCATGGATTGTGTTATCTCATGAGGATAAATTAAAGGTCTTTGTTGGAAGTTTGTACTTTCGGTTCCTTTTGCTCCTGTTGTCCCTAAAGTTTTACTTTTGCCCTTAACCTCAATAGTCATTTTTCCACATGACTCAGAAATATTTTTAGCCGTCTTAATATCTTTAATTGCTGCATAACTAACGAAAGCACAACTTTCAAACCATGCCATAGCACCAGCATCGCCAAAATGTCTTTCAATTTGCCCGACCGATTGGTAAAATAGCATCAGTGATATGCCATATTTACGCCCACGATCACGAGCCTCTTCTAAGATGTTCATATATCCTAAAAGATCAATTTCATCTAAAACAAATAAAACTCTTTTAGCATAATGACCATTAGCAGCTTCCATTGCCTTAAGAAAGGAACCAACAAGAATGCGACCGACACCAGGATAAGATTTTAAAATTTTAGCAGGGATGTTTAAAAAAATATCAATATTGCCTTTTGTTATGTCTTCTGTTTTAAAATCATCTCCACTAATCATCTGAGCATAGTTAGACAGAGAAAGCCATTGTGTGTCTTTTGATGCTGTAGCATAAACACCGGAAAATGTCTGTTCTGCCATATTGGTAAAAACACCAAGGGTTTCACGAATAAACTGTGATGGTGAGGAAGATTGTAATTTACGTAATTTTTTGATAACAGATGGCTCAGGCTCAGATACGAGAACACGAAGAGTTTTTAGATTTTTTTCTTCTAATTTGTATTCATTGGAAAAAACAATATGAGCCAGCAGTCCCGTCAACAAATTGTGTGCATGTGATGTAAAGAACTGATCTGTTGATGTTGATTTATGATTTTCAGATAATAAAAGTCTAGCAATTTCAACTAAACCAGCTTCCCTTTCATATAAGGGGATGTTTTCATTTAATAACCAATCTAAAGGATTAAAAGCTTGAGTTGATTTTCCATGCGGATCAAGAACATACACGGTTCTGTTATTAAAACGTTCTCGTGCCTCTTTAACGATAGGCGCGATTTCTGTTGATGGATCAAAAACAACTAATGGCCCACTGTATTTAAGGCAAGTAGGGATAACATTACTTGTTGTTTTATAACCTCCTGAACCAGCAAAAAAGAGCATATGTGTTGAATCAAAATCAAGGTTATATGTTAGAAGTGGTTGACTCCCACCTTTCCCCCATGTTGTTTTATCCGTCGGGTTAAAAGCTATATCTTTTATAACATCTTCATCGACTCTGTATCGTTCACCAATAATTATTTCCCCATTACTTGGAAAAATATTTTCAAGACGTTTCATATCAATCCATTGAGCTCCCCCAAAAATCATTTTTTTCGAATTTTTTAAAGGAGAGGGAGGAGCTAATGATAATTTCATAGTGAAGCCAAGAATGACAATTCCAATGAAAGATCCAGCTAAAACCATCCTATCAAAGAAAGGCAAAACATTTTTCCACGTCATACCATTTTGTCCAACATAAGGACTCAATCTGATATATTCAGATGCATTGTAATAAGTGGCGAAAAGACAGAATACGATTAATGAAGAAATAGTGATATTTTTTCTAATATGTCTTTTTTGTAATAAGACGAATAAAGAACATGAAAGTGCAATAAGAATTAAAACATCAAGAGGTTTTGAACGTATAAACCAATAAGCATCTGGTGTTGTACCATTTTCTGTGATTTCGTTAATAGTTATGTTAACAAAAAAAGGTGTGATGATAGAAAAAACAATTGGGCATATTAAAAGTATGATTTGTTTACTGTTTAACTTATGTATCATTTGTTATCCGCATATCTGTAAAAGCATCTTTTCCTATTTTTTCAAAATCTTTATATTCTTTTGAATTTTTATCGAGTTTTGCTGCATGAATCAAACAACCTAAAATGAATGACTTATTTGCTTCTCTAAGGCCAGCTTTTACAATAAGCCCTCCTAATATAATTTTTTCACGTGCATCTTTGCGTCTTATTTCATCGCTCAAATATCTGATCCTTTTTTCAATACGTCTTAGTAGTTTTATAGATTTTCCAAGATTATTCAGATTTTTGTTTTTCGTTTTGAAATCTATTTTTAATTTCTTCAAAAATTTGTTTCCATTCTTCATTTGTTATATTTAATTCTGTTAACCCGGTTTCTACTGCTAATAAGGCAATTTTTTCCCCTTCATATTTTTTAGCTGCTTTAATCTTTTCAAGAAGTTTTTTTCTTTTTTCTTCTAAAATATTTTTTTCTTCTATAAGTTTATTTATTGATTTTCTCGCCATTTAATGATCTTTCTTTTTGCTAAAGTTTATAAATTTTTTAACAGAAAAATCCACTGATATCAATAATTGAAAGTGCGCATGAAATGCGCTCCTGAAAATGTCTTTCTTTGAAAGATTTTTTGAAGGCGCAATTATACGTTTATTTCATAAACGTTTTATGCTAAGGATATTTTTACAAAAAATATTATCCTTTAAAAGAATTCTACTTCATGGCAATAGCGCATTTATCAGCTAAAATTATTGGTTCCGGAAGATCAGCAGTTGCAGCTGCAGCGTATCGTCATAGAACGAGAATGTTTGATGAGCTAGAAGGATCAAGTACACACAAATACAATAAAGAAAAAGACCTTGTTTATTCAGAAATTAACTTTCCTAAGAATTCACCAAAATGGCTTACACAACCATTAAAATATCTCAATAAAAACGAAGAAAAAAGTGAATGGTTATGGAATTATGTTCAAAATAACGAGCGTGTGAATGGACAGTTAGCAAGAGAAATTGTTATCGCATTACCATCGGAATTATCTCAAAAACAAAATATTTCCCTTGTGCAAGAATTTATAAATAAAAACTTTACATCACGAGGTCTTATTTCTGATTGGGTTTATCACGACAGTGAAGGAAATCCACATATTCATATAATGCATACTTTGCGTCCTGTTGCAGAACATGGGCTTGGGTCAAAAAAAATAGCTGTTTTAAATGATGATGGAACAGTGAAAAAATCTTTTGTTACGATTCATGACAAGGAAGGAAATCCGATAAAAAGAGAAGAACGTGTAGTTTATGAAAATGTCATAGGTTATAAAGATGCAATTAAGGATTTGCGTAATTCATGGGGTGAAATTGCAACGAAACATTTAGCAATGTCTGGCTATGACATAAAAGTAGATATGCGGTCATATAAAGATAGGGGATTATCTATAGAGCCAACTATTCATTTAGGGCAATCTGCAAATGCGATGAAAAAAAAAGGCCTGCTTAGTACTGCATTGCAAGCTAATGAAAAAATAAAACAAAAATCTGTAGAGATAATTAAAAAAAATCCAGCTGAAGTATTAAAATTAATTTCATTTGAGAAATCGACATTCAGTCGTATTGACCTTGCTAAAATCATTAATCGATATGTTGATAATGTAAATGACTTTAATGATATTATGGTGTGCTTAGAACAAAGTGATAATCTTATTAAAATTAAAGATCATTCTCATCCTAATAAAGTTATTTACTCAACAAAGGAAATTATAAAAACTGAATATAATATGGAACGTGACGTCGTTTCTTTGTTTCAAACAAAGGGGCATGGCCTTAAAAGTAAGAAGGTTTTAGATGCAATAAAATTTGTTGAAAATAAAGATCGCAGCAATGCATTTAAGTTTTCAGAAGAACAAAAATTAGCAGTAGAGCATATTACAGATGATAAAGGTGTTGCAGCAATTGTTGGTTATGCTGGTGCTGGAAAATCGACTTTATTAGAAGCAGCAAATATTGCTTGGGTGAATAGTGGTCGACGTGTATTTGGTGCGGCTCTCGCGGGTAAAGCTGCTGAAAGTCTTGAAGAATCCTCAAAAATAAAAAGTAAAACTCTTGCCGCTTGGGAGTTGGCGTGGAACAATAAAAAAGATGAATTACGGGTTGGTGATGTTTTTGTCATTGATGAAGCTGGAATGGTTTCTTCAAAGCAGCTTTCTTATTTTGTTCAAAAGGTTAAAAAAACTGGCGCTAAAATAGTTCTTGTTGGCGATAATATGCAGTTACAACCAATTGAAGCTGGAGCCGCGTTTCGTGCTGTTGTTGATAATATTGGTTATGTTGAATTATCTGGCGTAAGAAGACAAAAAGAAGAGTGGGGACAAGAGGCATCACGGCAATTTGCACGTGGTCAAGTAAAAGAAGCTTTAGATAACTATAAAAACAGGGGATTCATTCACCAAACTAAAACACATGAACAAGCAATAAATACTATTGTTAAAGATTGGATGAATACACGAAAAAAGTTGGAAGCAAAATATGTAGAAAAAGGAAGATCTTTAAGGGGTGATGAACTTCTTGTTCTTGCTCATACAAATGTGGCTGTAAAAAAAATAAACGAAAAAATCCGAACAGCACTTAAAGATGCTCGTTTACTTAAATCAGAAGATATAACGAGCACAACAAACTTTGATACCATGAGGGGACAACGGGAATTTGTTGTTGGTGACCGAATTATTTTTCTTGAAAATGCTCAGTTCAAAGAAAGATATGCGCCGGAATTAGGAGAGCAAAAAGTTAAAAATGGTATGTTAGGCACTGTTTTGTCTACACAAAATAAAAAAGGAAAACCGCTTTTAAAAGTACTTCTTGACTCTGGCCGAGAGGTTATTTTCTCCAACCAAACTTATCAAAATGTTGATCATGGATATGCGGCCACCATTCATAAAAGTCAGGGGGTAACAGTTGATAATGTTTTCGTTTTAGCCTCGTCGTTTATGGATCAACATCTTGCATATGTTTCTATGTCTCGACACAGATATCAGTCGCATCTTTATGTAGCAGAGGAAGATTTTAAAAAGGTTAGATTATATGAACACAGACAGGTTAAAGGTACAATAATTGGTGAACTTGTAGAAACAGGGTATACCTCTTTTAATGAAAATGCAAAAACCAAAACACCTTATGCTGATATCGCAACTTCACGTGGAATTGAACGTATTTATGGTGTGAATCTGCCTTCTGCTATAGATGGTGCGGGTATTGAGTTTGGTGACAAAATATCTATTCGTCAAAACAAAGAGACTGTTGTTGTTAACAATAAGGAAATCAAAAAGAACATTTTTAATGTTGATTTAATAGAACGCGGTGACCCTTCTTTAGTTAGTGGTATCAATCAATCGGGTCGTGCAAATACATATGAAAAATTAGTGGCAGCTTTTTCTAGATCTGGCGTCAAAACAACAACTCTCGATTTTTCTGAATCTCCTGATTACAGAGATTATATTGCTAAATTTACGGCAAATAGAGGAATTGATGTTTCTCAAAGTTTTGGGGAACGAGTTTCCTCTTACATTGAGACAAATAAAGAATGGTTGCAAAAACAGAGAAAAAAGATTGAAAGGCTTTGGGATAGAGCGAAGGCAAGTTTTGCTAAACTTCAAAAAGAAAGTATCAAGATTAAGCAATCACAAAAAGATTTTAATATAGCAACACAAACAACACAACAAGCACCATATCTTTCTTCCTATACAGACACTTCTAATCTAGAAGAGAAAGCGCTAAACGCTCTTAGGAATGAAAAATCTTACGTTGATACTTTTAAAGAATTAAACGATCATTTGAAGACTATCTATAAGGATCCTCAAACAGCTGCACTTAAGATTGAAAAAACAATTCTAGCAGGCAAGGGGGATAAATTACCTGATATTTTAGCTAAAGCGCCTAATAAAGCTGGTGAACTGCGTGGATCAGACCGTTTAATAGACAAACTAAAATTAGCAGGAAAAGAACGAAAAGCTGCACTTTATAATGTTCCTCTTGTAGTTTCTACGATTAGAAGACTTCAATCATTTTATAAAAATTCCTATGAGAAGCATATGGACAGACTTACACGTGAACGTGAGCAATTAAAGGTTGAGGTGCCTTCTCTTTCTAAAGAAGCTGTCGCTTATATGAAAAATGTTGAAGTTGGCCGTAATAATTATTCCAAGATACCAGAGAACATTAATAAAGAATTTGTGCAGCTTGAAAGTGCTTTAAATAAGCGTTTTGGAGAAAATATGGTTTATAAGCGAGATTTTAACTTATCAAAAGAAATAGCCTCAAAACAGCCTTATGATAAAAAGCTTGTCAATGAACTTCAAACGGCAATAAAATTTCTGCAACAAAGACATATACAAGAGCAAAACAATCTTGCGATAACACGCACGCCTTCAAAGGGAATTACAAGGTAAAGAAAGTTAAAATTAAAGTATTAAAACGTTGTTGTTATAACCCTATTTTGCTATAATAATAGGTAATTGAAGGAGATGTAATATGTTGAGCGAGGAAGAAATCGAATACCGTCGCCGTGATGCTAGAAATGCGTTGGCTAGTCAACGTTTAGAGGGTTTGGAACCAGATCCACAAGTCGTTGCACAAATGGAGCGTGTTGTTGTTGGAGAGCTTGAAACAAGTGATGTAATCAAGGATTTGATGGAACGGATAAAACGTGAGGAAATATGAGGGTAGCAACGATCCTTATACTGATCCAGAAACTGGTGTTATGTATAACCTGCTTGGAATTAAAGACCAAGCCAGATTGGAGCGTGTAGAATCTGCTTTCGCTTATATAAGGTCTTTTGAGCTTGGGCGTACTTCTATTAGCGGTAAGTTCGATCTAGATCACATGAAAAAATCCACAAAAAGCTGTTTGGTGACGTCTATGAATGGGCGGGGAAAACTCGTTTAGTGGATATTGTCAAAGATAATAGTAAATTTGCTCATTATACTCAAATTGAAAGTTACGCACCGCAGATTACACAACAGCTTGCAAGAGAACAACATTTACGTGGTCTTGACGCTAATGAATTTAGCCAGAGGGCTGGATATTACATGGGCGAATTGAATGCGTTGCACCCGTTTCGAGAAGGTAATGGACGTACTTTACGTGAATTTATCTGGCAACTTGCTCGTGAAGCTGGTTATCATATCGACTGGGATCGTGTAGAGCGACAAGAAATGATGCGTGCGTCAATTGAATCATATTATGGCAACTCTGATTTAATGTCTGCACTAATCCGTAAGAACCTCACTGAATTTACTGCAAATAGAAGAGTTGATGCTTCTCAAGGTATTAGTGAACGAGTTCCTTCTTACATTGATACAGATAAAGAATGGCCACAAAAAGAAAAAGAAAAGATAATTTCACAAACAACACAACAAGCACCATATCTTTCTTCCTATACAGACACTTCTAATCTAGAAGAGAAAGCGCTAAACGCTCTTAGGAATGAAAAATCTTACGTTGATACTTTTAAAGAATTAAACGATCATTTGAAGACTATCTATAAGGATCCCCAAGCAGCTGCACTTAAGATTGAACAAACGATTTTAGCAGGCAAGGGGGATAAATTACCTGATATTTTAGCTAAAGCGCCTAATAAAGCTGGTGAACTGCGTGGATCAGACCGTTTAATAGACAAACTAAAATTAGCAGGAAAAGAACGAAAAGCTGCACTTTATAATGTTCCTCTTGTAGTTTCTACGATTAGAAGACTTCAATCATTTTATAAAATTCCTATGAGAAGCATATGGACAGACTTACACGTGAACGTGAGCAATTAAAGGTTGAGGTGCCTTCTCTTTCTAAAGAAGCTGTCGCTTATATGAAAAATGTTGAAGTTGGCCGTAATAATTATTCCAAGATACCAGAGAACATTAATAAAGAATTTGTGCAGCTTGAAAGTGCTTTAAATA
>NZ_JACJIR010000008.1:0-23321 GCF_014138465.1 Bartonella chomelii
CATGGTGATGTGGTTTATCAGCAAAAATTAACCAAAGCTGGTTTTTCGGGAAGTACTTTCTCAGGGGGGCTACGTTATCGTTTCTGATCTATATTTGGATCACATGGTTCTTGTATAAAAAGTGGAAAAAATATAATTCTTTGTGTTCTCTTGAGAGGTATTTTTAACAAAACTTGTTACAAAAGATAAAGAGCCTGGCGGTAATTAAGGAAAAGCTGCTTATCAATAGATAGTAATTTACGCCATAAGGCTTGTACTGTTAGCAAAGGTGGAGATTAAAGAGGTAATAAAACAAAAAATATGAAATATTATTATACTACTTATAATGAACAATATGTTGCAAGCTTGTAGCTATAATGTTATTATAAAAGGAGGGAGGAAAGTGTATGAAAAAACTTATTTTTTCTTTTTTAATATTTCCTATTTTCATTTTCTGTTTTAGCTGATGACCTTAATGATAAAATAGTGTATCGAGCAGATACGAGAAGTCCTAAAGAAATAAAAAAAGCTAAGGGATTTTATCCTTGGGGTATAGATGGATCACGGCCATTTGCGCCCCCATCAGATATAAATTTATTAGAACATGTAACAAATACAGATTTACACCCTCATGCATTGGGGTTGCATGGTGGTTATGTATCTACAACGACTTCTCAAGATGTTGCAATTAATTTGCTCTACTCGCATGGCTGGACGTCGCCAAGTTATGTCTATCATATAAGAATAACGCCTAATCTTATTGATGTTAACGCTGCATTGAGACAATATTCTCCATATCCGGACCAATACGAAATAGCTGCGCTAGGTGGTATTCGTTGGGAACAAGTTACTGGATGGGAAAGAGTGATAAATGGAAATGTTGTTGGTGGGTTTATTCAGAATCCGGACTATGTTGATGCATTATATGGAAATTTTTCAAGACCAGATCCTCAACCACAACTAGCAGGTTTTCCTCACTATCATGAAGCATGGCATTTTGAACCGTGGGTTAATTTTGCTGTTTGTGAGTTAAAATCAGAATGTTCACCAACTAAATCAGCACAGGAATTTGGAACAGATTGGTTTTGGAAAAGTTACCATGCTATAGTAGAGAGAGCGATGGTTGTTCTTGAATGATGATGGGAAAAATGAGCTTTGATTGAAAAGAAAAATAACATAATAGCGGACTTATATAAATAAATTGTGAATAAATAAAATATAAACTTGAGTTAATGTTAGTTTCAATTTAAAATAAACGCCATTTTATTTTTAAAATGAATTAAATAAAAGGTCCTGTTGAGTACGAAGGCGTACAATATATTGGTCTTCGAAGAGGCGAGTGTTGTGTTGTGTAATGATTTCATTCTTTTTAATCTCAGACACAACTGTCGCCTTTTCTAAAAGACCACAAGGAATAGCTTTGTGTACGCGTGCTTCTGAAGCACTCATTGTCCAAGCACGGTAGCTATATAAGCCGATCGAGTCTAATTGATCACCAGGATGGAGATCTTTTTTGGCAACAGCGCAAACTTCTGCCACTGGATAATTAAGTGGTGTCATATCCGCTTTACCATACAATACTGCGCGTGCACAAGTAAGCGGAACCTCCATCGAAGTTAAGTGATATGGGCGATAAAAGGTGAAATATGGCCCTTCACCAACTTTTAAATCTTCCATACGTTCACGTAAACGTGGATGTGCTATTTCAGCTATTATAAAAACACCAGGAGATACCCCTTGACCTGTTGAATAGTCTACAACACCATACCTATCCAAAATACCACCATCTTTTTTTGGAATAAGTACTTTGTTTAAATCTTCAAGTGATGCTTGTGGACCATGCATTCCAGGACAATCTGGAAGAAGGCCTGTGGCATTAGCAATGGCTGCCATTTCAACCATCGTTTTAGAACCATCAATAAATTCAACTAACATGCGAACATTCATATTCCGTCGCAAAGCTTCTTCTTCATACAAATCTGGTGTAGCATCAAAAATAAGTGGATTATTTTTTCCTTTACCAGCTGCAACAATTTTATGCCCAAGAGCTGAAACAAATTCGATAAGTTCCATACAAGAAGAAGGTTCGTCACCAGCACCAAGCGTATAAATTAAACCTCGTTTATCCGCTTCATGTTTAAGATAAGCACCAATTGTAACATCTGCTTCAACATTCATCATGACAAGGTGCTTATTATTTTCAAGCGCTTTAAGACCAACTTTAGCACCTGTTTCAGGATGACCTGTCGCATCAACAATAATATCAATTTGTTCATGGCACAAAACAAGATCAAGATCATCTGTAATAGCAATTAGACCTTTTTCAATAGCTTGAGTCAAAGCTGTAGCATTTTCAACTTCACACACATGACCCTCTTCACCATACGCTAAAACAGCAGCATTAAAAACACGTAACGGTGTTCGAGTAGCAACAGCTGCAATTGTTATACCATCCATATGTACAACACTTGACAACAAATCTGTACCCATTTCACCACAACCAATAAGTCCAATACGGATAGGTTGATAATTTTCTGCACGTTGTTTCAAATCATGTGCTAAACCTGTCAATCTTACGTTACTTGCCATTATTTTTTCCATCTGAAAAAGGAAGATTGTTTATTCGCGGAACACACTTGTCTGTAAAATATTCCATCTTTTATAATTGATGCTCTAATCAATGGGTTTTATAAAAGCAAGGGAGAATATATAAGCTTTTTGTCAAATAAAATAGGAATGACATTATGCAGCGAACAATAGCGATACAAGATATAAAAAATTTCATTGGAAAAGAAATTGGCTTATCACAATGGCGCTTAGTTACACAAGATATGATTAACCAATTTGCATCTGCAACAGATGATCATCAATGGATCCACGTAGATGAAGAAAAAGCAAAAAAAACACCTTTCGGTGGTACTATTGCCCACGGTTTTCTAACATTATCGCTACTGTCCACACTGGCTTATGAAGCACTGCCAAAATTAGAAGGTGCGACAATGGGAATTAACTATGGTTTTGATAAAATACGCTTCGTAAGCCCTGTAAAAACAGGTGCACAAATACGCGCCCGTTTTATTTTAGATGACGCAAAAATTCGCCCTTCTGGCAGAGTCGTCCTCCATTATAAAACTACAATAGAAATCAATAAATTAAAAAATCCAGCTCTTGTCGCACATTGGCTTATTATTGCTATGATTGAAGAAAAAGAAATAAACTCTTTAACTTCTTAATGCTTTGTTCTATCAAATTTCTGTGCAACTCGATTACCAAACCATTGAACAAAAATATTGAGAATAATCAAAAAGATAATAACTATTGTCATAATAGAAGTATTATAACGCTGATAACCGTAGCGGATCGCCATATCGCCCAAACCCCCACCACCAAGGTATCCAGCAAGTGAAGTGGCACTAATAAGAGAAATCACCATAACCGTAAAACCAGTAATTAAACTAGGAAGCGCTTCTGGAATAAGCACATATCTAACAATTTGAAAACGACTAGCCCCCATAGAACGAACAGCTTCAACCAAACTATATTCAACTGTTTTGAAAGATAATTCTGCTATACGAGCATAAAAAGGAATAGCTGAAATAGTAAGAACAAAAATCACAGAAAAAATTCCCACACCACTTCCTACAACAATACGCGTAACAGGAAGAAGATAAAAAGCAAGAATTATAAAGGGAATAGCACGCACACTATCAATAATAATACTTAAAGGACGATTGATAAGACGTGATGAAAAAAGACTTTCATGCGCAGTTGTATAAAGCAGCAAGCCAAGCGGAAGACCTACAATAAGTGCCATAAAAGAAGCGCTAATTGTCATAAATAATGTATCAAAAACAGCACCAGGAAGCTCATGAAAAAAAACATTAAACATAACCTAAAACCTCACAATATCGCCCTTTTTCTGTCAACCATCTGACTGCTTTTTCCAAAGCCACTTTGTTTTGACTTGGAAGAGCCAAAAAAAGGCGACCTATACTCTCACCCTGAACCGTATCAATACCACCATGCAAAATACGTGCTCTTAATCCTACTTCATCTTCAAGGAGACTTAAAAAAGGTTGCTGAGCAATTTCACCAGCAATATTAATTTCAATGACAGCTTCCTGACCCACTGATTTAAGTTTTTGCGCTAATTCTTTAGGAAGTTGTGGTGTTACAAGTTTCAACATAGCAATCGTTGTATCTTCTTGCGGTGATGTAAAAATATCTTTTACACATCCTTCCTCTACAATACGCCCTTGATTCAACACAACAACACGATGCGCAATAGCACGAACAACTTCCATTTCATGCGTAATAAGCACAATAGTTAAATTGAGACGATTATTAATATCAGCAAGAAGCTCCAAAATAGATTGTGTCGTTTCAGGATCAAGCGCAGAAGTTGCTTCATCTGATAATAATATTTTGGGATTAGCGGCTAGAGAGCGTGCAATTCCAACACGCTGTTTTTGTCCCCCTGAAAGTTCTGCAGGATAATGATACTCTTTTCCAGACAATCCTACCAATTCAATAAGCTCAAAAGCACGTTGATAACGTTGTTTTTTACTTATACCTGCTAATTTGAGAGGTAACGCGATATTGTCAATAACTTTTTGTGAAGATAAAAGGTTAAAATGTTGAAAAATCATCCCAATACGTTGACGATAGGGTGCCCATTCTGTTTCTGATAGATTTGAAACGTTAACACCTTCAAAAAAAATACCCCCTTCATCAATTTGTTCTAAGCCATTTAAGCAGCGCATAAGTGTAGATTTTCCTGCGCCACTACGCCCGATAATGCCAAGAATTTCACCTGCATGAATATCAAGAGATAAGTTATCAATTGCCGGAGTAGACAACGCGCTAGAAAAATAGCGGCTAACGTTTTTTAAAGAAATAAGAGCAGAGGTTTCCATTCGTAATTACCAAGATGTTTGAACAGCTGTACCAAAAACCTCTTTAAGTTTCGCACGTACAGGTTCACTATTATAAGCAGCTACTAATTTTTTAACCCATGGCTCATCTTTATCAATAGTGCGCACAACAATGACATTATTATAAGGGTTATTTTCTACCTTTTCCCACGCAATAACATCTTCTTGTAAATCTAACCCAGTAATTACAGCCCAATTTGTATTTACAATCGCAATATCAAAATCATTGATTGCTCGCCCTAAGATACCAGCATCCAATTCACGAATCTTCAAATTTCTAGGGTTTTCAACAATATCAAGTGGAGATGAAAGAACATTCTGAGGATCTTTTAACTTAATGAAACCTAAAGAATCAAGAAGAAGCAAAGCTCTCCCACCATTTGATGGATCATTAGGGATACCAACACTTGCTCTATCACGTAGATCTTTTATATCTTTAATTTTGTGTGAATAAACACCAATTGGGGAAATAAATGTATAACCAGCAACCGAAAGTTTATAACCACGCTGCATAATTTGATTATTCAAATAAGGTGCATGTTGAAAAGCATTCGCATCAATATCTCCTGCATTAACAGCATCATTAGGCAAAGCGTAGTCAGAAAAATAAACAAGTTCAATATCTAGACCAGCTTTTTTAGCTTGCTCAACAGCAACTTTCCAAACAGTTGCTTCCTCTCCTTCCATAACACCAAGTTTAATTTTTGACTTATCTGCTGTCATAGCAAAAGGAACATGGGAAAAAAATGCGGAAAGAAAAAGAGATATTCCTATTACAATATACCAAGACAATTTATTCAATGTCATATGTGTTTATCTTTCTTCTACTTTTCAAGATTTTCTAAGGGAAAGTCCAATATACTCAATATTTTTGGAAAGGAAATTGAAGAGTATAAAAGCTTAATAGAATATTCAATCATTTTTATTGAAAAGATAATGTTATTTTTTGCTATGAATAGCTGTTATTCAAATAAATAGATTTTTTAAGTATTTCAATTTCAAATTGAATCAAAAAACTCTACTAATTGTTTTTTAAAATCCACTCTACAGCATACAACAATTTTTTTGCCTTATATTACTGTTTTTGCTTAAGCTGCTGCTTTAGGTTTGATCAAACCATTAGAGACAAGTAATTCAGCAATTTGAATTGCATTTAATGCTGCTCCTTTTCTCAAGTTATCAGCAACAACCCAAAAAGTTAAACCATTTTCAACAGTAATATCTTCACGAACGCGACTAATAAAAACATCATTTTCACCAGTACACTCGTAAGGAGTGATATAACCACCGTCTTCACATTTATCAATAAGTTGGCAACTTGGTGCATCGCGTAAAATGGTGCGTGCTTCATCAGCACTCAACGCTTTTTCAAACTCAACATTAACGGCTTCAGCATGGCTAATAAAGACAGGAACCCGAACAGCAGTAGCTGTTAATTTAATCCTAGGATCAAGAATCTTTTTTGTTTCAGCCATTACTTTCCATTCCTCTTTAGTATAACCATCTTCCATAAAGACATCGATGTGGGGAATGATATTAAAAGCAATGCGTTTGGTGAATTTTTTTGATGAAATTGGATCGGCAACAAAAACTGCTCTTGATTGCTCAAACAACTCATCCATCCCCGCTTTACCAGCTCCAGAAACTGATTGATAAGTAGAGACAACAACGCGCTTAATAATTGCTGCATCGTGAAGAGGTTTTAAAGCCACAACAAGTTGAATTGTTGAACAATTAGGATTAGCAATAATATTATGTTTAGAAAAACCGCTTATAGCCTTTGCATTAACTTCAGGTACAATTAAAGGCACATCAGGATTATAACGCCAAGTAGACGAATTATCGATTACCACACAACCGGCTGCACCAATTTTGGGAGCATATTCTTTAGAAACGCTTCCTCCAGCAGACATAAGGCATAAATCTGTATCAGAAAAATCATATGTATCAAGTGCTTTTACTTTTAAAGTTTTATCACCATAAGAAACACTTTGCCCTAATGAACGCCGTGAAGCTAAAGGAACTATTTCACTGGCAGGAAAACCTCTCTCTTCCAAAATTGCCAACATTTCACGACCAACATTTCCGGTTGCACCAACAACTGCGACTTTGAAATTCATTTTTCTACACTCCTATCCTTTCCCGTTGTACAAAACTAACATATTATCAACCTCTTTCTTTGTACTGTAACCAGGAAAAGATAAGTTAGTTAGAGGCATAAAATAATCTTCACGTTGTTCCCAAGCTCAACTCAGCACTCCATAGTGATTTAATTAATCAACTATGCATCATATGTTTATCGTGGTCATAACACTATAACGGCTTCATATTTGTAATGTACCGTTTCTTTTAAATTTTTGAAAATAAGAAAAATCTTGAACATTATATATCAAGCTATACAAATACCTTCCTGATACAGCTTTAGTTTATTGAGTTCATTATTTTTTGTCAATTGTTGTACCTTAAAACTTTTGAATTCTAAATAGTGCCTCTACAATATATTGATCTTATATTGACCCTATTTTGCACCCATCAAATCTTCTTCATTAAAATGCGAAGTTATACATAAATCATTTTCAATGATTTTTAAAACCTGCTTGAAATTGCCAAATTATTTACGCTGTTCATCAGAATAAACAATCAAAATCTTTATTTTACTTACCACACAAAATCAGTTTATTTTCCAACCACAAACAGCAGATCTAATTTTCACATTTCCAATATAATATGGAAAATATAATCTCATTTTAACTAAAGCATTTCTTTTATAAAAAAGGATATATAAAGATTGGTTAGGGAAGAATTTATACAGGTATTAATTTGATCTATAAATTACTTCTTAAATAAAAAAGTTATTTATTTTTCATTTGATTGTAAAGAACGAGCTTCTGAAGCAAGCATAATAGGAACACCATCACGAATAGGATAAGCCAATTGCGCTTTAAGTGAAATCAACTCTTGTGTTTTTCGATTTAAAGAAAGCGTTCCTCCTGTAATTGGACAAACAAGCAATTCAAGCATTTTGGGATCAGTAATCATTTTTTTCATATTTTGAGATCCATTAATTTAAACGATTATATGTTCCTTTTTCTTTCATCAGTGAACGTTCAGTTAAAGCAAGAAGAGTTTGAGCACGGCTTGCAATGTCTGGCGCTTCTAACAAGGCTTGTTTTTCTGCAGGTGCAAAAGGTATAAGAATTGAGAGAGTATCCACCAATACGGATGTAGGCGTTTGTATAATACTATTCCAATGATGTTCCATTTCATGGATAGTTAGATAATGCTCAACAGTGCTTAATAAATTTTCTCGGTTAATGTTTTCTGAAACATCAGATTCTTGCAGATCTTTCGTATTTGATCGAATAATAGCAACCCTATAAGATTTTGTATTCATCAATTCTTGTTCCAAAGTGAAACGGCAAATTCCCTGAAGCACAATGAAGAGTCGTCCATTACCAGTTTCATTATAATTTGTAATACGACCGATACATCCTATTTTATAAAGTTGTTTAGATAAGCTATCTATATCTGATGAAAGTGGTTGAATCATTCCTAATAGACGATTGGATGCCATAACGTCTTCAACCATTTCAAGAGCACTTGGTTCAAAAATATTAAGTGATAGAAAACCACCCGGTAACAATAATGCACCTTCTAAGGGAAAAAGAGCAATCTGCTTTGGCAAATCATTTTCACAATTATAATAGATATTGCCAGCTTTCATGGATATTTGTGACCTTTATCTGGTGTAGTTTAGTGCCAAAGTAACCACAGTTTATAATATCATTTGGTTATAAGAAAGACTATATTTATAAATTAACTTATCTCTATGAAATACTTTATATCTATGAACGATGATAAAAAACTGCAACTTTGTATTTTTTCATTTACAAGAGAAAATATAAAAGAAAGTGGAAGTAATCGTATGAGATGCTTTTAAATAAAGCTTTGCAACTCACTCAAAAAATACTCACCATTAGATATTATCAAACCTCATCGTTTTGATTGGATTATTGCTAAACAATATAATGCTTCTTTAAAATTTTAAATTGTCTTTTTTGTTTATAATCCTTGTACTTTCTTGTGTTATATTTTAACGCAGTAAATTCTTAAAAAAGAATCTACATAATTTCAAAATCTTTTAAATAGCCTATGTATATCAAAAAACTTAAAATTTAGGGAATACTAATCAATTTGCTAATGACAGTGTGGAGAAGATAGAATATAAATGACAATATGTCAGAAAGAGCGTTGTCATCACTTTACTTTCTTATCTTATGCGTAAGATAAGCAAAACGCAAATTTTCACGCCTGTCGCTAAAGGGGAAATAGTCTATAATTTTTTAAAACCATAAGAGCCGTAAAAACTAATTTAAAAAGTGGCTAGACTTATGCCAACAGTTTAAGCGTTTTTAGTAAATCCCTTAAGGCTTATGACAAACAAGAATAAAAGTTACCATATTATGTAGTGATGGTGCGACTTTGGAGAAATTATGAATACACTATCGCAAAAACCTGAAACATCTTCTTTTAAAAATCTTCCCTTACATGAACTACACGAAAAAGCAGGAGCAAAATTTGGTCCTTTTGCTGGTTGGATGATGCCTTTAACTTATCCTCTAGGGGTTTTAAAAGAACATCTTCACACCCGTGCTCATGCTGGTCTTTTTGATATTTCTCATATGAAATTGATCGTTGTTGAAGGGCCGCAATCAGCCGAATTTTTATCCTACGCCCTTCCTGTAGATGCTGCACTTTTGAAAGAGCGCCAATCACGGTATAACTATTTACTTAATGAACAGGCTGGTATTCTTGATGACCTCATTCTTACTCGTTTAGAAAATCACCGTTTTATACTGGTCGTTAATGCAGGTAATGCACAAGCTGATCTTGCTGAACTAAAAAAACGCGCCACTAACTTTGATTGTCATGTAAGTGCACTTGAGAGAGTGCTTCTTGCTCTTCAAGGGCCACAAGCAGCGTCTGTTATAGCTGATGCGGGTTTGCCTGGTAATAAACTGTTATTTATGCAAGGATTTGAACCACGCAAAGATTGGTTTGTAACACGTTCTGGTTATACAGGGGAAGACGGTTTTGAAATTGCGTTGCCAGAAGATCAAGCACAGGAATTAGCAGAAAAATTGCTCAGTGATTGTCGTGTTGAATGGATTGGTCTTGCAGCACGTGATAGTCTTCGGTTAGAAGCGGGGTTGTGTTTACATGGCAACGATATTACACCTGACATCACCCCTATTGAAGCTGCACTGACATGGGCTGTTTCCAAAAATGTTCGTGAAAAAGCTGCGTTTTATGGAGCGAAAGCTTTTCTTGAAGCATATGAAAAGGGGCCATCACGCTGTCGCGTTGGTCTAAAGCCGCAAACGCGTCAACCTGTGCGCGCGGGTGCCGTTCTTCTAGATGATAAGGGTAACCAGATTGGAGTAGTAACATCGGGGAGTTTTGGTCCTTCTTTTAACGGCCCAGTAGCAATGGGTTATGTCCCTGTTGATTGGAAGGCTGAAGGAACAGAAGTATTTACTGAATTGCGTGGTAAAAAAATTGCGCTATCTGTTCATTTACTCCCTTTTATTAAGCAACGTTATTTTAAAGGGTAATATTCTATGTCTAAGATTTATTTTACACAAGACCATGAATGGATCAGCATTGAAGGAAAAGTAGCCACTGTTGGGATCACTTATCATGCTCAAGAACAGTTAGGTGATTTAGTTTTTGTTGATTTGCCACAAAGTGGCACACAGCTGTCTAAGGGAGATTCTGCTGCTGTTGTGGAATCGGTTAAAGCAGCTTCAGATGTTTATGCACCTATCGATGGCGAAGTTGTCGAAATTAATGAGGCATTGATAGATGATCCTGCGTTGGTAAATCAGAAAGCCGAAAAAGAAGGTTGGTTATGGAAAATGACGCTACAAGATGAAACACAACTTGATGGGTTGCTGGACGAGAATGCTTATAAAGCGTTGATTGGATGAGTGCTATGCAAGAACGTCGTTTTTTTTCTCGGCATATTGGGATTCGACCTGGTGAAACACAAGAAATGCTAAATGTTTTAGCACTTGATTCAGTTGACACATTGATCTCTCAAGCTATACCCCAGTCTATTCATTTAGAGCGTCCACTTAATTTGCCACAAGCGGCAAGTGAAAAACAGGCCTTAGAAGAATTGTCCAAAATGATGGAGCGCAATCGTTTGCGTAAAAATTTCATTGGCCAGGGTTATTATGGAACATGTGTGCCATCTGTTATTTTACGCAATCTTTTTGAAAATCCAGCTTGGTATACTGCTTATACACCTTATCAAGCAGAGATTAGCCAAGGGCGTTTAGAGTTATTATTTTATTTTCAAACATTAATTAGTGAATTGACAGGCTTGCCTGTTGCTGCTGCTTCACTTTTAGATGAAGCAACAGCCTTAGCTGAAGCTAATGCGGTGGCATTTCGCTTTGCTCGTGAAAAGAAGACAAAAATTTTGATTCAAAGTCTATTGCATCCTCAAACTTTGAGTGTCATTCAAACGCGCGCTGAAACACAAGGTATTCACATAAACACGCATGGAGAAATTTGCGCAGATACAGCGGCTATTGTTTTGTCATGGCCGGATACAAAAGGTTGCTTTAATGATTACAGTGAAGTCATTAAAGAAGCAAAAGCAAAAGGAGCGCTGGTAATTGTTGTTGCTGATCCTTTGGCACTCACTATTATGGAGTCGCCAGCAAAATGGGGTGCAGATATTGTTGTTGGCTCTATGCAACGTTATGGTGTTCCAATGGGTTTTGGTGGCCCTCATGCGGGCTATCTTGCTGTGAGTTCTGCTTTAACACGTTTAATTCCAGGGCGTATTGTTGGTCAATCAGTCGATACGAAAGGACGTGTCAGTTTTCGTTTGGCATTGCAAACTCGTGAACAACATATTCGACGTGATAAAGCTACATCAAATATATGTACAGCACAGGCTTTGTTGGCTAATATGGCTGTGGCTTATGCTGTTTGGCACGGGCCGCAAGGTTTACAGGCAATTGCTAAGAGAATTCATCACTTAACATGCCGTTTTGCTAGTGGTTTAGAAGCAGCAGGTATACGTTGTGAAAATCGACACTTTTTTGATTGTGTCAGTATTTTTGTTAAAGGAAAAGCTCAAGAAGTTGCAATTCAAGCAAAAGCGAAAGGGTATCTTATTCGTGTTATTGACAATGATAGGGTTACAATCAATTTTGATGAGTTATCAACAGAAGAAGATGCCTGTGCTTTAGCACAGCTCTTTGGGGCACAACTAGCAGACAAGTCTGATTCAAAGCTTTTGGGTAAAGAGCGTGATGCTGCTTTTCTTTCACAACCATTTTTTAGTGCGATTCATTCAGAAACAGATATGATGCGCTTTTTGCGCCGCTTATCAGATAAAGACTTAGCGCTAGATCGAGCAATGATTCCACTTGGTTCTTGTACAATGAAGCTTAATGCAGCGGCTGAGTTAATACCTGTGAGCTGGCCTGCAGTTGCTAATATACATCCTTTTGCTCCTCAAGGAGATGAAGAGGGTTATCGAGAAATGATCAGTCAGCTAAATGCGTGGCTGTGTGAAATTACAGGGTTTGCTCAAGTTTCTTTTCAGCCAAATTCTGGTGCTCAGGGTGAATATGCCGGGCTTTTGGCTATTCGTCGATATCATCAATCTCGTGGCGATCATCAACGTAATATTTGTCTTGTTCCTGCATCTGCACATGGTACCAATCCAGCTTCAGCCCATATGGCTGGTATGAAAGTTGTTGTGGTTCAATGTTTAAATGATGGCGATGTCGATATTGATGATCTTAAAGCCAAAGCACAATTGCATAAGGACTGTTTGGCAGCTTTAATGATCACTTATCCTTCAACACATGGTGTTTATGAGGAAAGCATTAAAGACATTTGCACTATTATCCATGAAAATGGTGGGCAAGTTTATTTTGATGGGGCCAATTTAAATGCGCTTGTAGGTCTTGCACGTCCGGCAGATATGGGAGCAGATGTTTGCCATATGAATCTTCATAAAACATTTGCAATTCCTCATGGTGGTGGTGGTCCTGGTGTTGGGCCGATTGGTGTAAAAGAGCATTTAAAGCCATTTTTACCTGGTCATGAACAGCACAAGACAACACACGCAGTTTCTGCAGCTCCTTATGGAAGTGCTTCTATTCTTGTTATTACATGGATGTATATTCGGATGATGGGAGCAGATGGCTTGAAGTATGCAACACAAACAGCAATATTAAACGCCAATTATATTGCTGCACGTCTTTCAAAGGCTTATTCTATTCTTTATCGGGGCAAGCATGGGTATGTTGCTCATGAATGTATTGTTGATACACGTTTATTGAAAGAGCAATATGGGGTTAGTGTTGATGACATTGCAAAACGTTTGATAGACTATGGATTTCATGCACCGACTATGTCATTTCCAGTTCCCGGGACTTTGATGATTGAACCAACAGAATCAGAGCCAAAAGCAGAAATTGATCGTTTTTGTGATGCTTTATTATCTATCGCTGAAGAGGCTAAGAAAGTCGGTGAAGGTGTTTGGCCAAAAGAAGATAATCCGCTAGTGAATGCACCGCACACATTGGCAGATACTTTAGATGATCAGTGGAAAAGGGCTTATTCGCGGCAAGAGGCTGCTTTTCCTAACCACCATGTTGATCCAGCTAGTAAATATTGGCCACCTGTTTCACGCATTGATAATGTTGCCGGCGATAGAGCATTAATCTGTTCTTGCCCGCCGCCATTAACGGATTAAATATCATAAAAATCCACTCATTTTGTGTGGATTTTTAGAATTATATTAATAACGAGTGCTATCAAATTTTATAGTGTTAAAAATCAGTTTTCAGCTTATGTCATTACTGATGAATTGGCTATTTTTCCTTTTAAGATACAAATATTTGTAAATTCTCATAGATTAAGTTGAGAATTTACTGCCAATTTTGTTGAATAAAAGAAGAGAAGAAGAATTCAAACATAAGTTAAATTCCCTCTGTTCATTCAATACATATTTGACGCTGAAAATCTGATTATCTTTCTTATGAATTAATTCAATTTGATTCTTGTAGAAATAGAGAATGAGTATATCCTTGTCATTTCTAAAGGGGTTTATGTTGAAGTTACAACCAGCGAGGCTGCTTTTCTAAAACGCTAATTTGGAAATTGATTTTATTGGTAGTTTTTTGATGGCTTAAATATAAATACGTTTACAGCGAGCACCAAGAGAAGAAAGAATTTCGTGAGGAACGGTATTTGCATCTATAGAAACATCTTCAATTGTTTGATGTTCTCCGATAAGCTCTACCCAGTCACCTCTTTTAGGTTTGTCATGTTCGAGGTCGGTTGCATCAACAATTATAGAATCCATAGAAATCCGTCCAACAATGGGGAGTTTGTATCCTTTAAAATAAACAGAACCTTTGTTAGAAAGATTGCGCATCCATCCATCCGCATAGCCAATAGAAATAGTTGTAAGAACACTTGGCCGGCGGGTAATAAAACTCCCTCCATAGCCGATTGGTACACCTTCTTCGACAAAGCGGCTTTGAATAACCTGAGCTTCAAGTTTTAAAACAGGTTTGATGGGTACTGTGTGTTTTTTATGGAGATTGATTCCATAAAGTGCAATGCCTGGACGCACAAGATCAAAATAAAAATCTGGACCAAGGAAAATTCCTCCAGAATTAGCAAGTGAAACTTTACACGCAGGTAATTGTGCAAGCATTGTTTTTATGGTGGTTAATTGTGTATCATTAGATGAATGTGTGAAATCATCTCCATTGGAAAGATGGCTTATAATATATTTTATATCTGCTACTTCAAACAGGGTAGGGAACTTGATAAGTTGTTGTAATTCTTTTTGATCAAGACCTAACCGATTCATATTGGTATCAATTTGAACGATTGCTGGGAATTTTTTACCCTTTTCTTGACAAAGTATTTGCCAACTTTCAATTTCATGCCAAGAATTAAGAACAGGAACAATACCAGCTTGAGCTACAAATTCTTCTGCAGCAGGTGGAAGACCATTAAGAAGAGCAAGAGTAATATCAGACGGTAAGATGTTTTTTAATTGAAGCGCTTCTTTAATTTGAGCAACAAAAAATGTACGACAACCAGCTTGATAAAGTGCAGGAGCAACTTTTTCAACACCTATTCCATAAGCGTTGGCTTTTACGACGGCTGAACATTCTGTAGGAGCAACATGTTGAGCTAAAGCTGTGTAATTGGCAACAATGGCACCAATGTCAATAGTTACGACAGCTGTATAGGGAAGCGATGTTTTTGTTTCATAATCAACGGATTTATTCATTGTAAAATCTTATCTGTATAATAAATCTGTGTCAGTAATAAATACGAGTTTTTTGAGTTGTTGCTTGTATAAACTTGTACAGAGAATTCAGCTATTGTTTTTATTTTTAAAGTCATAGCGGATTATATATAATAAGAACAATCTTTAGAAATAAAATGTTTAGCTTTGATATGATCAATGGAAATATTATTCCCGACCTGTATTGTGAAATTCACGTAATTCATACCATAATTAACAAACAAGCTATTTTTTGCTTAAATACATATTTTAGAAATAAAGAATATTTCCTGTAATTGTAATAGTATTTATTGAATCTATAAAAAACAAAAAGCATTCTCAAGCATTGTGAGATATGTGTATTACTTATGGTAAATATTTAAATTGCTTTTAAAAGAAGAAATAAAATTTTTATTTTAAGGTTTAAGGCAGTCAGTTTTCCAAAATTAAATTTTGACAGCAAGTCATGCTTTTTATTGGTTGTTTGTTAACGCTAGCAATATGGTATGATTGCATTGATTCATTATAAAATGATTATTTGATAAAAGATTATTTGGTATGACAGACATCTTTTCAGATGTTTTTATTTGATTGGTTTAAGTCCTAAAAATATTATTTTAACACTATATGTCTAAGAGGGATATTGGCAGATGGTTGTGCAGCCATTATACCATTTACAAAATTCAATATTCAATAAGGATATAAGGATAAGGAACGATTTTATGAGTGGTACCACCAATGTTCAATCAAACATCAGTAGTGTTGCATCAAACTTTCCGATTCCTGATAATGTATTTGCGCTCACTGTTCAGGAAGTTTGCCATTATACAGATCATTTGTTTAAATTTCGTCTGAACCGGCCAAAAACTTTTCGTTTTCGTTCAGGCGAATTTGTTATGATTGGCTTACCGAATGCAGAAAAGCCAATTTATCGTGCGTATTCAATTGCCAGTCCATTTTGGGATGAACAGCTAGAATTTTTTTCTATCAAAGTCCCAGGAGGGCCATTGACCGAACATCTCCAAAAAATCAAAATTGGTGATACGGTTTTAATGCGTAAAAAATCTACAGGAACATTGGTTCTTGATGCTCTTATTCCTGGAAAGCGTCTTTATCTCCTTTCAACAGGTACAGGTGTTGCTCCTTTTGCAAGTCTTATTCGTGATCCTGAAACTTATGAGAAGTTCTCTCAAGTTGTGCTTGTTCAAACAACACGTGAAAAAGATGAGTTGACGTATGCAAAAGATCTTGTTGCATCTTTGTATCAAGATCCCCTTATTGGTGAGTACGCACAGCAGTTAAAATTTTATCCTATGACTACTCGCGAACCTTCAGAGTATATGGGGCGTATTACTAATGTAATGAAGAGCGGTGCTTTTTTTGAAATGGCTGATTTGCCAAAAATTAATTCTGATGAAGACCGTGTAATGATTTGTGGTTCAATGGCAATGCTGAAGGATTGTGCAGCGATGTGTGAATCTTTCGGGCTTATTGAGGGGGCAAATAATGCACCGGCCACGTATGTTGTAGAACGTGCTTTTGTGGGATAGAAAAGAATCTACGTCGCGCTGCTATTTATGAACATGGCATTTTGCAAATCATAGGAGTAAAAATATCAGAGTTTATTTTTAGATAAAGAAGTAAAAGGCACTCTATTTTGAGTGCAAGGTAATTTTTCTCTATACAATAATATGATAAGTGTAGTTTAATTTAAGCTCAATATATAAAGAGTTAATATGAATAAGTCTTGAAATTGAATGAAACGCGGGTTATTGCAAGAATATGGAAAAGAATTTTAAAGTTGCTGCTCTTTATTGTTTTGCAGATTTGGAACATTATCATCAATTACAAAAACCCTTGCGGGATTTATGCCAGGCAAATGACATTAAAGGTACTTTGCTTTTAGCAAAAGAGGGTATTAATGGAACAGTTGCTGGTTCTTGTGCTGCAATTGAGGCACTAGTCCACTTTATTACTGCACAGCCTGCTTTGCAGAAGCCAGAACTTAAATATTCATGGGCATCAAAGATGCCTTTTCATCGTATGAAAGTGCGATTAAAGAAAGAAATTGTTACAATGGGAGTAGAGGGTGTTAATCCGTTGGAAATTGTTGGCACTTACGTAGAGCCTGAAGATTGGAATGCCCTGATACAAGATGAAGAAACGATTTTAATTGATACACGCAATGATTATGAATATGCATTGGGTAGTTTTCAAGGAGCAATTGATCCTCGTATTAAAACCTTTCGTGAATTTCCTGAATGGATAGCTAAGCATGAAGGTGATTTGAAAAAGAAAAAGAAAATCGCCATGTTTTGCACAGGCGGTATACGGTGTGAAAAGTCAACAGCTTATGTGCGTGGGCTTGGTTATGATCAAGTTTATCACTTAAAAGGTGGTATTTTACGCTATTTAGAAACAATGCCAAAAGAAAAAAGCCTATGGTGGGGTGAATGCTTTGTTTTCGATGAACGTGTTTCTGTAAGTCACGGTCTTGAAGAATGTGGGCGCGAATTATGCCGAGCTTGCCGCTATCCTCTTAATGCTGAAAGCAAGTTATCACCTCATTATGAAGAGGGTGTATCGTGTGATGCTTGTTATAATACACGCAGTGACGCTGATAGACAGCGTTTTCGAGAACGTCATAAACAGTTCCAGTTATTAAAATCACGTGCAATACATTCTTATCAAGAACGATGATGATTGCTATTTTAATATTCAAAACTTTTATTTTTTCTTCTATTTTAAAAGAAGGGCACTTTGAATAAAGGTTATATTGGTTAGCCTATTATTGCATTGCAGAAGATAGGAATATAAACTAGTTTACGTTTTTGAATAAAGTGTATTTTTGGCTATCATTTTTTGTCTAAAAATAAAAAAAATGATTGAAATAAATAAAAATTAGTCTTATACGCAACATTGCCCAAAGTCGCACGTGCCTGTGGGTGTCCGCTGGTTCTCAAATGGTGAGATTAACCGGTACGGTACCTGGAACTAACCGCTCCAGTCATTCTTACGGCCAATCGAAAGAATGAGGACATCTTGAAGCAACGACGGTGCGGGCCTTTCTGGTGTCTTCCAGCTATTTTAAATGCTGGGATAAACTATAGAGGCACACCTCATTGCCTTCAGTGCGGAAGTTTTTGTGCAACTCCAATCAAAAAGGCAGACAAAATAGAACAATGCGGTTTTCGCGCTGTTCCTTCGTTGCATACAATGCTGATTTATCCTGATTATCTGAATAATAAGGATAAAAATAGTGGTTTGTGTGTATTTTGTCCTTTGGTTTTAAAAAGGGAGGCTCTTGCCTTTCTTAAGGAGAATTGCAAATGACAACGCAGCGTATTCGCGATTTCCTTTCAACACATCGTCCAAAAGGTCCATGTTTGATTGTTGACCTTGATGTTGTTCGTGAGAATTATTTAAATTTTGAAAAAGCTCTTCCTCAATCGCGTATTTTCTACGCGATTAAAGCAAATCCAGCACCTGAAATTTTGAGTTTGCTTACTTCTTTAGGATCATCTTTTGACGCTGCTTCTGTAGCAGAAATTAAAATGGCTTTAGAGGCAGGAGCAACAGCTGAGCGTATTTCTTTTGGGAATACTATTAAAAAAGAACGTGATATTGCTTATGCTCATACTCTTGGCATTTCGCTCTATGCGGTTGATTGCGTTGAAGAAGTGGAAAAAATTGCTCGTGCTGCACCAGGAGCTCGCGTTTTTTGCCGAATTCTTACCAATGGTGAAGGGGCAGAGTGGCCATTATCACGCAAATTTGGTTGTGTTCCTGATATGGCGGTTGATGTGCTACGCCGCGCACACCAATTAGGTTTGCAAGCATATGGTGTGTCTTTTCATGTGGGATCTCAGCAGACACATTTAAACGCTTGGGATCACGCTTTATCGGATGTAGCTTTAGTTTTTGAACGTTTGGAGAAAGAAGGTATTCAGTTAAAATTGGTTAATATGGGGGGAGGTTTTCCAGCACGTTATTTGAAAGAGGTTCCTACAACCCAAGTTTATGGTATAGCGATTTTTGATTCATTAAAAAAATATTTTGGTAATCGTATTCCTGAGACGATTATTGAACCGGGGCGTGCGATAGTGGGCAACGCTGGTGTTATTCGTACAGAGGTTGTGTTGATATCCAAAAAAGCAGATAATGATAATATTCGCTGGGTTTATCTTGATATAGGAAAATTTAATGGCCTTGCCGAAACTATGGGTGAAGCTATTCGCTATCCTATTGAAACAATTCATGATGATAAGGCAATGGAGCCTTGTATTTTAGCGGGTCCAACGTGCGATTCAGCAGATGTCATGTATGAAAAAACACCCTATCTTCTTCCTTTATCTCTAACCATTGGCGATGAATTATTAATTCACGGGACTGGTGCTTACACAACAACTTATGCATCTGTTGCATTTAATGGTTTTGAGCCTTTACGATCCTATGTAATCTAAGCTTTTTTATAAATGCATGATATTACTTTATAAAGCACGTAGTTGAAATGGTAAAAGAATAAGACTGTGCTACTTAATAATCAAAATACAAAGTTTTTCTCACACTTTACGATGTAAATTAGTGGTTTGGAGAAATATTAGTAGATATAGCTGTCTTTTTGAGGAAGATGGTACAAAAGGTTAAAATACTAAAAAGAATAGTCATTATAAAAAAGATATCACTAAAAGCCATGGTTTGTGCTTGTATGAGAACCATATTAAAAAGTTGGAGCAAAGAAAGACCATGGGGATCAAAAGTAGCAGAGCTAAACTGCATGGTGAGATTTGAAAGCATTTCTGTTGCTTGAATATTTCCATGCTGAATAGTTTCAGCTGTTCGTCCATAATGAAGGTCAGTACGTTGCGTCATAAGAGTGCTGATAATAGCAAGCCCCACTGCACCACCAAGATTTCGTGTTAGATTGAAAAGACCAGAGGCATTTTTCATTCGCTCTGGTGGTAATGAACCAAAGGCAATATTATTAATAGGAACCATACACAACATAACTGAAATACCACGAAAAATTTGCGGACAAAAGAGCTCCCAGAAATCCCAATCATCTGTGATGGAAGTAGCCAACCATGTTCCCCATGCAAAGCTTGCAAGCCCTATAGCTATCATAAGACGTGCGTCCATTCGTGCAGAAAGGAATCCTGCAAGAGGAGCGGTCAAAAACATAGCTAGACCTGAAATAAAAACTGCATTTCCAATCATCAGGGCATCATAGTGACGGATTTGACTTAAATAAACAGGATAAAGATAGGTAAGGCCATAAAGACCTATCCCAAGCGTAAAAGAAAACATCGACGCGATCGAGAAATTGCGATCAGAAAAAGCAGTAAGATCAACAATTGGTTCTTTTACAGTAAAGGCACGCCAGAAAAATATGCCAGCAGATAAGAGCATAATAATAAAAAAAGTAAAGATCAAATTATCATTAAACCAATCATGACGTGCACCTTCTTCTAGAACATATTCTAAAGACCCTAAAAAGATTGCCATAGAGATAAGGCCCCACCAGTCAAATTTAGCTAATAAGGACAAATCAGCTTTATCAAAGTCAATTAATTTCCAAGCTATAATTGAGATGATGATTCCAAAAGGCACATTAATAAGAAAAAGCCAATGCCACGATAAAGTATGACTAAGATAACCGCCTACTGTAGGGCCAATAGTGGGTGCTAGTGTTGCTACTAGTCCTACAATAGGCGAAATAATTGGAAGTTTAGAGGCAGGAAAAATTGTATAAGAAGCAACAAAAACACTGGGAATGATACCCCCACCAATAAAGCCTTGGAGTACTCTATAAAATATCATTTGTTCAATAGATGTTGCTGTGGCACAAAGAATAGATGAAATAGTAAATCCAACAGTTGATAGACTGAATAAAATACGTGTTGAAAGTAAACGCCCTAAAAAACCGGAAAGAGGTAACATAATAACTTCTGCTATAAGATAGGAAGTTTGAATCCATGAAATTTCATCAGGACTGGCTGACAAACCCGCTTGAATTTCAGCCAAAGATGAAGAGACAATTTGAATATCCAAAATAGCCATGAACATACCAAAAGTCATAGCGATGAAGGCTATGATTTTACGCATTTCTATACGCTCTTGAGAAGAAATAGGCGTAGATGTTGGTTCTTTCATGATGAGATCATTGATTTTGTTATAAAGAATTTTTACCTTGAGGCCTTGTCCGTGTATCGATTTTTACTAAAACACTCATTCCTGCTCGGATACGCCCACTTTTTAATGCATCGTCGGGGATGGAAATGCGCACTGGAATACGTTGGGTAATTTTAGTAAAATTACCTGTGGCATTTTGTGGTGGTAATAGAGAAAAAACAGCTCCCGTTGCAGGTGAAATAGAAAGAACTTTGCCTTTCAAAACCTCATTTTTAAAAGCATCAACAGAAATATAAGCAGTTTGCCCATTGTAAATGTTTTTCAGCTGTGTTTCTTTATAATTTGCTTCAATATATAATGTATGGATAGGTACTAAAGCAGCAAGGCGTTGACCATTGACAACAAAATCACCTGTTTTTGCTGTTAAATTTCCAATAACTCCATTAAATGGAGCACGCAAAATAGTTGAATCAAGGTCGCGTTTTGCTTTATCACGCATGAGTTCAAGACTTTTTGTCTCACTTTCAATTTCATTTCGTTGAGCTTCTAGCACTCGAATATTAGCTTGAGCTGCAGCTATTTGTGCATCTGTACGAGCAACATTGGCAATGGCTTGTTCATAGGCTGATTTTGCATTGTCAAAATTAGATTGAGAAACATAATGATCAGCTTTAAGTTCTGTAGCACGCTGTAAAGTTAGTTGTGCATTAGTTGCTATGGCAGAGGCAGCTGTTTTTTGCGCTTGAGCGTCATCTAAAACACTGCGGGCAGCTATAATTTGTGCATCAATGCGTGCAAGGGTTTTTTGTTGTGTATCAAGACGAGCTTTTGTTTGCTCCAAGCTGATTTGATAATCACCACTTTCTAATCGAAATAAAACATCATCTTTTTTTACAGCTTGATTGGCTTTAACAGCAATTTCTTCAATGTATCCATTTAATTTAGGGGCAATAGCCGCTATGTCCCCCTGTACATAAGCATCATCAGTTGTAAGTACATGACGCCAGTGTGTTAACCATTTATAGCTAACCCAAAGCATAAAAAACATAAGAACAATAAAAAGAGCACTGATTATTTGCTTTTTTTTCATTTCTTTAAGGCGCATATTTATTGGAAATATTACCTCAGATATGGACATGGATTTTGTACTTTCATGTGCTAAAAATGAAAATAGGCTCTTCATTAATATGAGAAAATGCCCTATACACAAGAGAACGGCAAGAGCTTTGCAAACAAGCAATATACTAAGTAATGAATAACATTAAATATATGAACTTGCAAGTATAAGAGCCTTACTTTATTGTGCATTTTTTACAAGCACCTTGTACTTCGAGTGTGCTTCTATGGGCTTGGAAACCAGTGTCTTGTGTCATTTTTTGAACACCTTGCATAATTGCTTGTTCCTGCACCTCATTTACTTTGCCACATTTAACACAAATTGTAAAAATTGTTAATTCATGTTGGCAATTTTCAGGATATGAACAGGCCATAAAAGCATTAACACTTTCAAGACGATGAATACTCTTTAACTGAATGAGTCGCTCTAATGCACGATAAACCTGTAAAGGAGCACGAAACCCTTCTTCGCGTAAGCGATCAAGAATCTCATAAGCAGTTAAAGGCCCTTTTTCATTTTTTAAAATGTTTAAAACGAGCATCTGGTTATGTGTAAGTTTAGGCAACATTTACACCTTTCTTTTCATCATTTTATGAAGTATAAAGTGTACAAGATATTTATACAATGATGATTATGATACACACTTCCATATAAAATTGATTTTTATCTTTCAATTTTAGTGATATTATTATTGAATGAAGAGATAAGTTTTTATAAAAATAGTGTTGACTCTTTCAGGGTATGGGGTCTATATACATTGGAGACGAGGTCGTTAAGCCACGTGAGGTGGTTTTTTGCGCACTTGTTTTAGCATTTT
>NZ_JACJIR010000009.1:0-19807 GCF_014138465.1 Bartonella chomelii
ACCGAGAAATAGGTAAAAACAGTACGTCATCATTTGAACAGAAGATTGATACAGTCTCGCATATATCCTGTATTGCTGCTTCTTTAGTAACTAAATCACGTTAATTATTGACCACTATTTGACACCTATCCAAATACAATGACTTCTTTTTTGGAAGAAAAGAGAAAATATGTTTTCTGATGATTTTTGTATATAATTTAACCCACTAAATAAAGAAGCGTACATCTATTTAGATAGGCGCCGTGGTATTTTTTACAAAAGAGATAGAGATTATATTTTACGTGTAGTTTAGCTATAAGCTAAAATAAATTTCCTCTTAATAACAACAATCCAAAAGCCCTTCTCAAGATTAAAGAAATAATTGCCAAATTTCTTCTTGAAAAAATCTATTTGCCTTAAACATTTTTAAAATTATAGAATTTTCTTGCAAACCTATTAATCACAGAAAACAAGCGGATATCTTCAAATATAAATGGGTCAGTTTATTAAAAACAAACACTCAAAGATTGATAAAAATTTCCCAATACATTGTTGTTAAACATGATGTTAAAATTTTCAAAAACCCGTTTCTATTCGATTGTAAACCAATTGTGTGAACGCATAAATCTGTCCTCCGATAAATGGAGCTGTCAGCGCTAAAACAAGAAAAATAATAATGATTTTTGGAATAAATGTCAGGGTCATTTCCTGCACTTGTGTTAACGCCTGAAATAACGCAATACAAATCCCTATAGACATAGCAGCAAGGACTGCTGGACCACTGGCAATTAAAATGGTCCATATAGCAGCCGTTACCATATCAATAGCATCAGCTTCATTCATACTTCAACCTCAGCCTCAACATGAGATTGATCAGTATCTGAATCAGGTTTACTGCCCATTACCGTAATACCCGGACCGATAAGCACTTTTTCATTATTATCTAATGTCGCGACCATACCATCAGTATAGATATCTATGGATTCAACATATCCTTCAATTATCTTACCATCAGCATCCTCAAATTGAATATATTTTCCAACATATCCTTCTGCTCCATTAATGGAACCATTTGAAAGTATCTGATCAAGTTTATCATTTGTTTTTATAGTTTGTTCAACAACTGAAAAGCTTGCTAATTGCGCTACAAATTCTGTTGAATCCATAGGATTGGTTGGATCTTGATTATTCATCTGTGCTACCAACAATTTTATAAATGTATCGAAATCTGTGTCTTTCTTAGCTTCAACAACATCTTGTCTTCCGCTATCTCTGCGCAAAAAACTTTCAAGACTACCACTACCAACTGCACCTAATGTCATATCACACCTCGCTAACCTGTCTAACTTCTCTTGCGTTTGCATTTGTTAAAGGTATTTTCCCCATAATTTGTGCTTCTCTTGGGAATAAACCACGAATAACTTTCAACACTTCAAACATTTTATTTTGCTCGGTTAAATAGATACACTCCTTCAACCCTTCCAAAAGATCACTATCCGTAAAAGTTTGAAGCAATTTTTTTAACAATCCAACAAAAACTGCCAATGCCTGTTCAGCTTCTCCTGGGTTAATCAACATAAGTTGAGCAGAAAAATAAAGTTGTTTAAGTGGTGTATCAGTATCTTCCACTTGTAAAACATGCCCCTCTAAAAGAAAAGTCACATCATTGAGCAATTCAAAAGTCACTTTACGATCTACACGTAAAACTGCACCATTAATAAAAATTTTTTCATTCGGCTTTAATGTTAAATACATTGGTTGCCTCCTCATTCACACATTTCTGGATTAGTGGAAAGACCATCACGGATAGATTCTGAGATCTCAACGAGAACATCAAAATCAGCAACCTTTCCCTCATCTAATTTCTGAATTTCCTTTAAAATAAAAAAACCAATAGAAATAAGAGATGCCTTCAATTCTGGTGGCAAAGCATTTTCTGCCTGCCCGAGATCTTCAATAAGAATGATCCAAAGCTTCCGAGCAAATTGAACTGCTTCATTAACCTCATGTGAACCAGGGCCTTTTGCCTTTGCATCCAAAAAAAGTTTAATGCAACGATCAAACAAAGAACGTTCACGCTCACGCGCGCTCATTGCATCATCTTCCATCACATCTTCATATCGCATTTGGTACATCAAATAACTGCACCTCTTATCTTAAATAATTAACAAGACTTAACTGGCTTATCCGCCCTGTCAAAGTATAAGAAAGATTTAACATCGCTTCTAACGCTTGAACTTTCTGAACAGCCTCTGTTGAATCAACACCAATCAAATCAATCTTTGCTTTCATGAGAAGATCTTTCTGAATCTCAATTCGTTGTGTAGCTGTTTTTACTCTCGCTTCAGCACTCCCTATTCTGGAGGCTATAGCAATAATTTCACTCGTAGAACTACTTGTAGATGTTTGATCATTAGAAGTCCGCGCCTTTGAATATAGACTTTCTTGTGCATCTTTTGATAAACCAATATCGCCAAACTCTGCCACCAAAACCATATTTTTCATGGCATCGCGAAATCCTTTTTCATTAGCACTCGCTGCAACATTGACTGTCTCACCATTCGACAAAATACGCTTTTCAATAGAGCCATCTTGAGCATTTGAAAAAATTTGAGTGAAATTTTCTTCATCAAACAAGCTACTAAATGGCCCATCAATAAATTCTTCCATTTCTTCACTGGTAAGATCTTCCGGTTTTCTACCGTCTAGAAATTCATCAAATGTATCTTTTACGACCTTACTAGGCCCAGTTTCACCACCGACTGTATAAAAGTTCAACGGCTGTTCACTAGTATTAGTCCCACCAAATACATATTCACCATTATAATTGGTATTTAAAGCAGAAATAAATGCACTCAAAGAATCCTGTGCAACTGTTTGTATCACAGATGGCGCTGCACTTCCTGGATCGCCTACAAGCATATTATTAAAAAGAGTCAACGCTCCTGGTGCAGCTGCTTCATCACCTGATGAAACCAAACTGTGTATTGCAGCTTGCATAGAGGACATTCTTAACATCGTCAATTTATTGGTATTACTAAAACCTTCAAGATAACTCATCTGGCTTTCAATATTCACCAAGCGCCCTGTTCTGCGCCCTAATGTAAGACCTGGATCATACAATTTTCCAGTAGTCGCTTCATAGCTTGCTTGCATTAATTCAGACTGCCCATTAGCAATTACATCACGCCGAGCATTACTTAAAACATATGTTGAAACTGATGGAACTCTCATTTCATACCTACCGAATTGCTATCATAAGATCGTCTAACATTTTACCAACCGTACTAATAATACGTGTGGTGGCTGCATATGTCTGTTCTAATTGTAACATTAACACCATTTCATCATCTGTATTTACACCCGTTCCGTTGGATAACGCTTCAGACGCATGTAAAAACATTGTACTGTGATATTTTGCGTCTTTATCCGCATCTGAACGTAATCCTTCAAGCCAACCAATTGAATTTTTACTAAAATCCATAATAGATTGTTCGGGAAACAAACCTGTATCTGTTCCAAATGTCCGCTTTTGATCAAAAGCATCCACTAACGATTGAAGATCCTCACCAAAATGTTCTGGTCCACCGCCTTCTGTATTACTATCAAATACAGAATTAAGCCGTATTCTCCCTGATAACCCTTCAATAGGACCAATAACACCATCTGGTTGATTATCATCTAAAAATAAGGAAGGAGGTCCTGGAAACATCTGCATTAAAGCATTTGCCATTTCATCCAACTGTTTTTGATACTGTGGTGCTATTTCATCACGTATCCTCAACAATCCACCAAGATTGCCACCACCATTGGGTTCAACAAAAGACGGGTGACCTAATGGCACGCCATCAACAAAGACTTGCTTTCCCGCAACACCAGCTGGCAAGGAGCCACTCGATTGAAATGTTACCTCCCGTGGGGTCTTATCATATAAAGTACTGCCATCCATACCATAAATGGTCATACTCCCATCAGAATGATACACTGTATTGATGCCAATTTCTTGAGATAAAGCTTTTAAAACTGCATCTCTCTGGTCCATATAGATACTATCATCCCGCCCCGCATTCCTTTCTCGAACCACATACTGATCAAGCTCATGAAACTGTCGTAATAGATCGTTAATATGATCAACAGAGTCTCGAATATCGCTATCTGCATCATTGCGTAGTTTTTCGATTTCGCGATTGCCTTCATTTAAACTGTAAACCAAATCACGTGCACGATCAACGGCCGCATCTCCTGCAAAACGCTGCTCTGGATCATTGGCATAAGTTTGTAGTGCTTTTTGAAAATCGCTAAGCAATTGTGAAGGTGCACGTGAAAACTCATCTACCCCATAAATGTTAGATAAACGATTAAGCCCATTAGCAACACTGCCAGAAACAGCAGCTTGACTCGATTTGACCAAATAATTATTCAACAAATGGACGTCACCGTCACGGCGAACCATAAGATGAACAGCACCTTTTGGCCCTGATTCTATATATGAAGTTCGCCGAACATAGTTTGGGTCTTGAGCGCCAACTACATTTTGCGAAACAATACCCAATTGACCTGTAGTCGCCTTGAGAGAGTTTCGTGCTGTGTTAATTGTTGAGTTAAACCCCATAATTTGAAATTCCTTTAAATTTTACCTAAATTATCGTTTCAAATTAACAATAACATCCATTAATTCAGAGCCTGTTTGAAAGACTTTGGAGTTGGCTGTATAATTACGTTGAGCTTCAATCATGTCTGTTAATTCATCGCTCATCTCAACGTTTGAATCTTCAAGATAACCTGAGAACAACAAACCAAATACACCATCTCCAGGACGTCCCATCATTTGACTTCCTGTGCGACCATTAGTTCCAAAAACAGAGCCACTTAAAACAGTCAAACTTTCTGGGGATGTCACAGTGGTCATACCCACGTACCCCACAACACGCATTTGGTGATTAGTATATCTTACCTCAATCTCACCATTGCGACCAAAAGTGAAACCGTCAAAAGCACCTGATTCCATACCATCTGCTTCGAGTTCGAAAGCAGATAAATTACCTACCTGGGTAACCAAGGAATCTTTTCCTACCCCACCTAAGTTTACAGCAACTTCAAAAGTACCATCTTCCCCATCATTTTCTGGAAGCGTTAATGTAAAATCATCTACCGGATCTTTAAGATTACCATCTTTATCAAAAACTAAATCCGTGGTACCAACCTTCTCCCCTCCAACATAGGCATCAACTGTCCACTCATTGTCATCAGTTTTACGCATATAGAAATCAACTTGAATCTTCTTACCCTGGCTATCATAAGTGGTTACCGATTTTTTATGATTATAACTTTCAGGGTCATTAGGATCAATATCTCCATGAGCATCCAAAGCCTCTGCACTGGCGTCAAAATTTACCTTAAAATCAATCTTTGTCGTGATCTCAGGACCAAATAAATCAGTCGGTCCACCTTTAATTTGAACTCTTTGTCCATCCTCATCTAAAAGATAATAACCAGATGGATTACGGACATATCCATCCTTATCACGAGAAAAAGAGCCTGCACGCGTTAAATATTCTATTCCGTTTTCATCTGCGACACGGAAAAAACCATTACCATCAATCATCACATCACCCATCCGACCTGTCGCACGCGCCGGACCACTGATTGAAATGTCATGACCAACATGACTCCTCACCCCACCAGGAACATAAGCATAATCTCCAGAAGGTATCACATAATTAGAAAATTGGACATCTGCACGTTTATATCCAACTGTATTAGCATTAGCGACATTTTCTGCTACACCAGAAAGGCGTGTCCCTTGAGCGTTCATACCTGAAACACCCGTACGCATCATTCCATAAATACTCATATTATCTCCTGTTAATGTTAGCCTATTACGTTATCATAAGCAGACTTTCTTGTGCGAAACTTTTGCTTAATATTTCTATCGAAATAAAATGATCTTAAAAAAGACACATTTTACAAATAACTTCATTTTTGGCGTAGGAGAGAGCGAATTTATGAGCACTAGCTACGTGTATTTTAAGAAAAAGGCAGAAAAGTAGAGGTTTTTAGAAACATTAATCTTTAACTACTAAACTGTAACCAAGAAAGCGTTTTGAATCGATAACATCATAACCGATTTTCAATTTGAGCTTCTTGCGGAGTTTACTGATATGGCTTTCAACAACGTTTTCTTCAATAACATCGTCAAAGACGCCATAGATAGCGTTAAAAATTTGTGTTTTGTTAACGCGCTTACCGTAGTTTGTTGCAAGATATTCAAGGATACGTCTTTCGCGGCGTGGAAGGGGAAAGTCTATACCATTGATGCGCGGATCGCGTCCATCATTAAAGACACTGATGGGGCCAATTTCTATTGCAGCACTGGCGCTACGAACATCACCTCCAATGCGGCGGCGAATAGCAGCAATACGTGCGAGAATCTCACGTACATGTATTGGTTTGCGTAAAACATCATCGATGCCTGCTTGAAAAAGCTCTATTGTATGATCGAGAACATTTGTTTCCGTCATAGCTAAAATAGGTGCAGAGCTATATGTGCGGATTTCCTTTGGAAGCTCAATTTGATTTTCGCATTTTCCTAAAAGAATCGCTTCAATCGAATTTACTTCATGTTCAGGAGCTGTTGAAATCCATTCACTAAAATCTGAAGGAAGGAGACCTGTTGTAGCCACTCCTTCTCGAGCGAACAGCGTAGAATAGCCATCCGTTACTAACTTACGGTCATCTACTACAACTATCATGCGCTTCTCACTCAAATAACTTAACTTAACTTAAAATCTATTTTTGAAAAGATCTAAATCTTAACAAAAAGTATAATTTAATCTTTAAAAACACAAGTTATTTTTCTAATTTATCTTATATAAATCAATGATTTACTATTTATAGTTGTATTATTAATTTAATTATACAATTTATACTTGTTTAATACATGTAAAATTGTTCAAAATGAAACAATATGCCATTTTTTCTTCAAAAAATGATTCAAGGTGCGTTTTTACAAAATGCTCGAGAATTAGGAGTCCATTGACCAAAACCACTTGCAATCATATTGCGCATAACGCGGCATACGTAACGTTTTTGAGCTGGATCATTATTGGGGCCAGCATGGTAACGTGCAACTGCCATAGTCCAGTTACCTTCTTTTTGACGTAAACTTCGTAAAAAGCGTGCTGCGTAATCTACATTAACATGAGGTTTCAGCATCTCTGCTACAGAAGAAAAATGCTTACGATGATAAAAATAGTTGATTTGCATACAACCCACATCGATTAATTTAGCACCACGCTGTTGGGCAGTTTTGAAAATACGTAAAGCTTCCGCTTGCGTTTTAGCAAAAACAGCTTTGCCATCAATATTTAATGCATAAGGCTGAAGTGATTCTTTATGACCTGTTTCTGTTAAACCAATCGCATAAAGAATACCCAAAGGAATACCATAACGCTTAGAGGCGTCAATCATTTCCGCTTCACACACATTTCCAGCAGCTATAGCACTGCTCAGTATAACAAAGCTACACAACCAACCGATAAGGATCGTGTGGGTGAACATTGTCAACGGAAATATCCAACAGCGATGAATCCACCAATAAAAATTGTTTGAAAAATTGCTTTGATTCATTTTGTTCATTCTGACCCTTATGACCAAAAGCCTGACGCTGACCATTGAAATTTTGTCCACTATCATTCTGCCCTGCCCCCTGATCCATCTGCGAAGACTGACCATGCTGGATAGTTTGAGCATTTTTATCAATAATACTGACTAATACGCGACTGTCATCATTAACAGGAATCTTTTCCAAAATGCGGACCAACATCTGTTGATTGTCAGCCAAAAGGCGTGCTGTTTCTTGACGTTGAATATGCAATTCAACATGAAGTCCTTGCGCACTCATGCGCAATTTAGCATCAATCGTTCCAAGCTCAGCAGGTGTTAGCTTCAAACGTAAAAGCTGTACATGGCCAACCTTTTTATTCAACGTAATGTCAACATCGCTTAACTTATTGATTAAAGCAGAGTTTTCTTTTTCAAGAGTAAGTTTATCACCTATTTCCAGGTCTTCTAGAAGTTGAGATTTTTCAACACCCACTTCCAAACGAGCCATTAATGGTTCACTATTTAATGGTTCACTATTTTGCGTAGCACTGTGCGTAAAATTTGGTACAAATTTTTGTGCAAGTGGATTTTTTTCAACGGTTTTAACTTGACTCTCTCCTTGGACTTCATCCTTAACCACATCCGTTTTTTGAATATCTGCAATCTTTTGATCTTGCACATTACTCTTCATAGAAGATGGTACGTTCTCATTTTTTTCAAATCTGTCTGATTCTTGCGCAATTTTTTCTTGTTTCATAAACTGCTGTACCAAGCATAAAGGGTAAGAAACATCTTGAAGAGAAGCTCTCTTTTTATCTTTTAAATGCTTATCTTTTGCTTTAAAAGTTTCAGCATCATCTTGTTCTAGATCTTCTTTTAAAGCTTCTTCTTCTACTGCCTGAGAAAAAAAATCTTCCTCAAGAATCTTTTCATCCGACAGCTTCGTACCTTGGCTAACCAGCGCTTTAAACGCTTCACGCAGCTGATTGTCTCTGCCTTCTTTTGGTTGAACCAAAGCCTTATTAACTTTAGACACTGATGTAGAAAGAATATCACACAATTCATCAGTATTTATCATCATATCTATGTTCCCAATAATTTATCGACTTCGTCTATTTTTTCTTGTGCTTGCTCGATAAGCTGATTTATTTCTGTTGATGTAGAAGATGGAGCATTTTGTTGCTCAACAGCTTCTTTAGCTTCTTTTGACACAACTTCAACTTCTTTTGACACAACTTCTTTTGACATTGTATCTAATTCTTTTTGATTTTGTGGTTGTGTAGAATCTTGAGTTTTAACTTCTTTTTGACCATCCACTAGAGAAGAAGTAACTTTTTGTGCCACAGCTTGCGCAGCAATAAATAATAAGCGATCTTTTTCTGATAAATCTTTACTTGAAATATTCTGTAACAATTGTTCCGCCTCATGTGCTGTTACAGAACTAGCTAAACTAGCAGCATAATAAAGGCGGGCCGGTGCATCATTTACATTAAGTTCATGCGCCAATGTTAAAGCTTTTTGAGCACTCAATTGCACCCTTTCCATACGCGCATTAATCAATGCAGTGCGACTAACATCCATATATGCCATCAACTGTACCATAGGCGGTGCATATGAAATCAGTGCTTCTAACTGTTGATCATCTAATTTCTCATCAATGCGTGGTATAGCAATTCCAAACTCACGCCAAAAGTCCTTCGCATAAGGTGACTTCCCAAATCGACTTGCATAATTGCGCACTAATAAAGTCAAAAGATCCGTCTGACCGAGAATTGTCGCAACCTTAATCTCACGACGAATTGCACTTTCTTCAAATAAAGTCCCCGGGGAAAGAAGCCTTACTTGATCCAATTGCTTCATAGCTAGAACAGGATCTTTCATAATCGTATTACCAACCGTAGAAAGAACTATAGAAAAGAATAAAGCAGGTGGGATAGATTGAATATCTTCATCGGTTAAATTTGCAAAAGTTTTAAAAAAGACTTCTTGTTTATGAGACAAATAAGCCAAAACACCAGTCATTATATTTTCTGCAATCACCCCTTGGCCATAACTTTTTAAAATTACGCGCACAACTGAAGGGTTGCCACCATTAAAAAGGTAAATCAATAATGCATAAAGATTTTGCTCATCTTTCCAAACACTAGGATTAAAATTTAAAAATTTTTCACCAATTTCTCTTAAAAGCTGCGGTTGTTTTTGCAGTACTTCCTCTTGGCCCGATACAATTTGATCTTGTAAATTTTGTAAAGAACGAACAAGTTCCATTGGATGAGGCAAAACAGCTTCTGACCCAACAGAAGACTCCTCAGATTTAGAAGAGGGCGCTGCCTGCACTACAAACATTTCCTCAGCTTTTTTATAAAAAGCTGATTCTTCTTTTTGTGAAGATCCCCCTGCTCCTTGCGCAAAAATTCCTTGTGTAAATGTTATAAAAAACAAAAGACCAGCACCATATGCTTTTTTTACAATCATGGTGTTTTTTCCTTTTGAGAAACTGGCTCCATTTGTCTTGGATGTTTAGACAAGGCCTTTTTTAATGCAGGCATTTTCCGTGTAAGATCAACATTTGGATCCCGTACAAAAATGGATATACGTCGATTTTCAGAAGCATAAGGATCTTGTTTGTTTTTTAAATTCCGATCTGCATAACCTTCAACACGCAAAATGCGTTTTTCATCCAAACCACCGCGCACTAACATATAATAAGCCATCTGGGCACGTGATGTTGAAAGTTGCCAATTATCACGAGTTGTACTACGGTAAGGGCGTGCATCAGTATGCCCACCAACCACCACATTTCCTGGATGCTTTGCAATAACTTTTGCTATACGATCAATAAATTCAACTGTTTGTGCTGTAGGAACAGATGAACCAACTTTAAACATTTCATACTCAGGCTGGTCCATCAACTCAATCATAACACCTTCTCTGATTGGCAACACACTAGCCGATAAATGATTTTCATCAGTTATTTCTTTGATAAGATCTGCTACCTCTTTTGCAAAATCACGTGACTCCTGAGAAGGAGCATCTTCTTGCGCAAGCTGTTGCTGGGCCTGACCTTCCTTCCATTCTATTCCTTGTGCATTCAACGTATTGTTATGAGATGCTACATTTTCCTTCCAATAATGAGGTGAAAATGGATCCCGATAATCAGTTACTGGTAAATTTTCTTTCGAATCACCCTTACTATTACCCATAAGGGTTTCATGCTTCCCATCACTATCAGGAAGACTTTGCATATTTTGCACATTTTGTTGAGATTGAACAATTTTGTCCAATCCACTATAGGGATCACGCATTAATTCTGTTTCTTCCAAAGAAACCGGCTGAACATTTTCTGATTTGCTATCGCCCCCACATGTCTGACCAACAGGACAAATCTTGTCATCCTCAACATCATTTTTTTTCTGAATGCTACGGCTACTTGTTTGAGAATCCGTAAGTTTGATTGGATTAAAATAATTTGCAATAGCTTCTCTAGTCTCTTCATCTTTTGCGTTAACAAGCCACATCACAAGAAAAAACGCCATCATTGCTGTCACAAAATCAGCATAAGCAATTTTCCAAGCGCCCCCATGGTGCTCATCATGATCGTCATGTCCCCCACGACGAACAATAATAATTTCAGAGTGAGACTGTTCACCTTCAGATTTCATTGAACCAACTCCTGCAAGTTTGCTAATAATGGAGTCAGTTGTGTAGCGGTAACCACGTTACCGCGACGCAAACGTATTTCTGTACTGTTAGTTGATTGAAATTCAAATTTAGAAGCATCAAACCCCTCCTGTTTTTTGAGCTGTTCAAACAGTTTTTCATTTCCTTCAAGCACTAAAGATTGCTCTTCATCAATAACTTGATCTGCCATCTTTGCAGCAAATTGCTGAAGTGCCTCTTGCGTAATTTTCTCACCAATAAAGGCAGCAAGTACCTGCGCAATATCTTTAGCAATCCCTTGACGCAAATCAGCAAACCCTTCTATTAATTGGCTGTGCATCTGAGCACCCAGGTTTTCAACCACACCTTGCTTGGCCACTTCAATAGCTTTGGCATGCTCTTCTTCCATTTGCTGCTTTTCAGCTGCAAATTGTTTTTGTAACTTTTCTGTCGTTTCTTGTTCAACCTGATCAAAAGTCTTTTGTTCGACAACTTCAAAATCAACATCATTTTCAGAAGCAACATGGAGAGGCAATATTTCTTCCATATCTTCTTCTACAAAATCAGTACTAGATAACAAAAATTCTTCATATTTCTCGTTATCACATATCTGTTCACTTTCATCACTAAAAAGTAAAATCTCTGTATCTTCATCGACAGGTGAAAAATCACTCAGAAATGAAGCAAGTGATACACTTGCTTCTCTTTTAAATTCTTCACCTATCTTTTCCATTCCATTGATCGCTTCCATTCAACATCTCACTTTGGTAAATCTATGCGGGTTGTACAGTTGCATTGGCGTCATTAACCCATTCGCGTAAAACCTCAGCAAAACGTTGTTCATCTATTTCTATCATTTTCTCTAAACGATTTTGAGGAGCTACACGCATACGACTACGCAAGTCATTAAGCGTATCATCTTTTGCACCTGCAATTCCACCAAATTCTCCATTAATGTTAGATTGATTTTCCAAAGCAGGCACATCTTTAAGACCTGCCAAAGCATTTTCTTCATTATCAAGAGCCTTTTGTCCCTCACGCATTTCACGCATCAATGGGCGCACACCTAAGAACAAAATCAACAAGACAGCAACAACCAAAGCCAATCCGTTAACGAAAGTGGATAAATAAGGTGACAATGATTTCCAAATAGGCGTTTGCATAGGTGTTAGATCTTTATCAGAATAGCCAATGAAATCAACTGCTGTAACATTGATAACATCACCACGTTTTGGATCAAGCCCTGCAGCTGTTGCTACCATCTGCTGAATACGGTTAATTTCATCATTAATGAAACTTTCAGAATCTCCATTGTTACCTTTTGCAAGAGCCAAACGTGCACGATCCACCACAATAGCAACAGCCAGTTTTTTCACGCTATAACCATCTTTAACAGTGGAAATAACCTTAGAGTTAATTTCATAATTAGTAGTTTCTTCACGACGGTCTTTTTTATCAGTTGAGCGTTCTCCACCACCATTAGCAATTTCCTCTTGTGGAATATTTTGCTCCACTCCAACAGCATCATTATTGCGGCTATTTTGACTATCCGCCTGATCACGCACAGAGCGCACAGAACGTACAACCTGCGATTCTGGATCAAAAACAGTTTCATTGATCTGTTGACGGTTTGTATCCAAATCAACTTGCACACTAGTTTGGAAGTGATCAAGGCCAAGGTAAGGTACTAATTGCTTACGAATATTAGCATCAATTTGCGATGCAACTTGTTGTTCAAGTAAAGCCATCCGAACAGAAGCTCCATTCGCCGCATCAACCCCAGAAGCCAATAACTGCCCCCGTGTATCCATAACTGTAACAGAACTTGCTTCAAGCGAAGGAACCGCTGCAGATACCAACTGGCGAATAGATTGAGCAGACTCGGCTGAAAAACCACCATCTGTACGAATCACAACAGAAGCGGTAGGCTTCTGATTAGCCTTACGGAATGACCCTTTGTCTGGCAAAACAATATGAACGCGTGCAGCCTTTACACCTTGCACAACTTGAATTGTGCGTGCAATCTCACCTTCTAAAGCACGTTGGCGGGTAATTTCCTGCATAAAAGATGTTAACCCCAATGACCCCATATTATCAAACAATTCATACCCTGCATTATTTGATGTAGGAAGCCCTTTTTCTGCAAGAAACATCCGAGCCTTTTCCGCCTGCCCCACAGGAACTTGAATAGAACTTCCATCGGAAGAAACATCAAAAGCAATTCCCGTTTCGCCCAAAGCCACTCCCATACGATTCACATCATCACGAGAAAGACCAATATAAAGTGTCTCATAAGAAGGACGTGTTAAATAAAAACTGGAAAATAAAATCGTTCCAAACAACGTGATTCCAACCAGACCAAGCGCAACAAGACGCTTTACTCCTAATTTCTGAAGAGCCTGCCCGGAAGAAGAAAGAAAAGCCAAAAGTTTATCAAGCATATAGTTGTACCATTTTTATTGAGAAAAACCCATTTCGAGCCAAATAAAGACAACTTTTCTATAGTTGCTTATCTACTCTCTTTCCCTAAAGTTATAAAAAATAAAACTTGCGCGAAAATGACGCCCACTCTCAACAAAAAATCTCATAACACCCATTGACTATTATCTTAAAGCATTATGTAAATAATAATATCGTTTTTTAACAAAAGAAAGCAGTAAAAAATTAACTTTTAAACTATATCTATGCTTACAATATAATTACATATAACTACAATCTGTATTTTATAAATAAACAATATGTATTTTATTATAATTTATCTTTAAATGTGTAGAATTATTTTTTTCTTTACAGATAAGTTATAATGAAATATTTATTTCTCTAAGTAATCCATTCGTGTCCTTCTTATAAGCGGGGAGGGATCAATATGGGATTTATAAGTAAGGAAAGTATCATGCATAAAAAGTCCCTTTTATTATCCACAGCAGCAGCTGTCGTATTGTTTGGCGCTCATCTTAATGCACACGCAAAAGAAACAACTCTTAGTGTTACTGGTGATGATGGTCCACAGGTAGTTTCTGGTGAGAGCTATCAAGCTACAGGTGGGGGTAAAGATGAGAATGCTGTTAGCGCGACAGCGGGTGGTAAAATCGACGGTAGTGAATTAACGTTGACTGGTAAGGGAGATGAAGGAAGGGGTGCATATGCTGGTGGCTCTGGAAGTGTCATTGACTTAAAAGATAATACAACTATTGAAAAAGTTAAAACTGGCCTTAAAGCAGAAGACAGTGGTATGATCACAATGACTGGTGGCTCCATTGATGCAGCTAAAGTGGCTGTAGGAGCTATAACCAATGGTATTATCACGCTAAACAACGTTGAAAAAATCACATCTAAGGAATATGGATTATTTGCAGATAGTGGAGCACAAATCACAATGAATGGTGGCTCTATTGATGCAGCTAAAACAGCAGTGTGGGCTGAAAATAAAGGCGTCATCAATTTAAATGGTGTAAAAATTACGTCTAAGGATTTTGGGCTACTCGCAAAAAACGAATCGCAAATTACAATGAATGGTGGTTCTATTGAAGCAACTGGTACAACTGCAGCAGTGAAATCTCAACACAACAGCACTATCATTTTAAACGATGCTGTAACAATTAAATCTCAAAAGAAAGGGCTATCTGCAGATAACGAAGCCAAAATTATAATGAATGGCGGCTCTATTGAAGCAGATAAAACAGCAGTAGAGTCTGCAGATAAAAGTGTTGTAGAATTAAATAATGGTGTAAAAATTACGTCTGAAGATGTTGGGCTAATCGCGAAAAACGAAGCGCAAATCATAATGAATGGTGGTTCTATTAATGAAGCTTCCTTAGCAGTAGAAGCTAAAGGTAAAGGCGCTATTACTTTAAATAATGTAACAATCAAGTCTGAGCTTGGAAAAGGTACAAGCGAAGGGTCTTATGGATTATCTGCAGAAGGTGAGAAAACGCAAATTACAATGAGTGGCGGCTCTATTGATGTGATTGGTACGGCAGTAGAAGCTAAAAGCAAAAGCGCTGTCGAGCTAAACAATACGGTGATCAAATCTGATGAGACGGGACTATTTGCAGAAAACGAAGCACAAATCACAATGAATGGTGGTTCTATTGATGCAACTGGTAAAGGTGTAGCAGTAGAGGTTGTAAACAAGGGTACTGTTAACTTAAATGGTGTAGCGATCACGTCTAAAGAAAAAGGGCTGTCTGCAGAAGAACAGGAAGCACAAATTACAATGGTGGGAGGAAAAATTAACGGAAAGAATGCAGTTGCTGCAAAAGATGGAGGGCAAATTGCTCTTACTAACGTTGCCGTTACATCCAATCAAGGTGATAGTTTGTTTGCAGAAGGTGAAAAAACGAAGATTACGATGACTGGAGGAACTGTTACTGCAATTGCAGGAGATGATCCCGACGAGCAAGATGGTATTGCCTTTCACGTAAGAGAAGGAGGACGGATTGATGTTACCAATGTTTCTGCAGTAGCGGATAAAGTTGGTTTAGAATTATACAACAAAGAAAAAAAAGATAATAAAGTCAATTTCACTGATACGAAACTTATTGTTAAGAATGGTACCGGTATTTATCTTGCTAACTTTTCTGTTGATGAGGAACAAGATCTTCAAGAACGGGACCAAGTTTCTGCATCATCTGAAGAGTTTGATAATAATATCATGCTTAAAAATTCGGAAATTCGTGCTGATGTTTTACTATCGGCCACACCAAATTCTGAAGCTACTTTAACCGCAGATCATTCTATCTTAGAAGGTCGTGTAAGTATCGGAGAGAACGATAACATAATCTTTGATCTCAACAATGATTCTAAATGGATTTTAAAGGCCAGTAAAAAAGAAAAAGGTTATGACGATCAGTTAGCTCCTATTGCTGATAGATCCCGCTCTGATATCTCTGTACTTAATCTTAATGATAGTTCCGTTATTTTTGATGGTCCAACAGAAGGTCATTACCAGACATTGCAAGTGGGAACAGGAAAAGATGTCACCAAAGCAGTCTATAATGCGACAGGTAATGCTAAACTCTATTTAAATGCTGAATGGAGTGATGGTAAGGAAATAAAAGAGCAAAAAGCTGATCATCTGCTCATTAAAGGTGATGTATCAGGATCAACAGCAGTATATGTTAACGTTCAAGGAAATGCCACAGAAGCAACCGGTTTTGTCCCTTGGAATGAACGTGGAATTTCTCTGATCCAAGTCTCTGGAACAGCAAAAGAAGATTCTTTCAAATTAGCGAATGGTTATACTACAGTTAGTGGTTCACCTTATAGATATATACTGAATGCCTATGGGCCAGAATCTAGTAAAGATTCAGCTGATGCTGAGCAAATGTTGATTGAGAAAGATCCTGTTGTACTAGATGTTCGCGATGATGGTGCTGAAGGTAATGATTTCTGGGATTTCCGTCTACAAAATCAATACCTTGCCAACTCAAACGTAAAAGCTCTTGTGCCACAAATGGCAAACTATTTGGTGATGCCTAGTGCTTTATTTTCTACTGGTTTTACTGATATCGAAAATCAAAATGCTCTTTTAACTGATATTCGGACAGCGATGCCATGGAATATGGAAAATGATAAGAGGAATCCTTTCTTCCTGTCTTCCTATGGAAGTAAAACAACTTTATCGTCTAACCGCACTGGTCTCGAATATGGCTATGGAGCTGATATCGGCTATGCTGCGATACAAACAGGTGTTGCATTAGCTGCATTGGAAGGGCAAAACACCTCTTCATACTTCGGGCTTTTAGGAACTTACGGAAAGCTGTCTTTCACGCCACAAAATATGGCAGATGTTGACAAAACTGCACTCGAAAAATGGGGTATTACAGCTTATAGTAGCGTGCAGCATAATAGTGGGGTGTACCTTAATGCACTCTTATCCTATGGTTTCTTGAAAGGAAATGTCTTCAATGCCGTCATTGGTCGTACTGCAAAGTTAGACGATGCGAATACATGGAGTGCATCTGCTACTCTGGGTAAAAAGCTAACAACCAGTGTTGAAGGATTGGTTTTTGAACCACAGATGCAGATTGCTTATCAACAATTGTTGTTGGGCAGCATCCAAGATGCCGATAACTTTAAGGTAGATATGGGTAATCCTCATCAGTGGGCCGTTCGTATGGGGGGACGTTTAACTAAAAATGTTAACCGTGTTGAAGATGGTCATCTCTTCTCCTTCTATGGTAAACTGAACCTTATCAGTACTTTTGGTGATGAAGGAACAATACGCGTTGGTGATAACTTCCGTCTTGATCCTATGGGATCAGCAATTGAAGGAGGAATAGGTGTCAATGCACAACTATTCCAGAATATCGCACTCCACGGGGATATTAGCTATCAGCAAAAGCTTCAAAAAGCTGGTGTATCTGGAGCAACTCTCTCAGGGGGATTGAAGTATCGTTTCTAAAACAATGATAATATTCACTTTGATTAAAAAGGCAGCACATTGTGCTGCCTTTTTAGTATGTTGAAATCTATTTTACCCCATCACACAAAAATTGGTCATCAAACAGAAACTTCCTTTCTATTTTGTGAGAAAAAATTAATACACGATGTTGTTGTGATTAACGATTGAAAGTACCCTAACATCAACAATCGTAACATTGCCCTCTATAGCAAATTGAATATTACCAGAACTTCTGGCGATTATAATAATATAAGTCAGCAATAACTTCTCCTTTGATCCTATAGAATTCACCTTAAAAAGGGAGAAAATTTATATGAAGCGCGTTCAAAATATCACACTCCCTAGAAATGTAATCATCAGAAAAAACTCCAAAAGCCAGATTATCCGGAAATTTTTTTAGCAGCATTGTACTACCATTTTTTAAAAATGTTCCTATCTTTTAAATAATAAAATATATATCGTTTTTTATTCTTTACATAAAATACAGAATAAGTTAAACGCTTTTAATAAAGCTTTAGGAGGTGGATAAATATTTAAGGGTATATAGATGCGTAAAAAATGCCTTTTATTATGCGCAATGAGTGGGGTTTTATTTTATTCTTATAACATAAGCTATGCGCACAGTGATACGAGAGGGAGAATTTCAGCAAATACCAACAGCCAGCCAATAATGCTGAATAATGTTAATATTTATGACAAAGAAATTGCAATAGATGCTGATCACTATCCCTTAACAATCATAATAAACGGAGGAAGTGTTTCAGGTTTTTATGCTCTTAGTGCAACAAATGGTGGAAGTATTAGTGCTACAGGCATTCGTGCAAAAGCAGGGCACGTTGGTTTACTAACTCAAGATGGTAGAATTAGTCTTAAAAATTCAATCATAGCTATCAATCGTGGAGTTGGTATTGCCTTTCAGCCGCAAACAGTATCTCACGGAGGATATAATACCAATGTCGTAACATTTCTTAACACAAAACTGTTTGTTGAAAGTGGCATAGGCATTTTAGGACCTTTTGCAGACGGTGCAGTAATTCTCCAAAATTCGAAAATTCGTGCTGATGTTTTAGTAAAAAATAAAGCGCATCCAGAAAACAATAATGCTACTCTTATACTAAACGCAAATCACTCTACTTTAGAAGGTGGTACAAGGCTTTCACAACAAGAAGCTGCAAATGAAACGCAATATCGTAATAACCAATCTGCAATTCCTTCGGCAAATCCACAACAAAAAATAATTTTTAATCTTAACAATGATTCCAAATGGGTCTTAAGGGCTAGTAAAACAGAAACAAATGACAGAGATACGATACTTGGTCCCCTTCGAAAAAATTTGATTCTTGCTATTGCGGAGAGATCTCGTTCTGATATTTCTATACTTAATCTCAGCAATAGTACTGTTACTTTTGAAAGCCCGACAGAAGGTTATTATCAAACATTGTACGTAGGAACAGGAACAGATGGCAGTGACACAGTTTACAATGCAAAAGGTCGTGTAAATCTCTACTTAAATGCTCAGTGGAGTGATGATAAAAGAGCGGGTCAACAAAAAATTGATCGCCTTCTTATTTTGGGGCATGTAACAGGATCAACAACAGTTCATGCCGATGTTTATGGAGACCCTACAGACGTAGATGTATTTCGTCCTTGGAATGAACGCGGGATCTCTCTAATCCAAGTTTATGGAAATGCAAAAGAAAATTCCTTTGAATTAGCAAATGGCTATACCACCGTTCACGATTCACCTTACAAATATGTGTTGAATGCTTATGGGCCAAAATCAAGCCATGGTTTAGCTAATATCAACCAAAGATTGTCTGGTATAAATTCACATAATAATGCTTTTTGGGATTTCCGACTGCAAAATCAATACCTCCCCAACTCAAACGTAAAAGCTCTTGTGCCGCAAATGGCAAACTATTTAGTGATGCCAAATGCCTTATTTGCTGCAGGTTTCACTGATATTGAAAATCAAAATGCTCTCTTAACCAATATTCGCCCAATGCCATGGGAAATAAAAAGCAATAAAAAGAGCCCTTTCTTCTTATCTTCTTATGGAAATAAAGCGACTTTATCATCTAACCGTACTGCGCTTGAATACGGTTATGATGCTGATATTGGCTATGCTGCAATACAAACGGGTGTTGCATTGGCTGC
>NZ_JACJIR010000010.1:0-19457 GCF_014138465.1 Bartonella chomelii
TGTTTGTTTATGTGTTCTCTCGACAGCTGTTCTGGCTGGTCTGGCTCTTAGTACAGCTCAAGAGGTTTATGCTCAATCACAGAATTGTAATGGGGGGGTTGCTGGTCCTGGGAGTAGTAATGGGGGTGGTGGGGATGGGAGTGAGGGGCGAATCGAGTGTGATGGGAGTAGTGGTGGGGGTAGGACGAAGAATCTGAGTGATATAAGAAATATAAATATGGGTACGGATTCTGGTGAGCCTGCTGTGAAGGTGTACAATGGGGCAGATATTACGATAAGTAGTGAACCGCTGACGATTACAGGTGATAGTAGTAGTAGTCCGGCGATTAAGGTGTACCAGCAAGGGAAGCTGACGGTGATGAATGTCACTGCTACAGATGTATATAAGGGGATAGTGGCTGATGGTGAAGGGTCTTCTGTTATTGTGAATCGGGGGAAGATTGAGGTGAAGGATGGGGGTGCTGTGATTGAGGTGAATGGGACGGGGGATGTGACGTTGGTTAAGGGGGTTACGGTTACGGGAGGGGGAAGTGGTGGGAGGATACATGCGGTGGGGATGGTGTTTAAGGGGAGTGGGAAGAGTACTGTGATGTTGGGGGGTACGAGTTTTCAGAATGTCAAGACGGGGGTGAGTGTGGAGGGGAGTGGGGGGAATGCTACTGTGATGGGGGTAGGGGCGACGATTAATTTAGCAAATGGGGGGACGGGGATTACGATGCAGAAACAGGGGTGGGCTACTGTGATGAATATGACGATTACGGGAAGTGGGGGGAAGGTTACAGGGGTGGAGGTGAATATGACGGATGGGAATGTGACGTTGAATATGGTGAAGTTGACAAATATGCAAACGGGGGCGAGGGTGACAAGTGGGAAGTTAAAGGTGACTGGGGGGGAGATTGAGGGAAATGGGAGTGGCACGGGGGTGAATGTGGGGGGTGGGACGTTTGAGATGACTGGGGGGTCGATTACGGGATTGGGGAGTGGGAGGATGGGGGTGAATATGGGGGGTGGGACGGTGAGGTTGAATGGAGAGGTGAGGATTACGGGGTTCACGACGGGGGTGAGGGTGACGAAGGGGACGTTTAAGATGACTGGGGGGGAGATTGAGGGGAAGGGGAGAGATGGGGTGGGGGTGAGTATGACGGGTGGGACGGTGACGTTGGAGGGAGGGGTGAAGATTTCAAGGGTTGGAACGGGGGTGAGGGTGATGGGAGGAAAGGCTCTGTTAGAAAAGGTGATGGCTGAGGGAAAAGAAAGGAGTACGGCGGTGTATTGAATTAATATTATGCCAAGAATTTTGTGATGGACAATTCTTGTTATATTTTTTACTCGAGTGTTTTTACGCTCATGTTTAGAAAGAAGTGAAATTATATATAATTTGATTATGTAACAGAAATATAAATACCGCTACACATTACTAACGGCTAGATTATAATCAGTGAAGCTATATTTGTATTTTGCATCACGTTAATAAAAAAACATTATGTTTAACAATTAAATCAGAATTTCACAAACTTACTTTAGCGTTATTATGAGTGCTGATCTAAACTTTACGAATCTATTTAATTATTAGTTACTCTTTCTACTACTCTTGTTGCTTCATAGAATCCTTCTTGTTCTATTACTGCACTTTGCTGAGTTGATTGCTTTTTATGTTTTTCTAAAGAGAAAACGCGATCAATTTCTGTAACAAGTTTTGTCGTTTTCTGACTAATAAGCTCATTAATATGTGCCATCATATCGGAGATATTTGCAGAAAGGGGATAATGAGGCATAGGTTCAATAATAGGAATAGGTTTTGCCATTTTCTGTATTGGCTCGGCCCCATTTTTAGAGGCTTGCATTGTCTCTATCGTTGTTGAAGCCAACATTATAGAATGCATAGTAGAAGCAATAGTTTCTGGCTTCATTGTTGTATTCCCTCATTATTTACCCCATCATACCTAGATATATAGATATAATGTTTGTGAGATTATTATTGTCACTTTTTATAAAAGTGCCCTTTAGGTTAATAGATTTGTTTTATAAAATCAAGTATTTAAAAATCGCACTTTGAATTTAATAAAGAATTTAGTTTTTAGAGATAGAGAATTGTAGTTTTAATAAGCCTGAAAGAAAGACGCATAAATTAAAATCGTTAAATCAAAATGGCTGGGGAACCTGGATTCGAACCAAGATTAACGGAGTCAGAGTCCGCTGTTCTACCATTAAACTATTCCCCAATATGCAACTTTATTGTTTCTAGCAGATTTTAAAGTGTGTGCAAGTTTAAAAGAAGAATCTTAAAATTATTGATAATAGAGAGCTATGGGCACATTATTAATTGTTTTTACTTGAATATCCATATCATAAATCTCTTTGAGAATTTCTGGACGTATAATTTCTTTTGGTTTGCCACAATAAGCTGTTTTACCGTTTTTGAGTGCGACAATCATGTCTGAATAAGATGATGCAAAATTAATATCATGCATGACAAGAAGAATGGTTTTTTTTAGTTCATTGGCAGTACGGCGTAATTGCTTCATTATAGAAACGGAATGTTTCATATCAAGATTATTCAATGGTTCGTCTAATAATACATAATGAGTATCTTGGCAGATGACCATTGCAATAAAAGCTCGTTGACGCTGTCCTCCAGAAAGTTCATCTAAAAATCGTGTTTTTAGATCTTGTAAACCGAGATATCGGATAGCACTGTCAATGAACTGTTTATCTTCATTGTTATATCGACCTTTCGAATAAGGGTAGCGTCCAAAGCTCACTAAATCATATACGGTTAAACGGACGGATAAAGGATTATCTTGGCGCAAAAGTGAGAGTTTTTTAGCTAAAACATCATGGGGAGTTTTACAAATATCAAGACCATCGATGTTAATTATACCTTTATCACTTGGCAGAAGACCTCTTATCATCATTAAAAGAGTTGATTTTCCCGAACCATTGGGACCAATAAGAGAAATAATCCCCCCCTTTGGTAGATGAAGGCATAAATTATCAATAACCAATCTGGCTCCGTAAGTTTTGGAAAGATGATTGATTTCAATCATTTAAATTTTCCCTTCATCAACAAAGTTAAGAAAACAATACCACCACAACATTCAATAATAAAACTCAAACGTCCTCCCATATTTAAGAATTGTTCTAAGATAAATTGTCCACCAACCAAACAAATGATGGACAATAATATTGCAATTGGCACAACAACACTGTGTTTTGCCTGAGGTGATAATTCATAAGCCAAGTTAGCCACTAACAATCCAAAAAATGTAACTGGCCCAACAAGTGCTGTCGAAATGGATACAAGGATAAAAACAAAAATGAGAATAACTGTAGCACTTTTGCGGTAATCAACTCCAAGATTAAGAGCAGCTTCATGCCCGAGAGCAAGAACATCAAGCAAATAATGCAAACGCCAACCAATCAAGCTAATGATGAGGACAATGATTGTAGAAAAGCTTACTAATGATGTATTTAATTTATTAAAATTCGCAAACATGATGTCAGTTAAATTCATCATTTGATCTGGGTTGAGTTGTAATTGCATAAACATACGCAAGCTGAAAAAAAATCCACCTAAAACAACACCGATTAATAAAGTAAGATGAAATCCTCTAAAGTTTCCTGAAAATAGAAAGTGAAAAAGACTTATTGAAAAAACAATTAAAATAAGTGCTTCAAAAAGAAATTGTCCTTCTTCGTTCAAAAAGGGTAAAGAAAGAGAACCAAGATAATAAAGGGTAGCAGTTTTAATTAAAATATAAAGTTGATCAAACCCCATAATAGAGGGAGTAAGAAGACGATTATTAACAATTGTCTGAAATAAAACAGTAGAAACAGCTATTGTATAAGCAATAAGAAGAAGAGAAACTAATTTTGTTAAACGAAATGTCCACGTATAAATAGTTATGTTCCATGTCATATAAAGGCTGCTTACAACACATGCTATGACAATAAGCGTTGTTAATACGAGAATAGTTGCTTTCTTTTTACCCAAAACGTTTTCTCCAGTGTAAAAGAAGCAAAATGAAAATAAAGCTGCCAATGACCCCCATCATTACGCTGATAGGAATTTCAAAAGAAGGGTGAATAATTCGCCCTAAAAGATCGCAAATTAGCACCATTCCTGCACCACTAATTGCTACCCAAGGAGCACTACGGTGCATATTGTCGCCTTTGTAACTTGAAACAAGATTTGGAACAATGAGTCCAACAAAGGGAATACGACCAACTGTGCAGATAACCACAGCAGTAATTAATGCAATGATAAAGAGCCCCCACAACATGACTGCACGATAATTAAGGCCAAGATTGTTGGTTAAATCTTCTCCAAGACCAGCCACTGTAAAGCGGTCGGCAGTAAAATAGGCAAGTATGCATAAAGGAAGGGATAACCATAACAGTTCGTATTTTCCATCAAGAATCATTGAAAAACTACCAAACAAATAAGCTTGAAGAGAAGGAAGTAGCATTTCATAATCGGCAATAGCGTTGGTTAAGGAACCAATAACATATCCCAGCATAATTCCTGTAAGTGGTACAATGAGGGTAGATTTTAAAGGGATCTGGCGTAATAAAAACATAAAGAGTAATGTGCCAGCCATGGCAAAAGTTGTAGCAACAACCATTTTTCCAAGAACAGGCATATTAGGAACAAAAATCATAACAAAAAGAATGCCAAGCGATGCAGATTCGACGGTTCCAGCAGTTGAAGGTTCAACAAAACGATTACGCGTAAAAAGTTGCATAATCATACCTGAGAGTGCAAGTGCCATGCCTGCTAAGAGCACTGCAGCTGTGCGGGGAATACGTGTTTGCCAGAGAAGAAGCCACGCATTCGGGTCTCCTGAAAATAGGCTAGAAGGTGTTACATCGGAATAACCAACAAAAATACTTACGACAGAAAGTAAAACAATAACTATTATGGCTATCCAGTAACTTTTCATACTGAACTTCCTTTAGGAAAAATGAAAATAGCAGAGGTTAAAACAACCTCCGCTATTAAATTTTATTTTTATGGTAAGCAAGTTATTTGTAAAATTATTTACTTTTTGCAAAAGCTTCGTTGAGTTGTTTTGCTGCTTCGTATAATCCGGTTAGACCACCACTTGCTCGATACCAGCTCCAAGAATCCAGATAGATGATCTGATTTTGTTTCCAAGCTGTTATACGGTGAATAAGTTGATTATCGAGAAGTTGTGCTGCAGATTGTCCTTCCCGCCCGATTGCAGCATCGCGATCAATAACCAATAACCAGTCAGGATTTGTATCGAAAATAAATTCAGGTGAAATGAGTTGTCCATGCTTTTGCACAATCAGTTTGTCTGTTGCAGGAGTAATTCCAAAACTAGAATGAAGGATATCAAAACGTGATCTAGGGCCCAAAGCACTTATTTTTCCACCAGAGGTCATAAGTATCAGCGCTCTGCCTTTCCCTTCGGTGTTTTTGCGAACTTTTGCTAATATTTCATTGAGTTTCTTGATTTCTTGTTTAGCTTCTTGTTCTTTGCCAAAAATTTTTCCAAGAATAGTAATATTGCGCTCGATGTCTTTAAGAGAGTTTTTATTTCCTACTGTCAAGTCAATAGTTGGGGCAATTTTTGATAAATCTTTATATTTGGATTGAGTACGTGAAGAGATGATAATAAGGTCAGGCTGAAAGGTAGCAATTTTTTCATAATTTGGTTCAAAAAAAGTACCAATTTTTTCATAACGTGCATCATCAAAATGTTGCAGATATACAGGCTTTTTACCTTCAGGAACACCCACTGTTACATTGATACCAAGGTGGTTCATATTATCAAGTGATGCAAGATCAAACACTACAACTTTTTTGGGAGAAGTGGAAATAGAAGTAGAACCTGAAGCATGCTCAATGGTTACATTTGCCCAAGAAAAAGTCGCAAAACTCATTATTGCAGTCAAAATAGACGCTACTCGTATTATATGTTTTGGAATCATTGTTTTATCCTTTTCCTTAAAAATACTAGAACCCATAATGAGACTTTTTTTACACACAATTAAAATAAAGCATACTACGTAAGGCACATTATGTTGTAAAACAGCTCAAAATATGTTATGGGCCCTTTCTTGGTTATTTAGTATTTTTATAAATTATTTCTATTTATTTCTGTCGGGATAATCAAATGGTGATCACAGTGCTTAAAGACCGTAGGTGTTTGTGTGTTTTTACAGTAAGTGTTCTTTGTTTTTTTCAAAATATAGATGTTAATGCAGCCCAACGTGCAGCCGAACGTGTACGTATCGTGTTACAACAAAGACAATCTTTACAAGAAAGAAAAGTTGATGCAAGAAGTGAGACTGTGATTATCACCAATGTAGGCTCCGAAAATCCTTCTCATGTTATATCTAAAATAATACAGGAAGCGAAAGTGGGTAGCAGACAACAACCGACGAGTATAATACAAAATACTCAGGTTGAAAATTCGCTCGAGCAGCTTAAGGTTGATAACGGTGGGATGATTGCAATAAGTGGCGGAGTAGTTTATGCAGAATCTTCTGGAATGAATGTGGCTGTTATATCAGCTAATACAGGTTCAAATATTAGTTTGGTTAGAACAGTTATTAACGTGCTGGGGGATCCTCAATTTAACGATCGTAATAGTGGTTTGTTTACTTCTTCTGCTGCCACAAGTACGATGAATAGTGGGTCGATTGAGTTTATAAATGGAACAGGTGTGAGATCGTTTTTAGGAGGAACTACTGATTTAGATGGAGTGGAAATTAGTGGGCATGGTAATAACACAGACAGTATGAAAAATAATATGGCTTTTCATGCAAGTCTTGGTGGTTGGATTAATTTTAAGAATGGTAATGTTGATGTTATTCGTGCACACGGTTTTTTAATTGACAATGCACCTTTTGATCCTGTTGCAAGGGGAGGTGCAGGTGCATCGTCTATAGAGCCTAGGATTAGTAAGATTAATGTTGAAAATTCAACCATCACAGTAAAAGGTGAAGCATCTTATGGTGTATTCTTCCACAAAAAACACATCCAAGAGAGAAGGCAACCAGGTGATTTTTTATCGGGGCTTGTTTTCTTTAAAAAAACAACTCTCCTTGTTCCAGATAATACGGCTATTTATAGTTATGGCACTGAAGGTTATATTGCCTTATCAAACTCAAAGATTTCTGGCGATTTATTATTAGAAGCTAAAAATGGATCTTCTGTAACAGTTATGGCTGATGCTTCTTTACTCAGTGGTGGTACTCGTGTTTTTGATGCAAATACTGGTGAACTTTATTTAACTAACGGTTCGAGATGGATTATAACAAGAAGTAAAACTCAAGATCCACAGTGGTCATCTGTTTCATTTGTGATGATTAAAGATAGTGCTATTGTTTTTGAAAGACCAACTTCAGACGATTATCAAACACTATATATTGGAAAAGGGTCAGGTGAGGCTTACAATGCAAAAGAGGGTGGTGCACAGATTTATCTTAATGTATCTTTGGAAGGTGGTAGTCGCTCGAGTGATCAAAAATCTGATCGAGTTTTGATTTATGGTGATGTTTCTGGAACCACTACGGTTCATGTGCTTGGTATGTCAGGTCATTTAAGAGAAAAAGTGAGTACGGATAAAAATGATCCGGGTATATCAATTATACAGGTTTCTGGAAAAGCAAAGCAAAATTCTTTTGTACTAGATTCTGATTATGTTGTGCTGCCTAATTTTCCTTATCAATATCATCTTATTGCATATGGTCCTGGCTCTGAATTTGGGAAAGCGGATCCTCGGCAAAGATTGGTTAAAGGTAAGGGAAATTTTTGGGATTTCCGTCTTGAAAATAAATATATCAAGTTTGGGGTTAAAGCAGTTGTTCCACAAGTTCCAACTTATCTGCTCTTGCCCAATGCTTTATTCTATGCTGGGTTGATGGATATCAACAATCAAACTGAGCTGTTAGGAACGATGGTGACATCGTTTGATCCATTTTTAAATGGAAAGCCGGCTTTTTTCGTACGTGGTTATGGTGGTAGTCACAACTACACTTCTGACTTGTCTACTTTAGAATATGGTTATGGTGGCAAGTTTGGTTATCACGCAATAGAGGCGGCTGCTCTTTTGAATAGGTTAGAGAGTGAACAGAGCAGTACATTTATTGGGGTTATAGGCACTTATGGTAAATTATCACTCCAACCTCAAAATGTTGAAAAAAGTAAGAAAAGCAATTTTGATCAGTGGTCTGTAACGGCTTATGCTAGTTTGCAGCATAATATGGGGTTTTATGTCAATGGTCTTTTATCATACGGTTTATCTCGAGGGGATGTAGAAACACTTGAACAAGGTAAAACAGCAACAATAACGGGTAAGCCACTGCGTGCAGCTTTGACAAGTGGTAAAGCTTTCTTGACTGGATATGAAGGCCTTGTTTTTGAGCCACAGATGCAGCTTATCTATCAATATTTGATGTTTAATTCCGCTCGAGATATTGGTGGTTTTAATATTAATATAGGATCTCCTAGCCAATTAACAACGCGTTTAGGTGGGCGTCTTACCAAAGCCCTTACTGAAATTGGAAAGGGGCGTTCGGTATCCTTTTATGGAAAGCTGCATCTTATGGGCAGCTTTGGAGGTAAGCAGTTTGTGCAATTCAAAGATACATTCCAATTAGGGGCGTTTGGTTCTTCTATGGAAGCAGGTGTGGGTGTGCAGGCTCAGTTGTCGTCTCAAATAGCTCTGCATGGTGATGTGGTTTATCAGCAAAAATTAACCAAAGCTGGTTTTTCGGGAAGTACTTTCTCAGGGGGGCTACGTTATCGTTTCTGATCTATATTAATGTTATATCAATAAGCTTTCTTGTTGGTGTTTTAATCCTTTGATAACGTAAAGTTACACATCGATCTTTTTTATTCAACGTAATGTTAATATCGCTTAACTTATTGATTAAAGCAGAATTTTAAAAAAGCATGAATAAAAGCGTAGTGGTAAGAGTAACTAAAATATACTTTTGAGGTAACTTTAACAGAGCTTTGATATATCTGTAGCTTTAAAGAAAAAGTTTTGCAAATACACCTAGCAATAAATATTAACTACTCTTCTTTTGAATGAATCAGAGGAACAGATTTTTTAATCGTAATGGCTATAGAAGATGCAATCAAAACTTTCAAAAAGTCGCCCATTAAAAAACCTAGTGAGCCCATCAAAGCTGCTAACAAAGAAACCTTAGTAACATAAGCTAACCACAATACTCCAAAAAGATGCACAATCCCAAAACCACCTATAATATTTATGATTACTAATGTTATAAAATTTAACCGCAGCCAAAGCAATTGGACCATAAAGCCAATAAAAAATGCAGCAATTGGAAAACCAATCAAATAGCCACCTGCCGCCCCTAAAAAGCTACCAATGCCTCCACGTCCGCCAGCTAATAAAGGTAGACCAATGGCAACAAGTAAGAGAAACAATACTGATGCTAAAGCCCCTCTTTTTGCTCCAAGTATAGACCCAGCTAACATTGGCCCCATAGACTGAGTGGTAATAGGAACCCCATTAAAAAAGGGGAGAAAAATAGGGGGAAAAAGACCTAAAATTGCATAAAGAGCAACAAATAAAGCAATATAAGCCAGATCTTTCGTATTCATCAAACTATTCTTTCAATATGAGTATTCCCATCATCCTTAGAAAGTGTATCATCAATATTACTATCATAAGAACGAGCTTCTAATGCTTCAGCAACCTCTGAAGCCATCCTTATTATTCGTATAATTACAGGTATTGCAAGAGCTATAATATTTGTATCCAATCCGCGTGCTTTTTGGGCTTCACGTACCTCATTGAATTTTTCACTAACAACTGGAATAAATCTGATTGCCATGGATAAAACCATACTCAATTTTGATGGATTAATACCAAAGCGTCGGAAAGGTTGAAGTCCTGATTCAATTGAATTCATCATATCAGAAACTTTGGTTGTAAATGAGATAAGTGATGCTAAAGGAATAAGAATGATAAAATGCAGTATAACTTCAAAACCCGTCAGCCAATTATTAAAAATAGCTTGAAAAATAAATATAAAAACTAAAAACAAGCTCATCAGTTTAAGCTGTCTTACCATATTGCTCAAAGGAATCTTAGCAATTCCATATAATAAAACCACTAATAATAAAAACAGGCACAAAATAGGTATAGATGAAACCATAGATATAATGGTCCCACATACAGTAAGGAAAAGTAATTTAACTCCTGGTGGAAGCTTGTGAATAAATGTATCCCTTGGAAGGTATAGACTGATCATGACATTTTCATCGTATATTCTTTGATAGCAACAAAAGGCACGTCATCAACAACTATTTCTCCTTTATCAAAGACTAATACTCTATCAAAATTTTTTAAAAATTCTAAATCATGCGATACAACAATTGCTGTTTGTGGCAATTCTTCTATAACTTGCGCAACTTTGCGTTTATTGCGTAAATCGAGTAAAGTTGTTGGTTCATCAAAAATGATATAGTCTGGTTTCATGACTATCACGCCTGAAATAGCGATTAATTGTTTTTGACCACCACTTAATAAATGCACTGCACGATTTTTGAAGTTCTGCAGATCATAACGCTGTAAGATTTCATCAACACGTTGCTTGATTTCTTCCTTACTTAATTTCAAATTTTTAAGGCCAAATGATAAATCCTCGTGCACCAATGGTAACACGATTTGATTATCAGGATTTTGAAAAACAAATCCTACTTTACGTTTTACTGCTTTTGCATCGCGTTTTGTATCCAGTCCATCAACGCTTACAAAACCACTTGATGGCAATTGTAAACCATTAATAAGGCGAACAAATGTACTTTTTCCAGAACCATTTGCACCAATAATTGCAATTCGTCTTTCAGTAAGCTGTACAGTGATATTTTTTAAAACACACAAATCACCAAAGACTTGTGTCACCTTATCAAATTTTATTATCCCCAATATCTATTCCAATCAATTCATTGATATTGCCTTTTTTAGAGTTATCGCTTCAATTTATACGCCAACAATAAAAGTAAACACCATATGGGAATGATAACAACTGCCAAACTCATATCAGGCATGTGTGCAGGGATGTATGATTCAATAAAGGTTTGTCTAATTCCCATCGTGTTAAAAAGTTGGATCATTAACCCATTTTCTCTAAAACCACTTGCAAACATAATGCCAAATAAAACTGCAAGAAAGCAAAGGCAAAGATAATTTGCGTAAGGATATAAACCAAATCCATAAACAAACGGATCTTTTTTGTCTTTATGCGCTTTTCGAAATTTCAAATGAACAACAATAATAATAGCCCAAGTAAGCGCTGCTGTTGCAGTCGTAATGCTCATAATATGGATAAAAATATTCTCTGGTATAAAGAAATTAATAATAACTATCACTGCAGTACAAACCGATGAAAAAAGAATGGCGATATAAGGAACACGAGCAGCATTCAATTTACTAAAGATGCGTGGTGCATTTTTTTGCGCAGCTAAACTATAAAGCATACGCCCATTGGAATACATGCTACTATTGTAAACTGAAATGGCAGCTATAATCACTACGAAATTCAGAATATGACCAGCTGCAGGAATGCCGATTGTTTCAAAAATAGCAACAAAAGGACTACTGCCTTTTCCAATCATATTCCATGGCATTATCATCATAATGACGCTAATAGAACCAACATAGAAAATAATAATCCGCCACATCACCTTACGAATGGCCGTTGGAATTGTTTTTTGTGGATTTTCAGCCTCTCCAGCAGCAACACCAATAAGCTCTATTCCCCCAAAAGAAAACATTACTATAGCAGTAGCTAGTGCAACCCCCATTGCCCCATAAGGAAAGAAACCACCATGATCCCAAAGATGATAAATGCTTGCTTGAGAGCCATTCATTCCAGTGACAATAAGAAAGATTCCGAAAACAATCATACCAACAACAGCAGCTATTTTGATAAAGGCTAAACCAAATTCAAATTCTCCATAAAGACGAACATCAATAAGATTAACCAATGTAACAAGTACAAGAACAATAAAAGCTGATTTCCAATGATCAATTAAGATCCAGTGGTCAAGATATAAACCAATGACTATAAGTTCAGTCATGCTAACAACAATATAAAGAAACCAATAATTCCAACCTGTGATAAAACCGGCCAAATGTCCCCAATATTTATAAGCAAAAAAACTAAAAGCACCTGAAGTTGGTTCTTCTGCTAACATTTCCCCTAACATTCGCATAATGAAATAGACAATCAATCCTCCAATAAGATAGCCTAAAATAATTGAAGGGCCAGCTAATTGAATAGCTTCTGTTGATCCGTAAAAAAGACCCGTTCCAATTACGCCTCCTAAAGCAATCATTTGAATGTGGCGACTTTGAAGACTACGCTTCAATTCATTGTTTTTTTCTTCAAGCATTATTATTTATTACTCTTGTGGTATTTAACTTTTATAAAAATAGCCCAATACTATAACTATTTCTGTTAACGCGTTATATGGATATTCCGTTAAAATAATAAAATCGGATAGGCTCCTTGTATTCTTTATTTGAATTAACAATATTCATATTGTCAATTTTGTCATATTGACTGTTATAATATCAATCGTTGATATTGATTTGATAGTGCACACTGTGCGAATGCATCATATGGGCTACAACACAGTTAGATCAAGTATTAGTGTAGATTATGAAAAGCTTCTTTAAAATCTATTATCTTTAAAACTACAAATTAAAATCCTCTATTTTTTAATATACGTACTATTTCATAATCACTATAGATCTATTAAGAAACGCTGAGTACTTATTCTGATTAATTTGAAAATATGAAGCTCTTTACAATTTTTATTCCCAATCCTTATTTATGGAAAACCTATACGGAAGGGTACCAAATACGCTGGAATGGTTAAATTGTCTATAACCATCATGAGGTTATTTCTAAAAAACTTCTTTGTGTTTTTGAAAATACTGTAATCTTCCATACAAACAATATATCCAAAAATGATATAATAGCTTATTTTTGTAAATGTGATATTTGTAAAGTAATAATAAGAATATAAACCTTGTAAAGATAATAAAATTCCCTTTAAAATGCATCAAATAAATATTTTTCACGATTATGTAAAAAATATACATGCTAATTTAAGTAAAAATAATTTAAAGTTTTTAATCGACGAAAATTTTGAAAAAATTTCATTCTTTTTAGGCTAAAAATTACTTTAAAGTATTAACTCTTTTAAATATTACATCTAGATTTTTTCATTTTAAAATGCTGAGATCAAGGGAGTTTTTTTCACTTTTAAAAACAGATATTTTTATACTTCATAAAAGCATTTAAACATTATTTTGCCACTTTAAAAGCATAATCTCTTTTTATATTTTAAAAAGTGGGGTGTAAATTGAGTAAAATAATTTGTTTGTGTTTTATGCTACCAAAAGCAAAAGATACGGCTTTATTACTAATTCCCGTAAATCTCCTTTTTCAATCCCAATAATGGCTGAGTCTTGTGAATTCTTATAAAAAATTTGCATACTTGCTTTTGCGCATACTTTTGGTTATTACCCTCGAACTGATTTTGATGATTAATGAATAAATCTATGCCGCATTAGCTCAGTTGGTAGAGCACATCATTCGTAATGATGGGGTCGCTGGTTCGAATCCGGCATGCGGCACCATTTTTCATCTTTAGCATATTGTAATATATAGATTTTTTCTTTAATTGATAATTTTAGCCCACCTTTTCAATCTACTTGTTATGGTTGATTACGGCTGATACAATTTTACTTAAAATTTTCATTTGCTCTGCATTTTTTTATGTGAAAGCCAGTATTTCTTTTTTGCTCTACTTTGACTGGTTTTATTTGAGTATGGTGCAAAAAATACCTTTTAATACCCAATTACCAGTGACCGCCTTAATACGCTGAAAGCTAAGCATGTTTGAGCTGATTTTGATCTTGTGACATATTTATTGCCATCATTAATATATTTCATAATCTCCTTATTTTTTACGAAAATTAGGTGAGAACTCTTAAGAGTAATCTTTCATATAATGTGAAGGGGCTGTATTAAAATTTGCGTTTATGCTTTGTTTAGTTCTACCAAAAAGGTATCAATAGTCTTACTTAATGTATTTTATCTGATTGATTATCTCACGCTATGAATGCGTTGAACCTTGGTGTTGATTAGTATGTGGACTACAATCGTGGTTCATGAAATTGTGTTTTTTGCACTTTGTGTGAATTATTTTTAAATTACATTGATAAGATAAATCAAAACTGCTGTTACTATTCTAATCATAAAACACTGGCGCGCTGGTTTGACCTTTATAAACATCTTATTATCAATCAGTTCATTAAAATTTTGAAAAATTAGAGATGCGTTTGTGAGAAAAGAAAAGTAGAATTATAGAGTTTCTTGTAACTTTAAAGAGATACCTTTGAAAGGATTATGCCTTCACTGTTGAGATGTGGAAAAATTTTTATAATAGAAAATGACAAGAAAGGCAGAAGGACTTGTTTGTTTTTATTGAGAGAGAATGAATGGCCAAATAACGCTTCATATCACTTTATATATTGACGATTTAATTTTGAAATAATGATAAGCTACTTGAATATCTAATAAAGTTAAAGAGAGCGCAAAACAATATTCATTCTAACGAATATGATAAGTAAGTTTTTCAGAGTTTTAAATAGTCCGATACTCTGTTGTTTTGTACTGAAGTACAAAAATATTGGAATACGACTAAAAAATTAATGTGACTGCTTTGTACACAAATAATAAGGCTTATAAAAGCGCTCTCCAAAATTATTAGGATAAAATCAAAAAAGGCCTTATGGATTGTCCAATCTTTACGATTAAAAACCTAATGAAACAGCACCAAAACAGTCAAATTATTTCTGTTATAAAAAATCATGATAAAAAAGTTAGTGTGCTTTAAAAGAGCAAATCCACAGAAATGTACAGTGAAGAATGTTATTGATTTTTACGCGATTTATGAATGACTCTATTTTAGTTTTCTATATCCTGTTGTGCAGAATTATGAAAATATTGAAGAAAAGGACTATAAAATTCTAATTAACATTATAAGGATAATAGAAAAGGCTTAATTTAAAACGTCGAAATGAAATTCTAAATACTATTAAATTGCAACAATTTTGATAGATTTTGGAAACTCCAAATCCTCTAAGAGTTTGGATTCATTATTGAAAACTTACTATTCTAGGTTTGAATGAACTTTGCTACTTGTGAAGGAAAATACACGAGATAAAATTGAGCTGTTAATAGGCTGGAGTCATTATCACGGATAATTAAAATAAGCGTCAAATTATTTTTTAATTCTACAAAGTTCACTTTTTTATGATTGCATCATTTTTATTGTAGCTTCTTTTGAAAAAATGTGCGAATAATATCCATTATGTGTTTTAAAAGTTATCTATGGAGGTGTTTATGAATACGAAATGTTTAATTGGCACGTCTATTTTCACCCTGTTTACAGCTTCTATGACACAAGCAGCAGATATTAGAATTCCTCGAGAGTCAAGACCAGTTGTTGCGCCTGTTGAAGCAAGTTCTGTTGTTTCACCAGTTGTTGCTGCGCCTATTTTCTCTTGGGATGGTTTTTATCTTGGAGGCCAGATTGGTGGTTTTTCGAGTAAAAGTGATCGGAGTCTATACGCTAAACAGGGATCTAGTAGAGAATGGGCACAGGTTGGGAAAGATGCATTGCCTCAACTTTCTGGTTTTATGGGAGGTCTTTATGCGGGAGCCAATGTTAGCCTCGGGAATAGTTTTGTTCTAGGTGTTGATACGGATATAGTCTGGTCTAATAAACAAGATACAAAAGTTATTGATAAGAGGGAGCATGAAATCCCAGAAATGGATGGGGTATATCTACAAGGACAAGAAGTAGGTGAGGTTCTTCTACAACAACACGAAATACCGGACATGGAGGTAGTTCTTCTACAAGAACAAGCGGCAAATGAAATTCCTCTGCAACGGGAAGGAAGTGGAGGGTTCTATGAGCTCTATGATAGTGATCAACATGGGCGGGGAGGGGAAGAAGGGCGTACAAGAAGATCACAACAAACTGGAGGAGAATTTTCACCATTTAGAGGGAGATCATCTCATGCTGGTAGCACAGAGACGATTCCAAGTGAGGCAGAAATAGAAAGACCTATTGAAGTTTATAGTCATACTTTAAGACAAAAATGGTCTGGTGCTACACGAATGCGTATAGGTTTTGTAGCTGATCGTATTATGCCTTATATCGCGGGTGGTGTTACTTATGCGCAACTTCAAGACATCTTTTCACGGTTAGTTGAGGTAGCGGGTAAGGAAATAAGCTCTTTTAATTTATCGGATGAAACAAAAATGATGGTGGGTTATACCCTTGGCGGTGGTATTGATTTTGCGATGGCTGATAACGTCATTTTGCGTGCAGAATATCGTTATTCAGATTTTGGTAAGCAGAAATTTTTTAAGGACAAATTGGAGCTTGATTACAAAACCAATGATTTTCGTGTTGGTGTGGCCTATAAATTCTAATGTGTTAAAAATTAATAATTCTAAAATTCAGTTTATGATAGGTTTTTATTGTTTTGAAGGTGTAACAAAGGGCGTGCTTTTTAGAGTAGCAAGAGTATTATTAAACAGGAATAATGTTGCCCTCAAATAAAGGGAAGGGGGAGTTTTTTAACTGTCCATTTCAGCTTATATATAGCATATTCTTTTGCGTGCTTTAATTGGAGAGTAATTAACAGTATAAACAGTTTGTATGTTACACTGTTAATTAGTGCATCAAAAGCGTAAATTAAGTTTAATATGATTTATTTGCGTATTTAACTTAAAAATGATATAAAAGCACTATCCAAATGAATATGAATTTGTTGTGAATATGAAGAGAATGTCGATTTTGGTGTTTATTTTTTTTGTTATTTCTAAACTGGTGCTGAACGACAAGCGTGCAGTGGATTTCTGAGATTATTTTGCTTTATCCAGCATAAATATTTTCTTTGGGTGGTGGTGTGTGCATTAAACTTCTGAAAAAATCTTTGGGAGATTAGTGTCAAGAAATTTTTATATTTTTTAGTCATCTTGATTAATAAAAGTGGATTTATCAGAAGTCCTTTTTCCTGTTTTTTACATTATTTTTATCAAGGATTTTACATATCATTACGCGATATTAAAGCTAAAAATAATAAAGCTATTCATAGTGTAAATTTTTGAATAGTTAAGGCGGAGTTCTGTTTATCGTGGTCGATTATGGTTACAGATAAATTTAGATGATCACAACGTATTTTAGTGTTAATAGAGTTTTAGATAGTCTTTGCAAATATAAGAAGTTACTGTTGATGAAAATGACTTAAACTACTGCGGTGGGGAAGTACTTATCTACCAAGGCATAAATAATTGCTGTTGTTTCGGCATCTAGAATTCCATTATAGTTCTCTTGGCGAAAATGAAGCTGAAATGCTCGAATTAGATTTTTATATCCGCATTTAGTTTTTGCAGTTGAGGTATCGTATCCATACTGCTTTAGTTTAGCAGCAACCTGTTTTTTTGCTTTTTCCAAGCATGTGTAATTACAAAACTCTTTTTGATAACAATTTTTTAATTCATCATCATACCATGCTCCTATACCTGCTTCATAAAGCTGTTTCCATGGGAAAGCTGCACCTGGATCATTTTTTCTTCCAATGGCAATATCACTATGACCAACGACATTAGTTGGCGTGATATCAGGATAACGTTGAAGAATATTCAATGCGAGTTCTTTAATTGCATCAATTTGTGTTGGGTTGTAAGGGGGGAATGTAAATACTTCATTTTCAGTGGTTGCTAGATTAACGATTTCAATTCCAATGGATGTATCATTCAGATTATTATGTTCACTCCATGAACTTACACCAGCGTGCCATGCACGTTCATGTTCATCAACTAAGTTAAAAATACGGATATCTTTAAAGCCGGCTTCAAGATAAGTTTTCTCTGAAGGATCAGGAACAAGATAGTGCGCACTAACTAAGGGGCCTGTAAGAAGAGCGATGGACGTTTCAAAATTAACCGCAGTGTAATGCATAACTAAAAAACGAACTCGACGATTAAAACTTTGTATAGCACGATAACTATTGTAATCAATTTTATACATAAACAATCCTCTTTAGAATTTATTTCTGCTTATACATTATAATAAAGCATATAGATTAATATTGGTGTTATTTGGAAAATTGTTTACGGTACAAAATTGGTACCCATTAGTGGACTATAACTAAAGATATTATACCATAAATTGAATATTTTCTTTTTTCTACTATAAAGAGTTTTTTAAAAGACAAGAACGTAATTTTTGAGAAAATATCTACTTTTAATTTTACTCTTTTCTTTAATAAAATTCACAAATTCAATTTCTGAAAAATACATTATGCGTAAAACAATTGTTTTTTAGAAATCATGAAGTTTAGACAGGAACTACACTATAAATGACCTATTACTTAATTATCATAAATATGATAAGTTCTACGGTATTAGATATTTTTCTAATATTACCCTGATATTCTAATAGATAGTTTATAATTCAGTATTCTATTTTTCACTTTGAGGGTATTAGAGCGTATTTTGGGAAGTTTGTTTGTTATAAGTTAAAACGTCTTTTAAATATCCGATTCGGAAATAATTACAATTCTCATTGTGATATAAAAGAGCAAAATCACAACGTCACCTTCCCACTCTCTTAAAACAATCAAATTCATTTTCAGAATATTTTATACAAAGCTAAACTTGCTTTTTAAGCAATTTTAATGAGTGTTATTTTAAATTAGGTCGTAAAATTTATTCTTTTATTTGATTTGCATTAACACAAAAACAATGTTAATAAAACACGAATTGTATAATGCTTTTTTAGTGATTAAAAACACATATGTTGTTATATACCCCTTACCATTTTACTTAAAACACAAAAAAAAATCAAGAAACATCCCTGCAACTTCAACACAATTAACCAACTATTCACACATTTCTACACTCCCTCCAAAAACTGCAAATAAAAAAACCTCCTCTATCTTCTCAATTTTACCACCAAAACACCTAATCTTCCAAACAAAACCACCCCAAATTCCAAAACAAACCCAAAATTTTTATCCCAAACTGTAACTTTGTTGCCACTTTACGAGCAATCCAAAATGAATTATACGTACAAAACTAAATATACCCTTTGACGTAAATAATCTTCAAAGGAAAGCTTATTTTTAAACATTTTATACTTAAAACTTAGGTGCTTTATGATTAAAAAATTCGCAATACAATATTTTAAAATTACCACAACAACACCCAACCTCATCTTAAAAACACACTCTATTTATTTATAAAGCCAATCCACCATTTACGTTTTAGGTGTGTTTTTTTCCCTTTTGTGTCTTGTAGTTTGTAGGTTTATTTTTTTGTTTTCATATGTGTGTTTAGGGTTGTATCTAAAG
>NZ_JACJIR010000011.1:0-13181 GCF_014138465.1 Bartonella chomelii
GAGGTTCTTGTAAAGACATGCCCTCCCATCTTTAGATTGACACGCTCTGGAAATTTTCCTCCCCGAATAAAACCATGGGGCATGATCTCTCTTTTACCGAAGATTTTATAAATCACGCCACGTTTCGTTTCCCTTGCCTTAAAAATCTTAAGAGGAAGTAGAGAAGCTGAACCAATGATATCCGTTTCAAGAAATTTTGCCGTGGCTTTGCCGCTAATATAAATACCTTTCTTAACGCGCTTTGGTGGAATTGAAGCATCCTCTGCAACTTTCTTTTCAGCAAAACGTTCAACCTGCTTTGCTGTGCTATTAATAGCATTACGCAAAGCCCAATGAAGACGCGGTGCTTGAAGATTAGTAAAAGTATTTTCTGCTTGTTGCAGATACCACTTTGCATGGATCTTTAACGCCAAAACCTAAACCTTTTTTAATGGACAGTTTTTTTGAGTATCTTCAATTTCTCTCATTTCCAATTTTGGAAGATTACGAACAATTTTCATTGTTTCTAAACTTACAGTAATCACCCGTTGAAACAATTCTAAGGGGTAAGCAGGGTTACCAACAGTCTCCACAGCATAGCGATTAGCATCATTAACAATGCCACTTGCTTTATCAATTTTCACAATTTGCCTATCCATAACCCATTCAAGAGCAGGTTTACCGCTTACTATATAGTCGTAAGCTTCCAATGGGATATTTTGCATAGTAATTTGTGCATTATAAATCACGGTGCTTTTATCAATATCACCACGTTTACCAGCAAATTTCATCTTCTCAACACGGTAGAAACTAACCTCATCATCAATAACCCAAGTGCTTGGATCACCCTGTTTATATGTAATGGGATATGGCTCGACCTCTTCATAATTTGTATGCAAATCACCAAGCTTTCGACCAGCTTCAACAAAAGCCCAAAAGTCCTCTACTTTTTTGACCGTTGGAATACGAGGTAATTGTTTGGAAAGATTATGAGCGTAGCGGGCACGATAATCCTCAGAATGTAAAATTCCATAAACGTAAAAGAAGAGATCATCCTTTGTAATTATTTCACCAGGGTAGGCTTTTTTAAAATACGCTAATCCTTCATCAGTAATAGCATCACGTCGTTGTAAACCAGCTGTTTTGGTTTCCTTTGTATAAGACTCAGTATTTTCGTAAAGATATCGTGGAAAGCATTGGCTAGCATCCATTACAGCATGATCAGATAAATCCTTAATCATCAAGACAGAAAAATCTGTCATTGCTCCAGTTCCTAAAACTTGTATTACCCTGTTTTCAACGACTTCTTTCATAGAAAATATATGTGGCATTTGGTATACTCTGTTGTTAAGAGCACGATTATAATAAAGCCACTGACGTGTAAAAGGCTGATAAAGGCTTTGGGTAAGACAACCATCTTCAAATGCTAAAATAGTTCCTCTCACTAATTTTTGTTTAATATCTCTACTCCAGCTGATCTTTCTAGCATCTGGGTTGACAAAGTCATCTACAGCATTTTCACGTGCTTTGCGATTAGAGAGGGAATGTAGCATTAAAACGCTCTACTTCACTATTATAAAAGGTAATCATATTGCTCATATTCTTTGCTAAAACTTCACGGCTTGAGTTGTATGCCCAAGCATTTCGGTTAGTTACAATACCACCGGAAAAAATTTCGAATAGCTTTACGCCATTGCCTTTCCTATCTCCCAAAGCGAGCAACTTTTCAAAATCACTGTTACATTGATCAATCCAATCACCATGCTCATCTGGTGTAATTACTTGCCAACCAATGTTCACGCTTGATGCCACCAATGCTGCCAAAACGCTGAAGTTCAGAAAGTTTCTCTTTTCTCGTGAAATTATCACCAATGTCGTAATAATAAATTTTGCAAGGTTCAGTAATATCTGGATTTCTGATAAGAATTGTTATGGCAATACCTGTCATGCTTCCACTGCCAAAAACATTCTGGCCTTCTTGAGTGCGCCCTTTACTCATCATATCTTTGCGTTTATTCCCTCGTAAATTAAACACATAAATACTCGAGAATTCTTCACTCAAACATTTTCGTAAACCATCTGCGGAACGTGCATTAATGAAACCTCCATTGGTGACAAAACCAATAACACCACAGTCTTTTATGCGATCACTCGCCCAACGAATTGCACGAATATAACTGTCATAAAGCGATCGTAAATTAACGCTTTTAGATCGAGTTACATAAGTTTTACGGATGCGATTATCTAATTTAGGATAACTGATATTTTTAGCATTGTCGTTTTCACTCTTTTGCCCAACAGAATAGGGTGGATTGCCAACAATGACACGAATATCTCGTTTTTCCTGACGTTTACTGTTTTGCTTCATACAGATCACTCATTTGATCTTTTCCCTGCTCATAAAGCTGGAATGTATCGGTTAAACAAATGCCCTCAAATGGCACATAATCTCCACTCATAATGCTATGATATGTGGCTTCAATATTAATGCCCGCGATATAGTATGCTAACGGCACTATTTCATTGGCATAGATTTCATGACGAAATTTATATTCCATTTCTTCCTGTTTAATCAGGCCAGATTGTAAAAGCTTTGTGATAAAAGTCCCCGTTCCAGTAAACGGGTCCATGATGTGAACACCAGGTGAACCAAGCGTTTTGCCAAATTCAGTTTGTAATACCTCATTTACTGAATGAATAATAAAATCTACAACCTCAGTGGGAGTATAGACAATACCTAGTTTTTTAGCAGTGCGTGGAAAAGCATAACGAAAAAACTTCTCATAAATCTCTAAAATCAAGTTTTGCTTTTCTTGTGGATCAGTAATTCCACTGGCCCGTAATTTTACACCAGCGTAAAAGCTCTCAAGATCTTTGGATTCTTGCTCAAAGTTAGCTTTCTTAAGCGCATCAAGAACACACTGTATAGCACGTGATACAGGATTTTCACGAGTAAATCGATACCTTTCAAACAACACTTCAAACACAGGAAGCATGATAATATGCTGTGCAAGCATCTCAATAGCATCATCTTCTGTGATGGTATCATTTAAATCATCACGCAATTTTGCTAAGAAACTGTCAAAAGCTTGTCGCACTTCAGTATCTGGCTCTGCTAAAATGCTTGTTAAGCGCGTGATATAATTTTGAGCAGTTTCAGTAAAGCGTTCAACTTGCTTTGCATGGGTATTTGACTTCACAGTCTAAGCCTTTTTTGTCGCACGCGTCGAGGATTTAGAAGTTTTTGCTTTTGGAGATTGTTTGCTAGATTCTATAGACGTTTGCTCAACCTCTTGAGTAGTCTGCTCAGTATCTTGCGTATCTACATCTGTAGAGACTTCTTGCTTATTAGGTTCTGGTATAGAAACTTCTTGTTCATTAAGCGCTGGTTTTTCATCAACAGTTTGTTCAACTTCTTCAACGACCTGTGCAACCTCTTGAGTACTGACATCTACAGAGACCTCTTGCTTATTAGGTTCTGGTATAGAAGCTTCTTGTTCATTAGGTTTAGGTTTTTCATTAACGTTTTGTGATAGCCATTGTTGATAAAGCTTGGCAGCACCAGCGTATTTAAGGCGAGAATAAACCTGATAAGAAACCTCAACGAATGGCTCACTTTTTGTGGAAGGCTCAAAACGAACAGTTGTTTTGTTATCACCAAGAACACACATAGGTCTTGTGATAACTACTTGTACTTTTCCCATAATTATTCCTTTGGAGAGATTGAGACATAAAAAAGACCTCACTCTCAGGAGGGGAGGGAGTGAGGTCAATAAATCATAAAAAATAGGAATGACTAAATTAGATTTGTTGAATCAAAAAACCCTGCATTTGCAGGGCTTTTAAAACAACACCAACAAGAAAAAAATTACATGATTGTGTAATTTTAAACATAATACGACTAAAAGCCGTTCTGTTATTAAATATTATTTTTATCCCCCTGTCAATTAAAAAATAACGATTTCATTTTACTATTCTAAAAGTGTAAGCTATTTGTTGACATATTTATTTTTTTACACTATAAAAATAGCATGATTAAGACGTTCAAAAGTAAGACATTAGCTGAATTATTTGAAACGGGAAGTTCATCCAAAATTGACAAGAGACTTTTTAAACGGATCATTGTTCGTCTTGACCGTTTAGATGTTGCTGAAAAACCCGAAGACATGAATCTTCCAGGATTTAATTTTCATGCTTTAATTGGATTTCACCCCACTCGTTACACGGTACATGTAAATGGACCATGGTGCATCACATTTGAATTTGACTCATGCAATGCTTATCATGTTAATCTTGAACAATATCACTAGGAGTAAAATTATGAATGATATTCCTGTACAATGCAAAAGAAACCGTTGTCCTTCTCATCCAGGTGATTTACTGGCAGAAATTATTCCAGCAACTGGCAAAACAAAATTAGAAATTGCACAAATGCTTGGGATATCACGCCAGCATCTTTATGATATTTTGAAAACAAAAAAACCAGTTTCTCCTTCCGTTTCAGCTCGTCTAGGTAAATTATTTGGGGATGGTGCTGCTGTCTGGTTGCGTATGCAAGCAGCTTATGATGCTTGGCATGCTGAGCATGAAACAGATGTTAGTAAAATTCCAACTATTCATATTATTTGAAAACCATATTAAAGCTTAAAACTTACAAAGTTTTTTTCTTTTCTGGACAGTATTTATGAAGAGCATTCAGAGCCATGCGTAGAGAGCTAACAAGATGTGGCAGTTGTTGATCTTCAATAACCAGATGCTCTAATGCAGCATTAAGATTATACCGACAATGCAGTCTCTGTGTTTCTCTAATAACCTCTTGCATATCTTCATAGCGATCAGTTGCTACTTCAACCCATTTTTCAAGACTATCTTGATCGTGATTAGCCATTACACCGTCATAATAACCACCCTGCAACCCTTTCGCACATAAATAATCATCTCTTACCTGAATGTATTGCTGTGATGCATCGTACTGATCTTGATTAATCTTTTTTTCCAATAAATATAACCGCCCTACATAAGTACCAATAAGCGGGTTTTTCGCATCTTGAATACTCACCCCATAACGCTTGGCACGCATTTCAAGTGTCTGTTGATATGAAGACTTATCAGGTGTTTTTGCACGCGAGATACGTCCATTGGGTTCTCTTATTTGACCTTCTATTCTAGGTCTTCCCCGTTTTTTATGTTTTTTCATTTATACCTCAGATTCATTTATGTATTGCCAAATTCTATCTATTTTGGATTGCGTCTTTCGCTTCAAATAAAGGAGCCCCATAATGAAAGCGCTTATTACAAAAAAAACTGTTATTTTCTCCTCCAAAGGGCTTTCATCCCATATTGCCCCCAAAACTAAAGTTATGATTGCCCCTAACAAAATACCTATGGCCATATTAAAATGCCGAATATATATTGCGTAATTTTTTAATGAATCTATTTTTTGTTCTGTAACAGTGTAATAAATAGTCATTTTAGACCTTCCTTATTTCTCCATGAATAACCTTCCTGATTAAAACGGGATATTGTCATCCAAAGTCGTTTCTAAATATTCTTGACCACCGCTCTCCCATGTCGTTGTTTGCTTTTGAACACCCATGTCAGGTTCAGCCTTTTGAACACTATCAAGGATCCTCAATTCCCCCTTATATTGCGGTAAGATAATTTCTGTTGTGTAGTGTGTTTGCCCGCTTTTATCTTGCCATTTACGCGCCTGTAATTGACCTTCAACATAAACCTTGGAACCTTTTTTCAGATACTGAAGTGCAAGCTTTGCAAGATGCGGATTAAAAACAACGACAGAATGTCATTCTGTTTTATTTATTCTTTGAGAAGTTGTTTTATCTACATATCTTTGAGAAGTGCCTATACGAAGGTTCACCACCTCTGCACCAGATGCCATTGTTCTGCTCTCAGGATCGGCACCAAGATAGCCGATTAAAGTTACTTTGTTGATCATGTTGGATATCTTTTCTAAGGAAAATTATGTGTGTGTTAATGAAACGAAATATGGATATGAAAAGCTGCTTTTACTATAGCACAACAGTGCATTTTTCCAGATAAAAAACAGCATAAATAACTGAAAATAAACGTTTTATTGGTGATTTTATCACTGCATAAATGCTGTTCTCATCCTATTTATATAACTAACTGATAATACTCATAAAATTGCTTCTGAAAATAGATTTTTAAAAAGCTTCCATAAAGAGAAAATATTCTAGAGAAAACTTATTAATCCTTGACAATTATTCGTTTATAAACGATAATTTGTTTATGTTTAAGATACGCCACTACCTTACTGCTGATGGAAAAGATTTGATAGCCGGCTGGTTACACAAACTTCGTGATGTGCAAGCTAAAACTGCAATTATCCGCCGCCTTAACCGTTTGGAGCAAGGAAATTTTGGTGATTTTAGACCACTTCGTGATGGCATTTATGAATTGCGAATTCATATCGGACCTGGTTACCGAATTTATTATACCCAATTAGGAAAGACCGTATTGCTGTTATTGTGTGGTGGCACCAAAAGGACGCAAAATGCTGATATTACCCGCGCGTGCGCTTATTGGCATGATTGGCAAAACCGTGAAGATTAAAGGAGTGTAAAAATGAAAGACCGTAACCATGATGATGCAATGGCTGAGTTGTTCTATAATGATCCTGAAACGGCAGCAGCTACCCTTGATGCAATTTTAGCTGATGGCGATCAAGGTGAACTACTTATAACGCTTCGTCAAATGGCAAAAGCCTATGGGGGTGTTCAAACTGTAGCTAAAGCAGCTGAACTAAATCCAACACAGCTTTATCGTACACTTTCACAAAAAGGAAATCCCGAACTTCGCAGTTTGACTGCTTTACTACGAACCATGGGCCTTCGGTTAGCTGTACAACCCCTTGAACGATCTGTTCCACACATTTAACCTGGGTAACCGTTAAAGAAGATCAAATGGTTCAAGTTGTGAAAGCTATTTTGAAATAGAAAAATTATATCAGCTGTTCTTAGATAAAAAACGCATTGCAATTACTTGTTTTGAAGCCAATGTATGCATGTGTCATAGAGGATAAATTGCATACGCGCTCTCCAAACTACCTCAGTGGAAATTTAAAATAAAACATATTTGATTTAAAACTCTTGACGTACATATATAAATGTATTAACAATAATGTATGAAAATAAGATTTGAGTGGGATAAAATCAAAGCGGAAAGCAATCTCAGAAAGCATCGTATAAGTTTTGAGGTAGCTGTTCGTGTTTTTGCAGATCCATTTGCTATGACTAAACAGGATCGTATTGAAAATGGAGAATATCGTTGGCAAACTTTGGGGCTTGTAAATGGCTTCTTATTACTATTGGTAGCTCATACTATCTATGACGATAAAGATGGGAGAGAGGTAATTCGTATTATTTCAGCACGACGTGCTAGTTTGAAAGAGAGAAAACGTTATGAAGAAGAAAGTTCGTTATGAGGTTGATGTGAGTAATCTACCGTCTTTAACTGATGAACAGCAGGTTGAAATTAATGAGTTGGCTAGAATGCCTGACAATGAAATTGATTATAGCGATATTCCATCACTAGATAATGAATTTTGGAAAAATGCTGTTCGTAATCCATTTTACAAGCCAACTAAAACTATAACGACTGTGCGTGTAGATTCCGATGTATTAGCGTGGCTTAAGAGTCAAGGTAAAGGTTATCAGACGCGAATTAATACTATTTTACGCAACGCTATGCTCCGTTCAATGCGATAGGCTGACATGATATTTCTCTATTCAGTAATGTATGTAACTTGCTAAGCATACAAACAAAAAAATAACCGTATTTAGTTGAGTTCTTCAAAGCATTTAATCTACAAAAAGTGGACAGCGTTTAATCTAAGCGATTTTATAAAATTGTTTACGAAACCGTACATTTGAAAGATAATAGTGCCTACAAAAAGTAAAAATAGATGCCAAAAAATGAGTTCCACTTCTCTGTTAATGTTTTGAAAAAGTAGTAAAAGAAACGCCATCACAGCATATGCAAAAACCTATGCAAATATCTTTGCAAATAATCTGTTGCGATATTCAAATCTGTTGTTTTTTCATGTTGATGTTTAGGGTTGTGATACAACTCTGAAGCAAGTTTGGAATTAAAGAAAGCTCCCATGAAGATCATAGTTATCAAAATAGCAAGCGATGAGAACATTAAAACAGCTTGAATAAATTCGGTGTTTTTTTCTATTTGCAAAAACTGTAACACCGCAAATCCTATGCTGTATGTTACTACAGTTCTAATCTTTTTAAACATATCCAATTGTCCCGATTTTGAATAAATATGAAAGTTTAAATTTTGCTTATGAAAACAGTTAAGCTGCGTTGCAAAGTGATGTTATATTCTGTTCTAGTGATTGTGGAATTTTGATTTTAGGTGAGAAAATCATCAGTTCTTGAGCTTTTCTCTTATTTTGTAGAGAATAGCGTATATTAAATTCTACTTTAGGATATTGACTGTACAAGAATTTAACTTCTTCTGCATTGTCATAAGTAATTAACCAAAGAGCATTCACATGTTTAGAAATGATGTTTTCTAAATGGTGGTGGTCTTTAGTTTTATAAAATGAAGTATAGAGCCCTTTGCCCTTTTTAAAATATGGAGGATCCATATAAAGGCAAATATTTTCATCTTTATCTGTTCCATAACGTAATAAAAATTCCTTCGCATCTAGCTGCGTTAAATATATCCTATCTTTTTTTGCGCTTATGTTTTTAATTCGGTCAATTAAATTTTCTTTATTGAATCTACAGTTTATTTTGTAATTCCCAGTTTGCTTTTTTCCTCCAATGGGGCCAGCATTTTTAATAATTCCTGATCTGTTTGTTCGATTCAAAAAGAGCGCAGCAAATCCTACGGTAAGCACATCTTCTTTTTCAGGAGAAATTTCTTTTTGTTTGTACCATTCTTCTAAGTTAATAGTTGTCGTGTTAATCTTCTCTATTAATTCTTCTGTCTTGTACAAAACACAATGCCAAAAACTCCAAATAAACGGATCAATATCATTCATGTAAATATCTTTCACATCATCATTTAAAAGAAGTTTTAAAGCCAATCCACCACCACCAGCAAAAGGCTCACGATAAGAACACCCATTTAATCCATTTTTCTCAAAGATTTCTTTGATTTTTCCATAGAGTGCAGCTTTGCCACCCGGATACCTTAATGGAGAATAACTAAAAGCCATCTCTCTCAACCCCTACAGTATTAGAAAAAAACGTGATGAAAACATTTTCATGACCCCTTCGCGATTTTTTCTCAAATTAGCCCCGTACAGAGCGTTTTATGTTTCAGATGTGGAATTCATTAAAAAACTTCCAAATCTTTCTCTAAGATGCGTTTTTGTTGATTTAAATGCATATCTAATCCAAAAGTAATCAGCACTTTTCTCTATTTTGCTGTCTCAAATATTTTGCGAAGTTCTTTTTGAAAAGCTTCCAGACGTTCTGACGTTACCAATTTCTCCTGCCTCCTGCTCTCTAACTCGGGCTTTTGAAGATTTTTAAGAATAGAACTAGCCCTTGTGCGAATACGGTTTTCAAGTTTTTCACAGTAATGATAAAAATCTGCTGTTGATGGCATAAAGGTCGTGTTTAACCCTTCTGCTTTTCCTTTCAAGGCATCCTTTGTAGCTGTTTGCAATACCCAGCTGCTTATGCCATCAAGAGCGTAGAAATACGCAAGTGATGTTGATTTTTCATCTGATCCCAATTGGCTTTTTAAACCACTTGAAAGGACAAGATACGCCGTCTGGATTTCTTCCTCAGTGGCTTTTTTTTCAAGCTTCTTCAAGGCATCATGGACCAATGAGGTAGCTTTCTTCGCTTCTGCAATCGATGGTTTTTGTCCGGTTTTCCAAAGGAACGGCGGTTCTTTCGTCATCCTCGAATAAAAATTTGAAAACATTATCTGAATTTTTGATATTGGACATGTGCTGTGCAACTCGATAATTCCACCCACGTTGTTGTTTTGTTTGTTCAACGCCTGGTTTTCCATAGTTTTTTCCTTTCTTAAGATCCTCAACAGCCTTTCTTACCCAAATACGCCATGCTGCCGGCCAATCCTTTTTGACAGCGTTGGGGCTAGCGCTTGAACGCCAGTAATCTTTAAAATTTTCAATCTCGACTTTAACCCGCTCTGGAGGCAAACCCTCTTGAATGGCAAAATCGTAATCAGGTTCGAAATCATCAGGAATGCGACAACTTTGTCTATCCCTAGACCGCTTGGTTTTCTTTTCAGTGCTTTTTTGCTGTGAAACGGGTGATTGGTTTTCTGATGAGGGTGTATCGTGATCCAACTGCTGCTCAACAGCATCATCGGTTGTTTCACTTTGAACCGAAACTTCAGTTGCTAAATCTTCTGAAGCATTTTCTTTTTTTGATAACACGATAGTGTTAGTTTTTTTATTATATATGTTATTGTTATTGTTAATAGCATCAACAAGCATAGCGTTAGCATCATGCTTAGCATCATGCTTAGCATTACTTAAGCATTGCTTAAGCATATCACTAGCATTATGCTTAACATCGTCACTAGCGTTTTCATCATCACTGATTGCTAATGAATCATTTAACTTTTTTTGTTTATCCCATCTCGCATGTGCTGCTTTGGAAGCTCTTTCCGAAAACTTATTTAAGTTTTTATTGCTATCATTTAATTCTTCTTCGACATCTAAATTCCACAAGCGGCCATCTTCTAAACTGATAATTTTTTTCTTAAGTAATAAAAGATCTAATGCTTTCATAAATGTTTTTACTGGATAACCGACATAAAGAGACAAGGCCTTAAAGTCATTCAAAAGAGGTTCGCCAGTGTAAAGCATTTGAAACCGTAACATTACATAAATGCATTTTTCGGTTGGAGATAAACAAGAAACTTCATTCATCCATTCGCCTGCATCAAGTCTCGTCCATGGTATTTTATTTGCCATAGCTTTCCCCCTATTTTTCTGAAGATGTATTACTGATATCAAGATCAAATGCTGATGAGGTGTGCCATAAGCTGCCATCTTCTAAACGAATGATATAGCCACGGTTCATTAAAGATTCTAATATGTTTTGAAACGTCCACTCTGAACAGCCGCACACAATTTTTAAATCAGAAGTTTTGTTTGGAATAGATCCACCAAAATCAATCATGAGCAATACCAATATTGTGTAAACAGCTGTTTCTTTTGGCTTCAAAAGCATAAGCTCAATTAAAAATTGACTAGGATAAAATTTTACCCAGGGTGATTTCGTTGCCATCACTATTTTCCCTCTCTTATTAAATATAAAATTGCCAAAGCATCTGCTTCATTATCATCTTCAGGCTCATGTCCTTTTGCACGCACAGCCTTAATCATTTCTGTTTTTGGGGCATTACCTCTGCCTGTCATTGCTTTCTTAATCGTAGCAATGGGGATACCTTGATAAGGAATCTGATGGTGTTCACACCAAGAGGTTAAGATTGCTAACAAGCCCCCATAAACATGAGCAGCATCTGTACCAATGTGACAGCGCACTTCTTCAAAATACACTGCGTCAATATGCTCTAGTATCGCCTTGGTTTCTGTAAGCCACTGCTTGAATCTTAAATACCTCATCCCACCGCCTTCAAATCGACGTGTAGAAAAATTTACTGTTCCACTGGCTATCGTGCAGTCTTCAGAAGAAACTGCCCAACCTGTTTTCGTACCTAGATCAAGACAAAGAATGGTTTGTGAATGAAAGCTCATGACATTACTGTCTTATCTGTTGGGCATCACGTTGAGTGGAAGCACTCACATCAACCTCTGCGTCATCGCCAAAATGCTTACCAGAACAGACTTTGCCCAAAACCCAAGCATCGCCAGCAACTTCTGCTTCACCACAAACTTCTCCACTGCAGCAAACATGTGCTTTACCATGAACCCGCGCATTGTCATAAATATGTGCGTCACCATAAACTAAGGCATTATCATATACTTGCGCATCACCATGAACCTGTGCATAACCCAAAACCCAAGCATTGCCGGAAATCAAAGCATCACCGTAAACACGGGCATCACCATACACCTTAGCACAGCCGGAAACAAAAGCATCACCATGCATCCAAGCATTGTCACAAACCAAAGCATCGTCATCAACCCAACAATCGCCATAGTGAGAAAGATTGTCTTCTTTTTCTACATAACCACCAAGGTTACCAGCTTTGATATTACCAAAGTTTCTTAAGGCTCTAATCCGGTAAAGAGTGTGGGTGTACTCCATTCCAAATCTTAAATATGAACTTGCTTACTTTCTTCCGTAAGCTCGTATTTCTTTTTTATACTCATGTTCTTATACACCTAATAATTGTTGTGCATCACGTAGAGTGGAAGTGCTAGCGTCAATCTTTGCTTTTATTGTTGATCTCACAATCACGGTACCATTTGCCGCTAGAAATCTTTGCATTGCCAGAAATCTTTGCATTGCCGAAAACATGTGCATTGTCGAAAACGCGTGCATTGCCGAAAACATGTGCCCAGCTGTAAACTTCTGCTTCGCCATAAACGCGTGCGTCACCATAAACGTGTGTATTGCCGTAAACCAGCGCATTGTCATAAATCTTTGCATTGTCGAGAATGCGTGCATTGTCGAAAATACGTGCATTGCCGAAAACGCGTGTATTGCCGAGAATGCGTGCATTGCTAGAAATCTTTGCATTGTCGCAAACGTGTGCATTGTAGTAAACTAGTACGCCTCCAGTAATCTTTGCATTGCCGTAAATCTGTGCATTTTTACCAATTAGTGCATGGAGGTAAACTTGAGCGTTACCATAAATCTGTGCATTCCCGAAAACCTGTACATTGTCAAGAATGCGTGCATTGTCAAAAATACGTGCATTGCCGGAAATTTGTGCAAAGTCATAAACCAAAGCATTGTTGTAAACGTGTGCACTGTCGTAAACGCATGCACCACCATATACTTGGGCATCATCCCAGACCCAACAATCGCCCTCGTGAGAAAGATTTTCTTCTTTCTCTATAAAGCCACCCAAATCACAGGCTTTGACATTACCAAAGTTTCTTATTGCTCTAATCCGGTAAAGAGTTAAGTCATCAACTTTCTTACACTCTTCTGTTAGCTCATATTTCTTTTCTATACTCATGTTCTTATACACCTTAGTTTAGGCAATATACGGCCATGCACGCTATGACAGAGCGTCTAGCG
>NZ_JACJIR010000012.1:0-10475 GCF_014138465.1 Bartonella chomelii
CCATTTTCTCTTGTGTCATAGCATTCAACATCAACCGTTAAAATACGTCGTCTTGCCCCATAATCGTGCCCATCTTCTATTGTTTCGCTTTGGGTTGATACATTAACAAATGGGTGATCTCCAGTAGAGAAATTAAAGTCTCGCATATTGTAAACTTCATCACCAGCCGATGTCTTGCTAGCTTTAATTAACTCAACAAACGTCTCTCTTAACGTATCTCGTGGATGCATCTTAGCTCCTGTTATATTGTCAAATGAAAAATTCATTACTCCATGTAATAAATAGTTGGTTAAGTAAGGTGGTAGTTTTTTGTTTCTCCACCCCGGTAAAATTTACCGTAGTTATAAAGTTTTTTCTTTCATTAAAATACTGTTCAATACGATTTTTAATTCAGTTTCTAAATTCAGATTTCATTTTTGAAAAGGCATATAAGTCATGGGCATTGACTGTAATTCGAATAGATGTATCTCTTCGAAGCTGTAATTCTTTTCTTTATAGCTCTATATGAATTAAAGTACACTTTTTTGTTGACGATATCATATTTTAAGTGTACATAAAATATATGAAGATAGTGTGGGATGAACCAAAAAGAGTTTCGAACATTGATAAACATAAGCTTGATTTTGCAGATGTTATTTATTTTGACTGGGAGCACGCCTTTATTGATGCAACACATTCAAACCGCATGAAAGCTATTGGACATTTTGCTGATAACACAGCAGTTATTATTTTTGCAAAACTGGGTATTGAAGCAATATCTATTATCAGTTTTCGTCAAGCAAATAAGAAAGAAAGAGAGGTTTTTAATGACTATCAAAAAAACCTTTAAAGAAGGATGTGGCTACACAAAAGAAGATTGGGATGCAGTGGATTCGCCACCACTTACAGACGAAGAGCTTGCACGCTTAAAACCAGCTAAAGAAATTTTACCTACCTCCTTCTTTAAATATGTAACAGAAGAGCGTCGTAAGCGTGGACGCCCACCAGTTAAATCTCCCAAACAAGCGATTACTCTACGTCTTGACCCCAAAGTTATTGCCTCTTTTAAGGAACAAGGTAAAAACTGGCGCACGCGTATGGGTGAAATCTTAACAAAAGCAAGTGGTTGCTAAAACCAAATGCAAAAAAGGAATTAAACCACAATGTTAATTATCTCTCCACCTGTGGAGATGAGAGAGTAATAAAAAAATTTACGTTACATCAGACACAGCGTCCTCACGAAGGATAAGCTTATACATATTTGATTCCGAAGCTTGTACATTTGCGACAGTAAAATTCTCTTGAGAAGAAATCACTTTATTGCTGTCAATTTCTTTAGGGGGTAAAATAACAATGCGATCTCCTAGTTCAGGAAGCACGCCTCCAATATCATTGATGCAAACATCAAGTTCTTTTCTTGGGATTGTTGTTTTTACTCTTCCCCCAGCTTCTGGCTCTGCATGCTTAATGCTATAAATCGCTATGATATGAAAAGATTGCCCTGTTTTCTTTCGTGTATAGATAACGGGCTGCCCAAAAGTGTCGCGTACATCTTCAATCATTTGACTGAGCAGCCCATACCATTGCATTTTATTGCGCTTTCACTGTTGCTTTGAAAAGCATTTCAGGACGCGTGCAAATGAAGAGTGGGTAACTGTATACCTCAGGTTTCACCCACGCATTGCGTTCACGATCTACAATAAGCATCGTATAAAGAGGTTTACCGACTGTATTAACAACATCCCAACTTTCACCCGGAGCAAATGTTTTTTGGAATACACCCGGCACATTAACAGGGAAGAATCGGCATTCATCAGGTTTGATTCCTATGCTTCGTTCTGCATTAGATTGAGTGTCCACGTTGTAGTTATAAATATTATGACAATTGATAAATGTTACACCAGCAAAGTCAAAACTCCCGAAACTTCCTGATCCAATAGCTCCAGGTATTGCAATATCTTTTGCACTATTTAATCTTTGTGCCAAGTAGATTTCATGAACTGTTTTATGATTTTTTAATTTTGAAAAGAATTCATGTCCGCAAAGCCCAATAATCCGTGAACGAGTGGAAAATGCACCGCGTGACGCTTTAATCATTTTTTTGACGACTTGATCAACTACATCTGCGACATCTGTTGTGTCCTCATCGAGTTTAAAATCAATGGCCTTTGGTTGTTCGATACCCCATTCCTTGTACCAATCATAGACTACTGATCCGTCAGCATCAAGAACAGCACCTTGAATAGCTCCAAGCTGCATATTTTCCCAAGTCAGTTCAATTTCCTCAATCAGTCTCTTTTGTTTTTCAGCGATAAATTTCATTACTGTCTCAAACTGATCTTCTATGCCAAATTCTCGCCGGTCTTTAATTTCTTCTGATGGTATAGCGTAGCTTTTAGCAATACGTGTTGTTGGGAAAAACCGAATGTTGCGACTATTTCTATCAGCTTCTATTAAAGGTGCGCCGCGTTTACTTGTTGGAATGAGCTGTAATTTATATCTCTCAATACTAACCACTGTTGTTCTTGTCTCAACTTCCTCAAAAAGATTAAGGGAGCCAATCAGACCAGGCTTAAACTCATAATTTTCAATTGGTTTCATCTTTGTTGCCGATGAAAAAGCGTTGTGATCAAAAAAACTCATATCCATATTTGTATGTTTCCTATACGCTATAAATCGCTATGATATGAAAAGATTGCCCTGTTTTCTTTCGTGTATAGATAACGGGCTGCCCAAAAGTGTCACATACATCTTCAATCATTTGACTGAGCAGCCCATACCATTGCATTTTATTTTTCTCCCACTACTGCTTTGAAGAGCATTTCAGGACGCGTGCAAATGAAGAGTGGGTAACTGTATACTTCAGGTCTCACCCATGCGTTATGTTCGCGATCTACAGTAAGTGTAGTATAAAGAGGTTTGCCAACTGTATTGACAAACTCCCAGGTTTCACCCGGAGCAAATGTTTTTTGGAATACACCAGGTGCGTTAACAGGGAAGAATCGGCATTCATTAGGCTTAATCCCTATAGCTTGTTTGGTGCCAGCTTTAGCGTTTACATTATAGTTACCAATATTACGATAATTGATAAATGTTACACCAGCAAAGTCAAAACTCCCGAAACTTCCTGATCCAATAGCTCCAGGTGTTGCAATACCTTTTGGGCTATTTAATGTTTGTGCTAAGGGTGTGTTGAGATAGGTTTCACGAACTGTTTTGTGATTTTTTAATTTTGAAAAGAATTCACGTCCACAAAGCCCAATAATCCATGACCAATTGGAAAATGCACCACTTGATGCTTCCACCATATTGGTGACAACTTGATCAACTCATCTGCGACATCTGTCGTTTCCTCATCGAGTTTAAAATTAATAGCCTTTGGTGGTGTGATTCCCCATTCCTTGTACCAATCATAGACCACTGATCCGTCAGCATCAAGAACAACACCTTGAATAGCTCCAAGCTGCATATTTTCCCAGGTCAGTTCAATTTCTTTGATCAGTTTTTTTTGTCTTTTAGCGATAAATTTCATCGCTGTTTCAAGCTGGTCTTCTGTACCAAATTCTCGTCGGTTTTGAATTTCTCCTGATTTTATAGTATCGCTTTTGGCAATACGTGTTGTTTCAAAATATCGAATATTACGCTTATCTCTACCTGCTTCTATTAAAGGCGCACCGCGTTCACTTGTTGGAATGAGCGATAATGTATTATTACATCTCTCAATACTAACAGATGTTGTAGTTGTTTCAACTTCTTCAAAAAGATCAAGTGAGCCAATCAGACTAGGTTTAAACTCATAGTTTTCAATTGCTTTCATCATTGTTACCGATGAAAAAGCATCATGATTAAAAGATTTTATATCCATATTTGTATGTTTCCTATCGCAATAGAATGTTATTTTTTTCTAAGATCTGAATGGCAGTTTCCTTTTTCTTTTCGTCAATTTTGTCAGGCCATATCAGTTCAGATTTTTTTACCGTGCATAAACGCACTGTAATCGTTGCACGTTGATCGCTTTCTGATACATCAACATTGGCATAAGAAATGCCCGCTGGAATTTCACTGCCATCTGATGCATCAGGATTAAACGGCACATATTTACCCGTTGATGTCACAAGCCCCATGACGGTTCCCGCTGAAACTTCATATCCTTGTGCAAAGATTACTTCCTCGTTTGACATGTCAGGATCATAACGCCCAAGATAAGCGCTATCACGAGGACCTTCATAAAAAACTTTACTCATTATATTGCCCTCCAAACTTTTTCCCATTTTGCATAAATATTTGTCTGAGTGTTTACTTCCGGATGGGGTGCATAAGGCGATACGGCTAAAGCCTCGCTTTGTGACGTAGCATTAGCTAGAATAATGCTCTTTGCTTCCTCTAAGCTCATACCATTTTGAATAGCTTGTGCTGCATTAAAAGAAACACCTAAACGCTGCGCTTGCTTTTCCAGAGTCATAAAGCTCTGAGCCCGCTTTCTTTCTTGTTCAAGTGTCGCTTGAATGATTGCGTTATTATCTTCATTTGTGTTGCTGTCTTTGGTAAAAGTTTCAGCGTTAACACCAACGTTGACAGCATTTTCTTCTGCAGAAACTTTAATTCTTTCGCTTTCCTCTCCTGCAGGCAATTGTGCGGAAAGCTCACCATCATCTTTGGCGCGATATTTTGTCCGTAACATATATTTAATTCCTTTGTTTGATTTCATATTCAGGGGTTATTGAATGGAAGCGGTTAGAGCTTCCAAAGCTTGTGCAAATGTGCCTTGCGCATCTGCTAACCCAAGCTCTACAGCTTGGGTGCCTATAAATGTCTCTGCTTTCGTGTCGCGGATCGCTTGAGCACTTGTAGGTCTGTTTTGTGCAACTAAATCGACAAACATGTCATAGAGAAGCGCACAATCTGCTTGCATCTTTTCAAGGGCTTTATCAGCCAATGGCTCGTGAGGATTACCGTGAACTTTGTGATCTCCTTCATAGACAAAAGTCCATTTATATCCGTCCATTTCATCAGCACGGGACTGATCAAGGTGAGCACACACAACCCCAATTGATCCAACAATACCCGTGCGTGCAACCCAAATTTGAGAAGCCGCACAAGCAATAGCATAAGCTGCTGAACAGGCCATTTCATTAGCATGTACCCAGATGGGTTTATTGTATTCTTGTGAAAGCGCACGAAACGCGTCAACTAAATCAAAAACACCACCTGCTTCGCCGCCGCCACTATCAATATCCAGTAAAATTGCACGAACATCAGGTTGCCCAATGGCTTCTTGAAAAGCCTCGCGCAGACCATCGTAAGAAGTTAATCCTGACGCAGCACTAAGCCACGCACCACGACGCACAAGCGTGCCATGAACCGGAAGAATAGCGACATGATTTTTAACCACATAAGTTTCTGGAGGAGCTTGAAAGATAGAATCCTCTTGAGAAAATGCCCCAGGGGGAAATTTATTTCCCTCAAAAAGGCGTGGTGTCATGAAATTGAGAATGACATCAAACTTTGTAGGGGCGAGCATATGCGGTACATTAAAAAGTCGTGAAACCAAAAATGGCATATCAATATTATTTTTCATCTTCATGCGCTTTATTGTTGTGATCATTTTCATCCGGTTCGTCAGTGTTACTCAAACCAGTAGAAAAATCTTCACCATCTGTGTCGAATGATAATCCCCGTGCTTTTGCGTCTTTTTGTTCTTCTTCCAACTCTGCGTGAATGGTATCAATATCAAAACCACGCTCAGCAAGTGCCATACGTCGTGATTTTAAACCTGCCCGGATTTCTTCTTTTTCAGCTGAGATGTCTTTGTTTGGATCAATCATCTCAAGTGGTGGCGCAAAGCTTTCACATTGGATCCATGGTAAAGGATTTTCTTCCCATCCTGGTAATTCAACACACCCAGCAAGCACGGCTAGTTGGACAAAGCGTTCCCAAATAACGCGATTGAATTGAAAAGCGATGATGTTTTCACGCCATTGTTTGATGTGACGTCTAAACTGAATAATGGACGTGCGTACGTTAGAAAAGTTACCTCGTGTTACATCACCTGTAACAATGGCATAAGGTATATTTAAAGCTGCACTAATTTTTAAATTATTGCGATATTGAAAGGCTTCATAAGAACCTCCAACTTCTACAGGATTGGAGAATGTAATTTGTCTATTGCCATCCACGACATTGATTGATCCTGGCGTCATTGGCAAGTCGGGAAGTGTCTGTGAAGATGTTGCAGTTTGAATTCCATCACGATTGTCCGGCACTTCTGTTTCGCCTGGTGTTGATCCTGTGACAAAAACAGCAAAAAGAGCGGCTGTTCTTTTTCTATCAAGTTCTGCATCATCATAAGAGTCAAGCTGAAAGAGTTTTGTCATACAGCGCGTGACTTTGGGGCATCCACGTAGTTGTCCTGCAGTGCGGCGATCTTTAATATGAATAACCAATTCAGCAGGCACTCTAATGCGTTCTTGACCTGTAAATACCTGAGTTACCTGATGATCATCGTAAGGGTGACGTTTCCAAAAATGATAAGCAACACGTTTGCCCTTTGCGTTGAATTCAATTCCCATACGAATGGTGTTGCCTTTAGTTTCTACTGGTCCGTTATAGGTTAAGTCCAGCATTTCTGAGGGGTAAATTTGTAATTGAAGTGGTACACGTGAGCGCTTATAAAAGTCGGTATAGTGTAATCTTACAAAACATTCACCAGTTAAAAAAACCTCACGAGCAATTGTTGCTTGAAGACCATAAAAATTAGCATCTTCATCATAATCAGCTTCATCGACCCATTGCCACCAAAGATCAAGAAGCTTTTTCTTTTCTTCCTGAAATCCTTCAATTCTAGGGTAGGGCTTAATCCCATCACTTACCGCTGCTGAAACCCATTCTTCTGTTGCAGATCCGTAAAGGGGTTCATTATCGTAAAGCCATCTTGAACGAGCGACAATTGTATCACCACATTCTTCAATGGCTTTATTGATGTGTTTTTTTGCAGGATCAAATCCATTTAATCGATAGCTACGGCTTGCTGCTTCAAAATGTGGATTATGATTACTGGAACTGCGGAAAACTCCTGAAATTTTATTCAAAAAACTTACCATTAATAGCCTCGTGATGTGTTAAGATAATAAACACATGAGGGCTTGTACCCTTCAAGAATTGCTATTTCCTCAGCCAGCATTGTAAGGGCTTTGCGTATATCTTCAGTAGAACGATGATTGACTTGCTTATCGCCGTGACGCACAGATTGTGCCCCTGAATAAAGGGCATTTTCCAATTGTTCGCGTCGCTTTTTAAGCTCTGCAAGTCTTTCGTATTTCCAGTTCACTTGGTTTGATTTTTCGTACATAAATTACTCCCTATTCCCTTGCATGTAAGCACTGATCGATGTTCTGATAAATTGCTTTTCAGGTTCTGGTTTTAGTCTTTTTGGGTAGTATGAATCTGTTGAAGGGCTTTCAATGTTTTTCAAGCGCTCTTCTAAGATGTCGACTTCTTTATTGAGATTAAGTCCCGCTAAAATCAGACCCTGTAAGGCAGCATAAGCATAAACCCTACAGTCGAAAGCCTCGTTTCTTGCTGTGTCACTTTTATGCCATTCTATTCGCTGATGGCCTTTAAAATATTTGATCACCTTTTTTTCAGCAGTCAGCTGCTCAAAATATTCTCGATCAAGATTTTTATGGAAGTGCGTTGCACCAGCTCCTGACGCTTCAGGACCTGAATTTTTAAAGCGACTTGTGATGGTATTTTTTGCTGAATCAACACCAACGATATATAAATTAATTTGTCCTTTGTTATTTTTACTGGGGCGACGTGGCCATACAGGGCGTGGTCCTGCTTGTCCTTTAATGCCCCAGATACGCTTTCCTTCACGAGGACGCACATAATTGTAAACGTCTTGTGTATGGTTGCCTCCTGTATCAATACAAGCTGCTGCTATTTGTATCCCGTCTTTGAAACCAGGATGTGGCCATCGTTTTTGAAGATACTCATCCAACTGATCCCAAACGTCTAGAGAAGAGGGATTACCCGGTAGAACTTGATAATCAATATTCCAACTTTCTTCATCACGCCCCCAGCCCACAACTTCAAGCTCTAAGCGATCATTTTGTACATCAATACCCGCTGTAAGGAGGACTACTTGAGCAGGGGCAAGAGGATAGTCTTCACGTTGTGCATACAAGCTATCCGGATCAATGACTTCTCCTGATTTATCTTCCCATGGTTCACCTAGAACAGTATTGACAAAAGCCTGTAAACGCGCAGGATCATTTTTCACCTTTAAAAATTTGCGCACACACTCTTTCCATGTTCTCCAAGGTGAATACAGTGCTGAAATATGGTAAGAGCGCAAACCAGGCTCGCTTGGCTCTTGTGTTGGTATCCAACAAGCCCCCCTTTCTTCAGACAATAAATCTTCTTTACGATGTTCAGCATGTTCATGACCACAATGCGCACAAACAAACACAGCTTTTTCAGGAGCCCCTTTTGGCCATTTAATTTGCGACCAAACAATGGGCTGAAGCGTACCACATCCATCACAAGGCACATTGTAATATCTCTGATCTCCTAAGGCAAAATCTTTAGCGATACGACTTGTGATACGGTGAGTTGGTGTTGATAATTTAAAAACCTTTCGTTGAATAAAGGTTGCGGTACGTTTTTCAGCAAGTTTTACTGGATCTCCTTCTCCATCAACATTTAATGGATAACCATCAACTTCATCAAGGACCAAATAACGAATAGGCATTGATCGCAAGCCAGCAGCACTATTGGCTCCTGTAAGCATCAATACCCCACCATCAAATTCTTTCGAGAACATTGTATTCCCCTTATCTTTGGCGCGGGCAGGGGAGATACGTTCGCTTAATGCAGGGCTGGCTTCAATCATAGGGTCAAGACGGGTCTTAGACACTCTCTTAGCCAGCTCAACTGTAGGCATCACATAAAGAGCAGGGCCAGGACTGTGATGAATAGCATAACCACAAAAGTTTAAAGCAGCCTCTGACATACCAATCTGCGCACCTTTCATCACAACTGTTTTTTCAACCGGTACGTAAGAGGAAAGATTGTCCATGATTTCCCGTAAATAAGGAGCACGTTTGGTACTCCATAATCCAGGTTCAGCACTGGCTACTGTACTCAAATAACGATTTTTATCTGCCCATTGTGAAACTGTGTAGGGGGGATCTGGTTGACACGCTTCACAGGCATGAAAATAAACAAACTCTTCTGCTGTATTAGTCATCCTTCTTTTCCTTATGATCAGGAGTATCTGCATCATGGAAAGGGACCGGAACTTTTATGATTTCCTGTAAAGCTTCTCGGATATAATGATCAATGGCGCCAATCAGGCTCGCGGCATCACACTTAACCTTTGCTGCAATACGCGCACCGTAACGATGAGGAAAGTGCAACATGATATCACGATAAGCTCTTCCAAAATTATGTGCTTCCCTCTTTACTTTTTCACGATCAAGTGTTGTTTCTTTCTTTTGCTCAAGATCAATCGTTTCACTTTCAAGAGCAACTTGCATTCTCTGGAGTTTTATCTTGTGTTCATTAGCTCCTTCTATAGAATCCTGCTTTGTTTTTGTGCGAGGCTTTCCATCATCGCCTACAATATAGGCTTGCTTGGTGGGATTCTCATTCCATAGAGCAGTGGCTAATTCTTCATTGATAGAACCGTCATCATAAATGGCTTCATCAAATTTCCCCGTCTTGAAACGAGCAACAACCGCGTTAGGATAAACACCCATCTTCTTTGCAAACGCTCGAACCGACAGTCCTTGTCTGTTCTTTTTATTCATAATTTTTCCGTGAATATTTTTTATTGATTTTTTCTTTTAAATTGGTATCATATCACGATACATAAACTAATAAATGAAAGTAATTTGGTGATTGAAAACTTTGCGGATAAACGATGTAAGGACCTTTTAGAAGGTAAGCTACCAAAAGGTTTTCCGGTGGCCTTGGTGCGGGTAGCTCAAAGAAAATTATTTATGCTCGATAAAGCAGCTAATCTTAAAGATCTACGTAGCCCCCCGGGAAATCGCTTAGAAGCATTGAAAGGTGATCGCCGTGGTCAATATTCTATCCGTATCAATGACCAATTTCGTATTTGTTTTGAGTGGCGTTCTAATGGTGCTTATAAAGTTGAAATTGTAGATTATCATTGATCTGTAGGAGTTTGAGATGAAAAATTACATAGCGATCCATCCCGGAGAAATTCTACGGGAGGAATATTTAAAAGAATATGCCCTTTCTGCTTATGCTCTTGCTAAAGCATTAAATGTTCCACGTACCCGGATAGAGCGTATTGTTGCTGAAAATAGCCCTATAACTCCTGATACAGCATTAAGATTGGCCTATTTTTTTGATACCACAGCTGAATTCTGGCTTAACATGCAAGCTGCTTACGACGTTAATGTGCTACAAACTGAAAAAGCTGATGAATTTGCTAAAATAGATAAATTTAAACAAATGGCTTAAAA
>NZ_JACJIR010000013.1:0-2500 GCF_014138465.1 Bartonella chomelii
TTCCAGCTGTCAGAAGTAAGTAAGATCTGACAAGAAAGCCTTTTCTTTTTTCATAAGTGTTTTTATTGTCCTAGTGTAATATGCACGATAACCAAAGGAGTAAACGAAAATATAAAAGGATTCTTTGCAAAACGTACGAGACTTTTTAAAAGCTGAAGAAACACCGCTGAGTTTAAGTTGAATACCTATCAACATACCTATACCAACACTCACAAGCGACATCATAATCATTCCTTTTTACAAAATGCCAATAGTGACCTTTCTGACCTTGAGCTTAAACAGATTATCGAGCACTGCAACAACATCTTTTACAATAATCATACAGGAATAAGAACAGGCGCTTTGTGCCTAATCATTTATACACCCTAGGCATTTAACAAGACAGATACACCCATTTACCCACCTATAGTAAATATAAAGGAACAACAGAAGACAATATAGCCCTCACCCCTTTTATAAAGACATGGCAGACATATAAGAACTGTGCAAACATAAGAACTATGTATTGTACTATGAAGAGAGAAGAAACTTGTAGAGAAACGGTCAGATAAAAATATTTTACGGTAGATACAAAAACTCTCAAAGCAAAATACACGAAAGCAATAAGAAGCAATTATTGATTTTCAACGGTGGCGTTTTTCAGGAGAAGCAGAAAATATAAATACTGTTAGGATTTTTTTGGTTGCGGGGGCAGGATTTGAACCTGCGGCCTTCAGGTTATGAGCCTGACGAGCTACCGGGCTGCTCCACCCCGCGCCATTGCAGAGATCTCACAGTTATTGTGACGATGATGTTTTTGTAACAAAATCACTTGACTGCTAACCTCTATTGGAAACTGTTTGAGAAGACCATTGTATGTTTTTAACAGACCTGGCAGTGACTTACTCTCCCGTGCCTTAAGACACAGTACCATCAGCGCTGGAACGTTTCACGGCCGAGTTCGGGATGGGGATCGGGTGCAGGCATTCCGCCATAACCACCAAGTCAGCTAAGAACATATCAATGAACGAGAACTGGTTTTTTTGCTTAGTTTTTTTAGAATGACTATAGGGAATGGGAACGATCAAGCCTATCGAACGATTAGTATCAGTAAGCTTCATATGTTACCACACTTCCACACCTGACCTATCAACGTGGTGATCTTCCACGGTTCTCAGGGAATACTCGTTTTCAGGTGGGTTTCCCGCTTAGATGCTTTCAGCGGTTATCCCGTCCGTATATAGCTACCCTGCTATGCGGCTGGCGCCACAACAGGTCCACCAGAGATACGTCCATCCCGGTCCTCTCGTACTAGGGACAGATCCTGTCAATATTCCTACACCCACGGCAGATAGGGACCGAACTGTCTCACGACGTTCTGAACCCAACTCACGTACCGCTTTAAATGGCGAACAGCCATACCCTTGGGACCTGCTCCAGCCCCAGGATGCGATGAGTCGACATCGAGGTGCCAAACAACCCCGTCGATATGAACTCTTGGGGGTCATCAGCCTGTTATCCCCGGCGTACCTTTTATCCGTTGAGCGATGGCCCTTCCACACGGGACCACCGGATCACTATGACCGTCTTTCGACTCTGTTCGACTTGTCAGTCTCACAGTCAGGCAGGCTTATGCCATTGCACTCAACGAACGATTTCCGACCGTTCTGAGCCTACCTTCGCGCGCCTCCGTTACTCTTTAGGAGGCGACCGCCCCAGTCAAACTACCCACCATACACTGTCTTGAATCCGGATAACGGACTGCAGTTAGACATCCATATCCATAAGGGTGGTATTTCAAGGATGACTCCACAAGAGCTGACGCCCCTGCTTCAAAGTCTACCACCTATCCTACACAGATAGACACAAATGCCAGTGTAAAGCTATAGTAAAGGTGCACGGGGTCTTTCCGTCTAACCGCAGGAACCCCGCATCTTCACGGGGAATTCAATTTCACTGAGTCTACGTTGGAGACAGCGGGGAAGTCGTTACGCCATTCGTGCAGGTCGGAACTTACCCGACAAGGAATTTCGCTACCTTAGGACCGTTATAGTTACGGCCGCCGTTTACTGGGGCTTCAATTCGATGCTTGCACATCTCCTCTTAACCTTCCAGCACCGGGCAGGCGTCAGACCCTATACATCGTCTTGCGACTTCGCAGAGCCCTGTGTTTTTGGTAAACAGTCGCTACCCCCTGGTCTGTGCCACCCTTTAACGGTTGCCCGAAAAAGGGTCACGCTTCTTCCGAAGTTACGCGTGCAATTTGCCGAGTTCCTTCAACGTAGTTCTCTCAAGCGCCTTGGTATTCTCTACCTGTCCACCTGTGTCGGTTTCGGGTACGGTCTATACGTGGGAGCTATTTCCTGGGACTACTTCACTGCAAGATCAATCCAATAAGACCTTACAATATACGCAATCCGTCACTTCCCACAGGTCCACGAATATTAACGTGGTTCCCATCGACTACGCCTTTCGGCCTCGCCTTAGGGGCCGACTCACCCTGCTCAGATTAACTTTAAGC
>NZ_JACJIR010000014.1:0-6739 GCF_014138465.1 Bartonella chomelii
CCTCTGCAACTTTCTTTTCAGCAAAACGTTCAACCTGCTTTGCTGTGCTATTAATAGCATTACGCAAAGCCCAATGAAGACGCGGTGCTTGAAGACTAGTAAAAGTATTTTCTGCTTGTTGCAGATACCACTTTGCATGGATCTTTAACGCCAAAACCTAAGCCTTTTTTGTCGCACGCGTCGAGGATTTAGAAGTTTTTGCTTTTGGAGATTGTTTGCTAGATTCTATAGACGTTTGCTCAACCTTTTGAGTAGTTTGTTCAGTATCTTGCGTATCTACATCTGTAGAGACTTCTTGCTCATTAGGTTCTGGTATAGAAACTTCTTGTTCATTAGGTTTAGGTTTTTCATTAACGTTTTGTGATAGCCATTGTTGATAAAGCTTGGCAGCACCAGCGCGTTTAAGGCGATAATACACCTGATAAGAAACCTCAACGAATGGCTCACTTTTTGTGGAAGGCTCAAAACGAACAGTTGTTTTGTTATCACCAAGAACACACATAGGTCTTGTGATAACTACTTGTACTTTTCCCATAATTATTCCTTTGGAGAGATTGAGACATAAAAAAGACCTCACTCTCAGGAGGGGAGGGAGTGAGGTCAATAAATCATAAAAAATAGGAATGACTAAATTAGATTTGTTGAATCAAAAAACCCTGCATTTGCAGGGCTTTTAAAACAACACCAACAAGAAAAAAATTACATGATTCTGTAATTTTGGGCGCACAAAAACACGTGCAGTAACGCTATTAAATACTATTTATATCCCCATGTCAACTAAAAGAATAACAATCTGGTATTTTTTATCTCACTCAACCTAATATGGTACTTTTTAAGTGTAAATGATCGTAGAAGAAAAGTTAAAAATCTTCTTTTTGCATTTGATTGCTTAAATATTAACACATGACATACAGTATTAACTGCACTTAATTTACTAACTTAACGCACAAAACAACATTTATGTTGTATTGAAACAATTTAGATGTTATTCTATTATTATGAATAGTCAAGAATTGAAAAAATATCTCACAAAACAAGGCTGTAGTTTCATTCCAGGAAAAGGTGGTCATTTGATTGTAAAACGCGGTTCCAAAAAATCTGTTTTGCCTATGCATGGTGCACGAAAGGAATTAGGGACAGGATTAGTTCAAAAGATCCTCAAAGATCTTAATTTGAAATAAATTATAACTTCAATAAAAGGAACATAAAAATGAAATATGCTATCAAATTCATTCAAGATGATAATGATACTCTTATTGTTATTGCTAAAGATTTTAAAGAGTTTATCACTTATGGAAACAATGAAAAAGAAGCTTTAGAACACGCTAAAAATGCCCTTTTAACGGTTATTGAAGGGCGTTTTCAAGACCGTGAAGTCATCCCTTTTGGAACTCATAATACTGCTTACCCTTTTATTGAAGTATCTTCATTGATCACTTTAAAAATTGCAATCCATAATGCCATGGTCGAAAAAAATTTGCGTAAAGCCGATCTTGTGCGCCTTTTGCAATGTCATCCTATACAAATCGATCGATTGTTAGATTTAAATCACGCAACGAAACTAGATGCTTTAGAATACGCTCTCCTCACTCTCGGAAAATCAGTTACTATTGATATTCAAGACGCTGCTTAAAGCTTACAAAGTTTTTTTTCCGGACAGTATTTCTGAAGAGCATTCAAAGCCATGCGTAAAGAACCGACAAGATGTGGCAATTGTTGGTCTTCTATAACCAGATGCTCTAATGCATCATGAAGATTATACCGACGATATAAACTTTGTGTTTCTCTAATAACCTCTTGCATAGCTTCATAGCGATCAGTTGCTGTCTCAACCCACTTGTCCCTTTCTCTATCATCAGAAGATATTGGTGTTTCATCATAAATAGCCCCTGGAAACCCTTTCGCACACCAATAATCATTTCGCACCTGAATATACTGCTGTGATGCATCGTATTGATCTTGATTAATCTTTTTTTCCAATAAATATAACCGCCCTACATAAGTGCCCATAAGTGGGTTTTTCGCATCTTGAATACTCGCTCCATAACGCTTGGCACGCATTTCAAGTGTCTGTTGATATGAAGACTTATCAGGTATTTTTGCACGTGAGATACGTCCATTGGGTTCTCTTATTTGACCTTCTATTCTAGGTCTTCCCCGTTTTTTACGTTTTTTCATTCACGCCCTCAGATGCCTCTTTAATATATTGCCAAATTTTCTCTGCCCTGGACAGTTTCTTTCGCTTCAAGTAAAAGAGCCACCCAATGAAAACACTTATTATAAAAGAAACTATTGTTTTCTCTACCCAATGGGTTCTATCCCATATTAGCCCCAAAACTAAAGTTACGACAGCTCCTAACAGAATACCTAGGACTGTATCAAAATGCTGTATATATATTGAGCAGTCTTTTAACGCGTCTATTTCTTGTTCTGTAACAGCATAATGAATAGTCGTTCTAGGACGACAATCTGCAGTAACCTTAACTAAAGATTGAGACAATATAAAAGAAGTATCTTGATTTCCAAGAGTATCACCAGCACGCTGAAGTTGTTCAAGTTGAAGAGGTTGTTTTTTTTGCTTCTTGTGAATACGCGTTGATTTTTTGTATGAAATATTCCTTGATGTCATCATCTTTAAGCTTTATACCCCACTGCCCATCATAAACTTTTTGCCACGGTGATCCATCCTCATGAGAGTCAGCACAAAGACGCCAAGGTGAAAAATTTTTATAAGCATTCCAAACAATTTCTAATAACTTAAGGTTATATTCATTAGATGAATTTTTAATGATTTTTGGTACAAAAATCTCTCCTGTTTCTAGATTAACTGTTCGGGAATAGCAATCGATAAAACGCCTTCCCCAATCTTTAAATTCATGATAAAGCGCTGGAATTACTGGTCCGTGCTGCCATGCTTCTATGGCATCAGGAAAGAGACGCTTATCTGTAGCCGCCAGCATCCATCCATACGCAAGATAAACTAGCTTAATGAGTTTCAAAGGTGAGATTGAAATATTTTCTTCACGTCCCTTTTCAAGGAAGAAGTTAGCAATTTGTTGAACTTGATACATACTATTCCGTTACAAAATATATAATTTCACAAAATATATTATAACATAATGAATACCTTCATTCAATCAATCCCTTTTCAAAAGGGATGTTATTATGCATAACAATTAAAGGCATATCAAAAGGTGACTGAAAAGCTTCTATCGTAAGATAAGTTTGCTCTTGATCAAAATCGTCACCATTTTTTACTATCAAGGATTTTCAGTTCACCTTTATATTGCGGTAAGACAATTTCTGTTGTGTAGTGTGTTTGTCCGCTTTTATCTTGCCATTTACGCGTCTGTAATTGACCTTCAACATAAACCTTGGAACCTTTATTTAGATACTGAAGTGCAACCTTTGCAAAATGCGGATTAAAAACCACTATAGAATGCCATTCTGTTTTATTTATTCTTTGAGAAGTTGTTTTATCTACATAGCTTTGAGAAGTGCCTATACGAAAGTTCACCACCTCTGCACCAGATGGCATTGTTCTGCTTTCGGGATCGGCACCGAGATTGCCAATTAAAGTTACTTTATTAAGCATGTTTTTTATCTTTTCTAAGGAAAATAATTGAAATGAAATACGGATATGAAAAGCTGCTTTTACTATAGCATGACACAGTGCATTTTTCCAAATAAAAAACAGCATAAATAACTGAAAATAAACATTTTATTGTTTATTTTATCCGTGCATAAATGCTTTTTTGTGCTATAATTTCATTTGTTTGCTTTTAAGCAAATCATAAACCAGCGCAATCAACTTTTTTTAAACAGAAAACGCATTGCAATTACTTGTTTTGAAGCAAATGTATGCATGTGTCATAGAGGACAAATTGCACACGCTCTCTCTAAACTACCTCAGTGGAAATTTAAAATAAAACATATCTGATAATTAAGAAAATTTCTCTGTCATCAAATAGAAATTATGTTTGACATTGTAACAACTGTATCCTATAAGTTACATATGTTTACAGTGTACAAGACAAAATATTTCATACAGTGGCTAGATTCTTTAAAAGATGAGATTGCACAAGCGCATATTGTAACACGGATAGCAAGGATAGAAACGGGGCTTTTGGGCAATGTAAAATTCTTTCATGGCATTGGGGAATTAAAAATAAATCATGGCCCTGGCTATCGGGTTTATTTTATAAAACAAGGGCAAGAAATTATTCTACTTCTTAATGGTGGTGATAAATCTACCCAACAAAAGGATATCGAAAAAGCCCTGCGAATAGTAAAGGAACTCAAACATGGAAATCACTAAATTTGATACAAGTGAGTATTTTAAAACTCCTGAAGCTCAACAAATTCTTTTACAAGACGCTCTTGAAACTAAAAATAGTCAGTATCTTGCTCACGTTCTTGGGATAATAGCAAAAAACCAAGGAATGAGTAAAATTGCTAAAGACGCTGGGTTATCAAGAGAATCTCTTTATCGCTCTTTAAGCGACAAAGGTGATCCTAAGCTTTCAACTTTCTTTAATGTTTTGAGTGCTTTGAATTTGCAAATTAGCCTAACACCCATTCAAAATGAAGAACATACATCTTTAGAAAAAGCTTAAAGATCCTCTCCTCATTTTGTTAGATATACCATTACTCTAACGTTATTTAAGGCTAGGGGATAAATCCAAATGATGTAAGCATTAAAGAGGATTTTTATTCACAACTTTAGAATAAAAAATCTTACGGTATTTCTCATCTCCTTTATAGAGAGAAAATACAGAGCCATCTACTTGTGCTATTAAGTAAAAATCATCAAAACCACTAAACTCTCAACATCTCTTTATCTCACAATAATCAAAATCGTTTTTAAACAAACGATCAGACAAATAATAATTGATAGCTGCAATACGCTGCTCAACCGCATCATGATCATGAAAAAAATCAATAACGTCTTTCTGAAAACTAATATTAGGATTTTTTCTTTTATTTTTTCCTTGGCAACTGTTGTAGACATAGAGGAGAAGATCATCAAAAATTTTCTGCCATTGAATATTTGTTTTTGAGGTTAAGAGTGCATCCTGTTCTAAGGTTGCGTCTCCATTATGGTGCGTCTTTAAAAATCTAATTTTTTCAGGTATATGAAACATAGTCATTCCTTCTGTAACCTCTGTATGTTTTTCAGTTTTTCTTAATAGGTTTCTGTCCACAGAACTGTTTTCTGTGTCATTAAAGAAGATCAATTGGTTCAAGCAGTGAAAGCTATTTTGGAAGATCAAAAATAGTAGATGTTTTTATAAATTCGAACTTTTTTGTTTGTTTTATTGTTGAATTTCGAACTTTTTTGTGCAATATAAATTGTATTGAGAATTAAAGAGGGACCAAATGAAACGAGAAGCTCTTCTCAGAGAATTGCGTAAAGAAGCTAGAAAAAGAGACATTCATCATTATAGTGAAGCTCTTGATACGGGTAAAGGCTCGCATTGTTTAGTAACTTTTGGAGATAAAACGACTGTTATCAAATCTGGTGAGTTAACACCACTTTATGTGAAAATAATAAAAAAGCAGTTAGGGGTGTAAAACAAGCTCAAATGCTTTTAACTCTTCGTTTCAAATATGTTTGGTAATATGGTAGTAATAGAGAGGTCTAAAATGGAGTATATTTATCAAGCAAAATTAGAAGCTGATCCAGATGGCGGCTTTGTAGTAACCTTTCCGGATGTACCTGAGGCAATCACAGCTGGAAAAGATCGTTCTGAAGCGTTAGAGCACGCAACTGAAGCTTTAGGGTTGGCATTGCGTAGTTATACTATGCGGGGGTTGCCTTTACCTACACCACAACGGTATAAAAACTTAGTGGCAGTAACAGTTGATGCGTGGAATGCTCTTAAATTAGCAGTGGTAGAAGCTTTTAATGAAGCTAATATCACAAAAACGGAATTAGCTAATCGTCTCAGTAAAAAAGAAACAGAAGCACGACGCATTCTTGATCCAAACCATCCAACTAAACTTCAAACGTTGGAACAAGCATTGGCCGTTCTCGGTAAACAGGTGATTATCACAATTAAGGATGCAGCTTAACCTCTCCCCATTTTGTTAGATATATCATTTACTCTAAAGAAGAGTAGACACCATTTAAGTTAAACAAATTTACAAGATTATTTATAAAAACAGTTAAGCTACCTTCCATAAATGACGCGGCTTTGTTTTTTGCTGTTTAAAAGCAGGCGTCCCCCGCGCCTGTTATTTACGCTGCTATAGCAACCTTGACAGGATTATTGCTTTCATAAACCTCACAATTTTCTGGAACATAACGCAACCTGCTTAGTCTTGTGATTTTTGCATTCCCATAAACTTTTGCATCAATATAAATACGAGTATTTCCAGACACATGAGCATTACCATAAACGTGGACACAAACAACAGTATCACCACACACGATAGCATTGTTGTAAACTAAAGCTTCACCACACACCAATGTGCACTACCACCACCCCAACAATCACCCTCATGAGAAAGATTGTCTTCTGTCTCTATAAGACCACCAAGGTTACCAGCTTTAACATCACCAAAGTTTCTTAAGGCACGAATACGGTGAAGAACACCGTAATATATCCCTTTAGATTCGTAACGTATAAAAACATACCATTTTCTGTTAGCTCATATTTCTTTTCTATACTCATGTTCTTATACACCTTAGTTTAGGCAATATACGGCCATGCACGCTATGACAGAGCGTCTAGCG
>NZ_JACJIR010000015.1:0-5926 GCF_014138465.1 Bartonella chomelii
AACCGTCACATCCGTCAACGTCATCGTCATGTCTTTCGTCCCCACGGCATACACCCCATAACTCCCAACACTCCCACTTCCCGTAATCACCGTCCGCGTCAACTCAGCACTCTTCACCTCTTCCCCCACATCCACCCCCTTCTCCGTAAACTCTGTTACCGACCCATCCTTCATTATCAGTGTCCTCCCCTCCGCCTTCACCCCCGTCGCAAATTGTGAAATCGTCACCCTCTCCAACCTCACCGTCCCACCCCCTGTCACCCCATAACTCCCACCTCTCCCCAATCCCGTAATCCTCACATCCGTCATCGTCAAATTCCCCACCGCACTCACCCCCATCGCAAATTGTGAAATCTTCACCCTCTCCAACGTCACATTCCCACCCGTCACCCCATACCCACCTTTCCCATTTCCCGTAATCGACCCCCCAGTCATCGTCAAGCTCCCACTCCCCGCACTCACCCCCGTCGTGAACCCCGAAATCTCCACCCCTCCCTCCAACGTCACCGTCCCATCCCCCTTCACCCCATACCCACCACTCCCCTTTCCCGTAATCGTCCCCGCCCTAATCGTCAGGCTCTTCCCTCTCTTAACACTCACCCCCATTCCAACCTCTGAAATCGTCACCTCCTTCAACACCATCGTCCCACTCCCCACCACCCCCTGACCACTCCCATTTCCCGTAACCGTCACATCCTTCATCGTCAAGCTCTCACCCGCATTCACCCCCGTCGCAAATTGTGAAATCTTCACCCTCTCCAACACCATCCTCCCACTCCCCGTCACCCCATAACTCCCAACACTCCCCTTCCCCTCAATCGTCCCCCCAATCATCATCAAGCTCCCACTCCCCGCCATCACCCCCATTCCAACCTCTGAAATCCTCACATCCATCAACTCAGCCTTCCCACCCGTCACACTCACCCCCACCCCACCACTCCCCTTCCCCTCAATCTCCCCCCCAGTCATCTTAAACTTCCCATCCCCCCCCACATTCACCCCCGTTCCAAACCCCGTAATCCTTGTCCCCTCCAACGTCACATTCCCATCCCCCATATACACCCCATAACTCCCCTTCCCCGAAATCTTCACCGTATTCAACGTCACCGTCCCACCCCTCACCTCCACCCCATAACCCCCACCTCCCTCAATCGACCCCCCAGTCATCTTAAACGTCCCCTTCTGCACCTTCACCCCCATACTCCCACCTCTCCCACTTCCCGAAATCTTCACCGTATTCAACGTCACCGTCCCATCCATCATATACACCCCATAACTCCCACTTCCCGTAATCATCCCCCCAGTCATCTCAAACGTCCCACCCCCCACATTCACCCCCTTCTCAAACCCCGAAATATTCACCGTATTCAACGTCACCGTCCCACCCATCACATTCACCCCCACCCCACTACTTCCCAATCCCTCAATCTCCCCCTTTGTCATCTCAAACGTCCCCCCCTCCACCTTCACCCCCGTCCCCCCACCTCCCTTAACCATAATCGTCGCACCCCCATTCAACGTCGCACTCCCCCCCTTCTGCACCTCCACCCCACTACTCCCCACATTTCCCGTAACCGTAATCATCCCCTTTGTCATCTCAAACGTCCCCTTCGTCACCCTCACCCCCGTTTCAAACTCTGAAATCCTCACATCCATCAACTCAGCCTTCCCACCCGTCACATTCACCCCCACCCCATCTCTCCCCTTCCCCTCAATCATCCCCCCAGTCATCTTAAACTTCCCATCCCCCCCCACATTCACCCCCGTCGTGAACCCCCTAATCTTCACCTCTCCATTCAACGTCACCTCCAACTTCCCCCCACCCATCACACTCACCCCCACCCCACCACTCCCACTTCCCGTAATCTCCCCCTCAGTCATCTTAAACTTCCCACCCGTCACCCTCGCCCCCGTTTGCATATTTGTCAACTTCACCGTATTCAACGTCACATCCCCCCCACCCTCCACCTCCACCCCTGTAACCTTCCCCCCACTCCCCTTCCCCGTAAACGTCATATTCATCACATTAGCCCACCCCTGTTTCTGCATCGTAATCCCCGTCCCCCCATCTGCTAAATTAATCGTCGCCCCCCCATCCCCCATCACAGTAGCATTCCCCCCACTCCCCTCCACACTCACCCCCGTCTTGACATTCTTAAAACTCGTACCCATCAACGTCACCTTCCCCCCACTCCCCTTAAACACCATCCCCACCGCATGTATCCTCCCACCACTTCCCCCTCCCGTAACCGTCACCCCCTCATTCAAAGTAACCTTCCCCCCATCATTCACCTCAATCCCAACCCCATTTTCCCTAAGCCCTATCGACCCTTTAACCACCGTAACAGACCCTTCACCATCAGCCACTATCCCCTTATTTACCCCTGTAATACTAACCTCTCCCCCCAAAATCAGCTTCCCTCCACTTTCCACCTTAATCGCCGGACTATTACTACCACCACCTGTAATCGTCAGCGGTTCACTACTTATCGTAATATTTGCCTTCGATCCATACACCTTCACAGCAGGCTCACCAGAATCCTTACCCATATCCACAGTTCTCGCCCCCTCCAGCGTCTTTTTCCCACTACTCTCATCACACTCGATTCGCTCATCCCCACCACTACCCCCAGGACTAGCAACCCCATTACAATTCTGTGATTGAGCATAAACCTCTTGAGCTGTACTAAGAGCCAGACCAGCCAGAACAGCTGTCGAGAGAACACATAAACAAACATGATGTTTTAATACACGACGCATAACCATAACCCACACATTCTCTTTAAATCACTCAGATCAAAAGAGACAAAATGTTCTTAAAAAAAAGAAAAACAAAAATGAAAACACACCTGAACGGCTTGAACCACAAACCAAACACCCCCCATAAAGCCTTCTACAAAAAAACATCAAACCACAACAAGACGTTCTTTAGATACAACCCTAAACACACATATGAAAACAAAAAAATAAACCTACAAACTACAAGACACAAAAGGGAAAAAAACACACCTAAAACGTAAACGATAAATTAAACTCATAAACAAAAATGACTCAACCACACATACACTCTGCAAAAGCTTGACGTGTTGTCTCATTCTCCCATGCTTCTTCTATAGATATAAACTGGAAGCTTCTTTGATCAGTGGATACTGGTATAGAACTTAGCAATAAGCTTTATATGCTCTGTAAAAACTGCTACTTCAATTAAAACTGTTTTAAGGCTATTGCCTGTTCTTCTATTATTGGCATACAAAAAAATCATCAGCCTATCAAAGATAACTACAAATTATCCACCTTAACCGATATCGTAAACGTAATGGCACAAAGTATTCCACTACCTTCCAAATTTCTTAAATACTCATGGATCTTCAATATTTTGTGTATTTCCTCGCAGTAATGGAAAAACTACTGAATTCTGACTGCTAATATATTATCGATAATGGAAGAAAAACATTTTTACCATTAGCTCATTACTTGAAAGAAAATAAAGCTTTCGATCTCTTAGCCTCTATTCAAAAGAATATAATTATTTATACACTCATTATATTGATGGCCAAGCATTGGGAGATAATCTTTCTGGGGTATTTTCTCCGCATTCAAATTCTATCAACACCATTTGATGCAAAATTTATATTCCGGAAAACAAAATACTAACTAACTCCGGTGCTGTTAAACAAACTAAAGTAACTTATAGAATTTTTAAAAAAGCTGGTCTATATATCTAGGGATTATTGAATTCAAATGAACAAACCATGTGGGAGAAATGAAACTACAAGAAATATAGTTATTTATACAAATTGGGGATAAGTGAACGACCCATTTCCCCTAACAAGCCGATCTAACAACTTTAAAACTATATCCTCATTTTTCGCCAATTTATTTCACAAACGGCCTGCAAGAATGAGTAATTTCTTTTCGATTTTTTGGGCTTTCCCCCTCCTACTGCAAAGCAGTGGAAGCAGAAATGGAATTGTTTCACTTCGTTTTTTTTAATTGCTAACCAACAAAAAAATTAGAGAAAGTATTGGAGAAAATTGTAGTTTTAATTGCTTAGAAGGCGATCATAGTTTTTTTGAAAATTAAAGAAGGCTTTTCGGTTTTTCGAGTGGATTTTGTGATGTTTTTTTGATATAAAAATGTCAAAGTAACATACACGTATACAGCTGATAGCGTGCACATACATAATACAAATCCCTACCTTATTTGTAAAAGTAATAAAACAAACAAAATAAAGCATTAGTGCCAATTTATTTGCAAATTTTTATGTTTTTGCTATACTCGCTTATTAATTTTGATATCAAATCATCTTTTAAATTTATTGACCACGGTTGCGCGTTTATATTTCTTTAAAAGTAATTCGTATACCTCACATCTACTATTTTGGGTCTACAAATTGCACAATTTACTTTTTACTTTAATCAAGCAATGTAAATTTTCTGGAACATCAATAGTAAGACGTTTTATACATTCATTTGCTTACAATTTTACTTTGTGCTAACCTTAATTAATCATCATATTGATATAATATTGGGATTGTCGTGTATGTATTAATTTGGCGGATATAGTAATCAAATTAATATCATAACAAGATCTTGATCAAAATCGAGTAAGCAATTTGCTTTTCTTGCACATATGAATTAAAATCTTTAAAAAAATAACTCCATCATATTGGATGCATTTTGCAAATTTATTTATTCCTATTTGATAATGAATTTATGATATCTGATACATTTTTCCTCGCTCTTTTACCTTTAGGTGCTCATGAATATCACGGCAATCACCTTCCCTTTGAAACTGATTGGATCATTGCTGAAGCTTTTGCAAAAGCACTCATTTTACAAATAAAAGGGCAATTTCATATTAAACTATTACCGGTAGAAAAGATTGGTTATTCTATAGAACATATGGATGTTCCCGGCACACAAACACTCACCTTTTCCGATGCCATAGAACGCTGGATTAATATCGGTGAAAGATGCCACCGTAAAGGTATCAAGCGTCTTCTCTTTCTAAATGCTCACGGAGGCAATTCACCTTTAATAAGCATTGTCATTACTGAATTACGAAAACGATTTTCAATGCTTGCCGTAGCAACAAGCTGGAATCGTTTTGGTTTACCGGAAGGTTTAATAGAGCCATCTGAGCATCACCTTGATATTCATGGAGGATTTATTGAAACTTCCTTAATGCTCTATTTAGCCCCAGAAAAAGTACAGATGAAACAGGCAGAAAATTTTTATAACAAACAAGCTGATATGATTGCTAATTATCAGTATTTGCGTGCCTATGGACCTCATGCCTTTGGGTGGACAATGCGTGATCTTAACCCACGAGGAGCAGTAGGAAATGCAAGTAAAGCAACACCCAAAGCAGGTGAAGCAATTTTTTCTCATGTTCTTTGCGGGCTTCGTAATTTACTTGATGATATCAATCAATTTAAAATAAGTACATTACAATGATAAGGTATAGAAAAATACAAATACATCATAAGGTAGAGTATTCTCTGGTGTTTTTGTAATTGCTAAAATAATACATCAGCGTTTATGTAAACGCATGAAGTGGTTATTTTCCTATTACTTTTTCTGTTCTATCTCATAAAAACATTAAAAAAGCTATCTAAAAAACAACGTGGAGAGTGCGAATTTGATGCGGACGGTGATTACAGGACAGAATAATGAGAAAGGTGCGGGGATAATTGGAAGTTCTAATATTTACACACGTAATACTTTACCGCAAAACATATATGACAGTTGTAGTTTTTAGTAAGACACGCCCTTTTATATTTTTTGCATCATTTTAAAACTAGCTCCTCCCGCCCCCCATGCTGACAATCCCTTCTGAGATAGTCATCCCTTCTGCGACATTTTTCAAGGTAGTATCAAGCATCGACAGCTGTCCCTGTTTTACATACAGCCCTCTTCCCTTT
>NZ_JACJIR010000016.1:0-4402 GCF_014138465.1 Bartonella chomelii
CCATTTTCTCTTGTGTCATAGCATTCAACATCAACCGTTAAAATACGTCGTCTTGCCCCATAATCGTGCCCATCTTCTATTGTTTCGCTTTGGGTCGACACATTAACAAATGGGTGATCTCCAGTAGAGAAATTAAAGTCTCGCATATTGTAAACTTCATCACCAGCCGATGTCTTGCCAGCTTTAATCAGCTCAACAAACGTTTCTCTTAACGTATCTCGTGGATGCATCTTAAATCCTGTTTAGGACATATCAGTTGAAAACTATAAAAAGCATTGACTAGTATCAATAATGATACTATATATAAAATTATGAGTCATAAAATTGAAAAAATAATCAGCTTGATGAAAACATCACCAAAGAACATAAAGTTTTCAGATTTGTTGGCTGTATGTAGACATTTCTTTGGAGAACCGCGGAACAATGGTTCAAGCCATTTTGTTTTTAAAACCCCGTGGTTTGGAGATCCTCGTGTAAATATTCAAAAAAGTTCTGGTAACAAAGCAAAAGCTTATCAAATCAAACAAATCTTACAAGCGATAGAAAGGATAAAGAATGAACAATAATCATTATACGTATCGTGTTCTGTGGTCGCAAGAAGATGAGGAATATGTTGGTTTATGTGCTGAATTTCCTTCTCTTTCATGGTTAGATGTTAAAGCAGAGAACGCTTTAAAGGGTATTATGAATCTCGTTACAGAAGTTGTTGAGGACATGCAACGCAATGGAGAGGATGTTCCTATACCTTTGTCACATGTAAAATATAGTGGCAGATTTCAGTTAAGAATACCGCCAGAACTCCATAGACAATTAGCAATTCAAGCCGCTGAAAATGGTGTGAGTTTAAATAGATATATTTCTTCTAAACTGTAGCTCCTTTCCTTGATGCTTTATGAAGATGGAAAACTAATAAAAATTTTACGTTACATCAGACACAGCGTCCTCACGAAGGATAAGCTTATACATATTTGATTCCGAAGCTTGTACATTTGCGACAGTAAAATTCTCTTGAGAAGAAATCACTTTATTGCTGTCAATTTCTTTAGGGGGTAAAATAACAATGCGATCTCCTAGTTCAGGAAGCACGCCTCCAATATCATTGATGCAAACATCAAGTTCTTTTCTTGGGATTGTTGTTTTTACTCTTCCCCCAGCTTCTGGCTCTGCATGCTTAATGCTATAAATCGCTATGATATGAAAAGATTGCCCTGTTTTCTTTCGTGTATAGATAACGGGCTGCCCAAAAGTGTCACGTACATCTTCAATCATTTGACTGAGCAGCCCATACCATTGCATTTTATTGCGCTTTCACGACCGCTTTGAAAAGCATTTCAGGACACGTGCAAATAAAGAGTGGGTAACTGTATACTCCAGGTCTCACCCATGTATTGCGTTCTTTATCCATTACAAGAACTGTATAAAGAGGTTTACCGAATGTATTGACAACATCTAAACCTTCACCCGGAGCAAATGTTTTTTGGAATACACCCGGCACATTAACAGGGAAGAATCGGCATTCATCAGGTTTAATTCCCATAGCTTGTTTGGTGCCAGTTTTGGCCTTCACATTATAGTTACCAATGCTACTACGATAACTAATGAAGGTTACACCAGCAAAATCAAAACTACCAAGGTGTCCAAATCCAATAGCACTGAGTTTTGAAATACCTTTTGCATTATTTAATCTTTGTGCCAAGTAGATTTCATGAACTGTTTTATGGCTTTTTAACTTAGAAAAGAATTCATGCACGAACATCAGGCTGCTCAATGGCTTCTTGAAAAGCGTCTTACAGACCATCGTAAGAAGTTAATCTTGACACAACCTAAGCCACGCACCACAGCGCACAAGTGCGCCATGAACCAGAAGAATAACGACACGATTTTTAACCACATAAGTCTCTGGGGGAGCTTGAAAGAAGAGCTCCTCTCGGGAAAATGCCCCAGAGGGGCATTTATCTCCCCTCAAAAAGAGGTGGTGTCATGAAATTGAGAATGACATCAAACTTTGCAGGGGCAAGAGGATAATCTTCACGTTGCGCATACAAGCTATCTGGATCAATGACTTTGCTCTAATTTATTTTCCCATGGTTCACCTAAAACACCATTGACAAAAACCTGTAAACAATCAGGATCATCTTTAGCTTCTGAGAATTCACGTGCACACTCTTCCCATGTCATCCAAGGTGAATAGAGTGCTGAAATATGGTAAGAGCGCAAACCAGGCTCGCTTGACTTTTGTGTTGGTATCCAACGAGCTCCCCTTTCTTCAGACAATAAGTCTTCTTTACGGTGCTCAGCATGCTTATGACCACAATGCGCACAAACAAACACAGCTTTTTCAGGAGCTCCTTCTGGCCATTGAATTTGCGACCAAACAATGGGTTGAAGTGTACCACATCCATCACAAGGCACATTATAATATCTCTGATCTCCTAAGGCAAAATCTTTAGCGATACGACTTGTGTTACGGTGACGTGGTTTAGAAAATTTGAAAATCTTTCGTTGAGTAAAAGTACTGGTACATGTTTCAGCAAGAGATACTGGATCTCCTCTTTTCTGAACATTTAACGGATAGGCATCAACTTCATCAAGGATCAAATAACGAATAGGCGCCGCTCGCAAACTAACAGCACTACGGGCTCCTGTAAACATCAATATCCCATCATCAAATTCTTTCGAAAGTATTGTATTCCAACCGCCCCTAGAACGGGCAGAAGCCATACGTTTATTTAATGCAGGACTTGCCTCAATCATATGGTTAAAACGGTTCTTAGACACCGTTTGAGCTTCTCCAACTGTAGGCATCACATAAAGAGCAGGGCCAGAACTGTGGTGAATAATGTAACCGCAAAAGTTTAAGGCGGCTTCTGTTATACCAATCTGTGTAGCTTTCATTACCACCGTTGTTTCAACCGATTTGCAAGAGGAAAGATTGTCCATGATTTCCCGTAAATAAGGGGTACGCTTGGTCCTCCATAATCCAGGTTCAGCACTGGCTACTGTATTCAAATAACGGTTTTTATCTGCCCATTGTGAAACTGTGTAGGGGGTATCTGGTTGACACGCTTCACAGGCATGAAAATAAAAAAAACCTTCTTCTGTATTAGTCATTTTTCTCCTCCTTATGAGTTTTTATTCTTCATGACTAAAAGTATCCTGATCATAAAAAAGGAACAGGAATACTAATTTTTATAATAACACTATACATTCTAATAGGATTACACCCGATTTATATCAACATATACAAAAATGATGGGGAATGCAATATGCATGTCATGCATAAACTATTGTAAAATAACGTATTTTATCTTTTTTTCATTTCTTCACAGAAAACAATTGTCTCTCGTAATTATTCAAGATCAATTTTCTCACTTTTAAGTACTACTTGCATTCTCTCAAGTTTTATTTTGTATTCATTAACTCCTTCTATAGAATCCTGCTTTGTCTTTGTGCGAGGTTTTTCATCTTCGCCTAAAACATAGGCTTGTTTGGTGGGATTCTCATTCCATAAAAGCTGTTGCTAATTCTCATTGATAGAACCATCATCATAAAGCGCTTTCATTAAACTTCCCCATCTTGAAACAAGCAACAACCGCATTAGGATAAACACCCATCTTCTTTGCAAACGCTCGAGCCGACAGTCCTTCTCTGTTCTTTTTATTCATGTTTTTGTTATTTTCTGAACTAATTTTTAAAAGATTTTATTGTATTTGTGGATACATTTTGATATACATACGTTATGAAAAACATTAAAATATGTGGTATAAACTGGGACGAAGGTAATTGGCCTAAATGTGCTAAACATGGAGTTTCTAAAAAAGAAGTTGAGTATCTATTCTCTGGTTATGGTCATTTTAGTTATCAAAGATGATCCAGACGTTAGAGAAGAACGGTTTAGAGCTATCGGAAAAAGCTATAATGAACGATACATTTTTTTAGTTTTTACCTTTAGAACAATGAACAATAAATTATTCGTGCGCCCCATTAGTGCTCGTTATATGCACCAAAAGGAAATTGATTTTTATGAAAACCTCTAAGTTAAAACAAATGCCTGTTTTTAAAACCGATGCAGAAGCAGAAAACTTTGTAGATACTGCAGATCTTACAGAGTATGATTTAACTGGTTTTAAACCCGTCCATTTTGAATTTTTACCTAAAGAAGCCTCTATTAATATTCGTCTGCCTCAAGCGCTTATGAACGCTTTAAAGGAAAAAGCTAAAAACCAAGCTATTCCCTATACACGTTATGTCCGACATCTCATTGAGCAAGATTTACAAAAAAGTTATCGCGATTAACATCCTCCGAACTTAACATGCAAGCTGCTTACGACGTTAATGTGCTACAAACTGAAAAAGCTGATGAATTTGCTAAAATAGATAAATTTAAACAAATGGCTTAAAA
>NZ_JACJIR010000017.1:0-3901 GCF_014138465.1 Bartonella chomelii
AGAATATTAATAAGTATTTAGGGGGTGGAGCAAACGTACTGGAAGGTACAGCACCCACTTATAAAGTTCAGAGTAGTTCATATAATAGTGTTGGGACTGCCTTTGTAGGTGTTAATAATACACTGACGGATCTTTCTAAGCAGGTTGAGAATGTAACGAATGCTGCAATCAATAATAGTCTTGTTGCGCAAGATGACTCGAATATCATCACGATAGGTGCGAAAGCTGAGGGTGACAAGATCTCCATTCTTAATAAAGAACAAAAAACTCGTACACTTACTGGTTTGAAGGATGGAGAGCTTTCAGACAGGTCAACAGATGCGGTTACAGGTAAACAACTTCATAAGGTTGATGAAGATGTTAAGGGTTTGACTGGCACTATTGAGGGCGTGCAGAAGAATGTTACAACGTTAGATACGAATATTAATCAGTATTTAGGGGGAGATGCTAACGTATTAGGAAGTAAGGCACCCACTTATAAAGTTCAGGATGGTGAGTATAATAGTGTTGGAGCAGCCTTTGAGGGTGTTGATAGTTCATTGACAGATCTTTATGAGAAGTTTGATGGTCTTCAAAACAGTATAGGAGATGACAGCCTTGTAGCGCAAAATGAGGTGTCCAAGCTGATTACGATAGGTGCGAACGTAGAAGGCAATAAGATCAGTATCACCAACAAAACAGGAAAGGCTCGTAAACTTACCGGTTTGGCAGATGGGAAAGTTGATGCCGGCTCGACAGATGCAGTAACAGGTGCGCAGCTTCATAAAGTTGATCAGAAGTTTGAGCCGCTTAATGCTATTGTTAAGAAGGCTGAGGGGGATGTTACAACCTTAGATACGAATATTAATGAGTATTTAGGTGGTAAAGCCAACGTACTAGAAAGTATAGCCCCCACTTATACTGTTCAGGAGGATGAATATAGTAATGTTGGAGCAGCCTTTGAGGGTGTTGATGGTAAGCTGACAGATCTTTATGAGAAGCTTGATAAGGTTGAAAGTGTAGGGGATGACAGTCTTGTTGCGCAGCATACAGGTACGAAGGTCATCACCATTGGGGGTAAAGTAGAAGGCAGTAAGATCAGTATCACCAACAGTAATGGAGAGGCTCGTATACTTACAGGTTTGAAGGATGGTAATGTTACTGAAGGTTCAACAGATGCAGTGACAGGTAATCAGCTTTTTGATGTTCAAGAGAAGTTTACCCCGTTGGATGTTCTTTTGAAGGAAGTTAAGGGGAATGTTACAACGTTAGATAAGAATATTAATAAGTATTTAGGGGGTGGAGCAAACGTACTGGAAGGTACAGCACCCACTTATAAAGTTCAGGATGGTGAGTATCATAGTGTTGGAGCTGCTTTTGTAGGTGTTAATAATACACTGACGGATCTTTCTAAACAGGTTGAGAGTGTAACGAATGCTTCGGTTGATAATAGCCTTGTAACGCAAGATAAAAATACGAATGTCATCACGATTGGAGCTAAAGCTGAGGGTGATAAGATCTCCATTGTTAATAAAGGAAAAGGATCTCGTACACTTACCGGTTTGAAGGATGGAGAGCTTTCAGACAAATCAACAGATGCAGTGACAGGTAAACAGCTTCATAAAGTGGATGAAGATGTTAAAGGTTTGACTGGCACTGTTGAGGGCGTGCAGGGGAATGTTACAACCTTAGGTAAGAATGTTAATGAGTATTTAGGTGGTGATGCAGATGTACTAGGAAGTAAGAAGCCCACTTATACTGTTCAGGACACTCCGTATAATAGTGTTGGAGCAGCCTTTGCTGGTGTTAATACTTCATTGACAGATCTTTATGAGAAGTTTGATGGTCTGCAAAACAGTATTGGAGATGACAGCCTTGTTGCGCAAAATGAGGTATCCAAGCTGATTACGATAGGTGCAAATGTAGAAGGCAATAAGATCAGTATTACCAACAAAACAGGAGGAGCTCGTACACTTACCGGTTTGGCAAAGGGGAAGCTTGATGAAAGCTCGACAGATGCAGTAACAGGTGCGCAGCTTCATGAGGTTGATCAGAAGTTTGAGCCGCTTAATGCTATTGTTAAGAAGGCTGAGAAGGATGTTACAACCTTAAATGCGAATATTAATGAGTATTTAGGGGGTAAAGCCAATGTACTAGGAAGTATAGCACCTACTTATAATGTTCAGGAGGATGAGTATCATAGTGTTGCAGATGCGTTTGCTGGTGTTAATACTTCATTGACAGATCTTTATGAGAAGCTTGATAAGGTTGAAAGTGTTGGAGATGACAGTCTTGTAGCACAGCATACAGGTACGAAGGTCATCACCATTGGGGGTAAAGTAGAAGGCAGTAAGATCAGTATCACCAACAGTAATGGAGATGCTCGTACACTTACTGGTTTGAAAGATGGTAATGTTGATGCAGGCTCAACAGATGCGGTGACAGGTAATCAGCTTTTTGAGGTTAAAGAGAAGTTTGAACCGCTCAATGTTACTGTTGAGAAGGCTAAAGAGAATGTTTCGACTTTAGATAAGAATATTAATAAGTATTTAGGGGGTGGAGCAAACGTACTGGAAGGTACAGCACCCACTTATAATGTTCAAGGTGAGAAGTATAATAGTGTTGGGGCAGCTTTTGTAGGTGTTAATAATACGCTAACTGATCTTTCTAAACAGGTTGAGGATATAGAAAATAATAGCCTTTTTGTTAAAGCAGGGGGTGGCAGCCTTATAGAACAGGATCCATCGTCACATATTATCACCATTGGTGCCAAAACAGGTGGTAATGAAGTCTCTATTGCTAATAAAGAAGGAGCATCTCGGATACTTTCTGGTGTAAAGGACGGGAAGATTACTGCAGACTCGACAGAGGCGGTCAATGGCAAGCAGCTTTATGAGATGAACACAACGATAGCACAGTATTTCGGTGGGGGTGCTGATTATCAGGATGGAAAGTGGACAGATCCAACGTTTACAATTATGGGTTTTGATGCGCAGGGGCAGAATGGAGAACAGACATATAATAATGTAGCTGCTGCTTTTGGTGCTGTTAATAGTAGTATGTCTGGTCTCAATGACCGTATTAAGCAAGTTGAACAGCAGACAAGCTCTCAAGTGAATTCTGATGGCATAAGCTGGAATAATGATAAAAATGCTTACGATGCTAGCCATAATGGTCAGGTTGGTAAGATCACCAATGTGGCAAATGGTGAAATTGAAAAGGGGTCTACTGACGCAGTTACAGGTAATCAACTTTGGGAGACAAATGAGAAGATCGACAACCTTGAAAATAAGGTTGATGGTATGATTAGCGATATTAGCACCCTTACTGAGGGGGTTGTTAGTTATGACAAAGATGAACAGGGCAACAAAATCAATAGCATCACTTTAGTAGGTACTGATGATGATACACCTGTGCTCATTGACAATGTTGCAGATGGTAAAATCGAAGAAGGTTCAAAACAAGTAGTCAATGGTGGGCAGCTGCATGATTATGTTAAAGAACAAACACAACTTACTCTCGCAGATGCCAACAAATATACAGATGAGAAAATAGAAAATATAGTTGGTGATGCTGTTGCACAAGCTAATGCTTATGCTGATATGAAGTTTAATGCTTTAAGTTATAAGATTGACGTCGTCCAAAAAGAAGCAAGACAAGCAGCAGCAATCGGTTTGGCAGCATCTAACTTACGTTACAATGATACACCTGGTAAACTTAGTGTTGCATTTGGTAACGGCATATGGCGTAACCAATCTGCACCTGCCTTTGGTGCTGGTTATACATCTGAAGATGGAGATATCCGTTCCAACCTCTCCGTTACCACGTCTGGAGGTCACTGGGGTGTAGGAGCAGGAATAAGCTTTACGCTGAATTAATACACCACATTATTAATAACGTCACATTAAGAATTAATATACCA
>NZ_JACJIR010000018.1:0-3547 GCF_014138465.1 Bartonella chomelii
GTATCTTTGGTTAGAGCTGTTTCATTAGGGGCGGTAATGGCTGGGCTTTTGTCGAGTGTTTCTCCAGTTTTTGCTTCTCATCTTTCTTCAACGGGGTCGACAGTTCAAAGTGTAAGTGCAGGTGTGGTTTCTGCCAATGTTGCTCATGGGCGTGTTGGGGTGGCTAATGGTGATCGTTCTTGTGGGGTGGACCAAGTTGTTAGCCGTGGTTTATCACGGTCGAGTAAGAAAGTATCTGCAGAAGAGCAGTATAAGAAATTGACTAAAAATCAGCTTTCTGATGGTTCTGGTGGCTATTCCTTTGAGAGTAGTTGTGGGGCTGATGCATCAGTCAATGCATTAACGAGTGCAAGTGCACGTTCTTCAATTGATGTAGATGGAACGACAAACGATTGGTTTTTGGAAGAAAATAATACCATCAACTGGTCTGTTAATACAAGATCTGTCAATACAACGGGTGCACGTTTTGCTGGCGGGCAGATGAGGGGAGTGTCAAGTTTTACTCTTTGTCCAAGTGCGCGAGATGACGGGGATATTGTGTGTATCGGTCCGAATGCTAATGCGGGATGGAATAACCGTAAGGGTGTTGCTTTAGGTAAAGACGCTATAAGTCCTGAGAGAGCTATTAGGGGACAACTTCTTGGTTATAATCCTATGACTAATGAATGGTCAACTAACTCAAGTGGTGCGTGGAAGGCTACTTACGACCCAGTCTCTTTTGGTACTGAGGATGGTCGGGTAACACGACAGATTACGGGGGTGGCTGCTGGTCGTTTGGATACTGATGCAGCAAACGTCGCTCAGCTAAAAGCATTAAGAGACTGGGTACAGAGAGAAGGGTTTGACTGGGAGATTTCTGTTCAGGGGAATAGGTGGAAAGTTAGCGCAGGTCAGACTGTCCACTTTAGGGAAGGTAAAAATATTAACATCTCCTCGGGAGAGAAAGGGGGATCACCTGTTCTCAACTTTGGTCTAGCTGATAATGTTGAGCTAAAGAGTATTGAAATAGTTGATGGTCCGAAGATAGATGGCAATGGGATTGATGCTAAGAATAAAAAGATTACAAACTTGGCTGAAGGAAAGATTACTGCAGAATCAACAGATGCAGTTTCAGGTAAGCAGCTTTTTGAGGTTAGGCAGAAGATTGAAAAGTTTGACAGTACTATTACATCTGTGAGAGAAGATATCGAAAAGCTTAGTAAAGGTGTTAATCTTGCTTTAGGGGGTGATGCGGATGTGGAGAAGAGTCAACAGCCGAAGTATACCATTCAGACAAAGCCGTATACTGGTGTTGAGAATGCCTTTAAGGGCGTTGATAGTAAACTAACAGAGCTTGCTGGGAAGATAAGCGTTTCGGTTGATCCAGATGGAGCTTATATTTCTCATGATTCGAGTAATAATAAGCTCAGCATTGGTAAAGATTACTTAGGTACTGAAGTCTCTATTGCTAACAAAGATAAACAAGCTCGCAAACTCACCGGTTTGAAAGGTGGAGAAATTAAAGAAGGCTCGACAGAAGCAATAACAGGAGCGCAGCTTCATGGGGTGGATAAGGCTGTTAAGGAGTTGACGAGTACTGCTCAGAAGGCTGAGAATGATATTTCAAAAATGGCTAAAAATATTGATGAGTCTTTAGGTGGTGACTCAAATATATTGGGCGAAAAAAGACCAGTTTATTCAATTCAAGGGGTAAGGTTGATTGGTGTTGGTTCTGCCTTTATAAATGTTAATAATGCACTGACGGAACTTAACCGGAAGGTTGACGATGCAGTGAGTGAGCTGAATAAGAGCCTTGTAGCGCAAGAGAAAGGAACGAATATCATCACCATAGGTGAGGGAGTTGTTGGTGATAAGATCTCCATTCTTAATAAAGATAAAAATCCACGTAAACTTTCTGGTTTGAAGGATGGAGAAGTTAAAGAAAGTTCGAAAGATGCGGTGACAGGTAATCAGCTTTTTGAGCTGGGCAGTAATATATCTCAGTATTTAGGTGGTGGTGCAGATGTACTGAAGGGTACGAAACCAAAGTATGAAATTCAGACAAAGTCGTATGATAATGTTGGAGCAGCCTTTGTAGGTGTTGATGGAACACTGACGGAGCTTGATCGAAAGATTAAGAGTGCGGAAAGCAGCCTCATTGTGCATCAAGAGAAAGATTCGCATAAGATTACCATTGGTGCTAAAGTGGAAGGTGGGGAGATCTCCATTGCCAATAAGACAGGAGGACTGCGCAAACTTACCGGTTTAGAAAAGGGGGCGGTTGATGCAGGCTCAAAAGATGCAGTAACAGGTGCGCAGCTTAATGAGGTTAAAGAGAAGTTTGAACCGCTTAATGCTACTGTTGAGAAGGCTGAGAATGATGTTTCAACTTTAAATACGAAACTTAATGAGTTTTTAGGTGGTGAAGCAGATGTACTAGGAGGTAAGGCGCCCACTTATAACATTGATAGTCAAAAGTATACTGGTGTTGAGGATGCCTTTAAGGGTGTTGATAGTAAGCTGACAGAACTTTCTGGTAAGATTAGTACTGTTGAAAAAAACGACCTTGTAAAGCAGGAAGTATCGAATATCATCACCATTGGAGGTAGCGTAGAAGGTGGTGAAATCTCCATTGCTGGTAGTGCAGGCTTACGCAAACTTACCAATTTGGAAGATGGGCAAGTTAATACAGATTCAACAGATGCAGTGACAGGTAAGCAGCTTCATAAGGTTCAAGAGAAGCTTGATCCGCTCAATGTTATTGTTAAGAAAGCTGAAAGTGATGTTTCAACTTTGGTTGAAAGTCTTAATAAGTCTTTAGGTGGTGACGCGGATGTACTGAAGGGTGAACAGCCGAAGTATGAAATTCAGAGTGAAAGCCGTACTGGTGTTGCAGCAGCCTTTAAGGGCGTTGATGAAACATTAACCGATCTTTCTAAGCAGGTTGCAGGTGTCACGGAAGCGATGGGGAATAGCCTTGTCGCGCAAGATGACTCGAAAATCACGATAGGTGCTAAAGTTGAAGGTGGAGAGATCTCGATTGCTAGTAGTCAAGGACTACGCAAGCTTACTGGTTTGGAAGAGGGGACAGTTGATGAAGGTTCAACGGATGCGGTTTCAGGTAAGCAGCTTTATAAGGTTGAACAGAACGTTAAGGAGTTGACGAGCACTGTTGAGCAGGCTGGAAGTGATGTTTCAAAATTGGCTACAAATCTTGATCTTTCTTTAGGTGGTAATTCCAACGTATTAGAAGGTACAGCTCCGAAATATAACATTCAGAAACAAGACCGTACAGGTGTTGAAGATGCCTTTAAGGGAGTTGATGAAACATTAACCAAGCTTTCTGAGCAGGTTGAAAGTGTCACGGGTGTGGTGACTAATAGTCTTGTTGCGCAAGATGACTTAAATGTCATCACGATAGGAGCTAAGGCTGAGGGTGATAAGATCTCCATTGTCAACAGCAGTAAAGACCCACGCACACTTACTGGTTTGAAGGATGGGAAAGTTGATGCAGGCTCAACAGATGCGGTTACAGGTAATCAGCTTCATAAAGTGGATGAAGATGTTA
>NZ_JACJIR010000019.1:0-2795 GCF_014138465.1 Bartonella chomelii
GACCAAATTGAGCATAGGGATAATCATCATCACATATAACTAACAGAATCCCATAATCATCTATAGAAACCTGTTTACTCATCTTCCATCCCCTCTTATTCGCGTTAGTAGTTGAATTTATATTGCGGACAAACCAGATCAGCTAGCTTTCTTATACCTTTTAATGATATAATTAATTTGCGCTTCTTCGTGGTTTATATACTAAATATGTAGTGAATTTAGTAACAAATGTCAATAAAAATGTAATGATTTTAGAAACTTTTTGCATAAAAATGCAAAATAGCTCAGAAAATTAAAGCTGTAATTACTAAAAAAGGAGGGGATATGTTTAAAAAAGTTAAAGTTTTAACAGTATATATTACTGGATTTGTAATTTTGCGGTTTTTAAAAATAGAAAAAAACGCTGAATTTATTCAAGCTATTTTAATGTTTTCATCTATTGCTTTTGGGGTAACAATGACTTTCATGACAGCTTTCTTTAACTCCCGACTTGCTTCAGAATTGTATCACAACCCTAAACATCAATATGAAAAAACAACGGATTTGAATATTGTAACAGATTATTTGCACAAAAATTTGTATAGTTTTTTACATCTGTTTATTATAGCGTCTTTGTTGTTACTTTTTCCACGCAATCTTAAACAAGAGATTGTTTTGCCTTTTTTTCCTTGGGACTCAAAATGGGAGTTCCATTTTTATTGGGATGTCTTGTTGTGGTATTTTTTTCTAATTTTCGTGTTTAATATTATCTTTCAAATGTACGGCTTCATAAATAATCTTATAAAACTACTTAGGTTAAATAGTGTGCACTTCTCATAACTTATCTATTTGCGATATTATTTGTTTTTGTATCGAATCTTCTTTATAGAGACCATTCTCATCCTTTTCTGCAGTAACAGCCACTTGTTGTTGAAATTCTTCAGTATTAAAAACTGCATCAAAATTATCTTGTGTTTTACCTGTGCAACGTAGTTTTCCTACTTTGTTATTTTTAAGAAAGTTATAAAAAAAATTTTGTATCCAATTGTGATTTTGAACTTTTAAGTCAACAGATAAATCTATTTTGATGATATCATCACGAGGGAATGGTTCGCTTATAGCTTCGTACATATCGGATACTTCTTTAGATGGAAATACTAAATCTGGATTTTTAAGTGGATCATGATTTATACACATTTCAATTTTGTTTATTATTTTAAGTTTTTCAGCAAATTTTTCACTATCAAGAAAAGTAGGCTTAAAAATAACCTTTTTTTGAGAAAAGTGTTTTTTGTAATAAGAAACTAAAAGATTATTGAGCTTTTTATTTGAGGCATAAAAAGTAGATATTTTAGGAAGAAAAAATCCAAAAAACTGTTTGTTTTGCTCAACCAGTGTTTTAGTACGCGGATTGGTGACTTTTTCAAGTTTATCTGTGTTAGTATCAATAACTTGATTATTATAGGGATCCTTATTTCCTACTAAAACAGAAACCCAATAAGAATCTCGATAGAATTCTTTTATCGTTAAGGTAATGCATTTATCGTCCATTTGATAAGTAGTTGTGGCATCCTGAAAAAGAGCCCCTATATCTTCTACTGTAACAGCTTTTGCATTAACAGATATATCGTAAGAACGGAAAACTATACTCATTTTACTACTTTAAAGTCTTGGTGGTTTTATCCAGTCTATAGGTGCAGCCCATACTAATTGGATATCTTTTATTTCTGGATATAGCCTATTTAAACTTTCTAAATTAAATAAATCGGGTTTACTGCCTTGCTTCACGATCTTTACAAAACAACGTCCATCCTGCGTGTAGACAATTGCTTTTTTGTTAAGAAGTAAATTTGGAGACATGTTTTGTGAGTAAAACAAAATAGATTTATCTTCAATGAATGGTTCCATTGAGTCGCCCTCAACTTTTACTGCGTATGTATCTTTTGTGATGTATGGAGGTATTTCCACTTCCTCAAGCCAACCATCTTCATAGGGAGTAACTTCTGAACCTGCTCCCACATAGCCCATTAAGGGTATAGTTTTCTTGCGCGGAAGAGGATATTTTGTAATTTCTTCAATTGCTATACCCTCTTGCATACTTATTCCCCGTTCTCCTGTTAGCATTTTATTGACTGCAGAACGATAGATAGGGCGCTGCATTTTCTCACTCAGTTGTCTAGCAAGTGATGATTGAGATAATCCAGATTCTTGCAAGGCCTCACTTAACCAAATTTTCATAATGCTATTCATAGTTTTCATTATATCTTTGTTAGAAAAAAAATCTTTTGTGATTTTCATTACATTTTTTGTTGATTTTGTACCTAAATAAGCTACAATAATAAATTATGAAACAATTTTACGAAATAATAGATTTATTGGGTGGTGTTCGTAGAGTATCTCAATTACTTGGGGTTCATAGAACACGTGTATATGTTTGGCTTCGTCCTGTATCAAAAGGTGGGACTGGTGGAAGAATTCCAATAAAGCATATTCCACTCCTTTTGAGTGAAGCCAAGAGAATTGGTGTGCCAATTAAAGCGGAAGATTTTTTGTCATTTTCATACAATTCACCATTACGTGATTCCGTATTATCTCCAACGTCTACATGTACCGATAGTTCCACCGTTAATGAATATCACCAGGATAATTCATCCTGTCAAACAGAAGAAAGATTATGAAAGCAAAGGAAATGTTAAAAGAAATTTATACACGATTTTATAAATTGGTAAGTCGTCATAAGAGAATAGAGAATGCAAGTAAATTAATAGAAGAATACACAGACACAATACCGTCTGATGATAATACAAATGAACTCG
>NZ_JACJIR010000020.1:0-2789 GCF_014138465.1 Bartonella chomelii
GTGTTCTCTCGACAGCTGTTCTGGCTGGTCTGGCTCTTAGTACAGCTCAAGAGGTTTATGCTCAATCACAGAATTGTAATGGGGGGGTTGCTGGTTCTGGGGGTAGTGGGAGTAGTGGGAGTAGTGATAGTAATAATGGGCGAATCGAGTGTGATAAGAGTAGTGGGGGTAATAGGAAGCCGCTGGAGGGGGTGAGAACTGTGGATATGGGTACGGAGTCTGGTGGGCCTGCTGTGAAGGTGTATGGGGGGGCAGATATTACGATAAGTAGTGAAATGCTGAAGATTACAGGTGGTGGTGGTAATAATGAGCCGGCGATTCAGGTGGATGGGCAAGGGAAGCTGACGGTGATGAATGTCACTGCTACAGATGTGTATAAGGGGATAGTGGTAAGTGGTGGGGGGTCTTCTGTTACGGTGGTTAAAGGGTCGATAGGGCTTAGGGAAAGTGGGGTTGCTGTGATTGAGGTGAATGGGACGGGGGATGTGACGTTGGTTAAGGGGGTTACGGTTACGGTTACGGGAGGGGGAAGTGGTGGGGTGGGGGTGGAGGCGGTGGGGGTGGTGTTTAAGGGGAGTGGGAAGAGTACTGTGATGTTGATGGGTACGAGTTTTAAGAATGTCAAGACGGGGGTGAGTGTGGAGGGGAGTGGGGTGAATGCTACTGTGATGGGGGTAGGGGCGACGATTAATTTAGCAGATGGGGGGAAGGGGATTACGATGGACAGACAGGGGTGGGCTACTGTGATGAATATGACGTTTACGGGAAGTGGGAGAGGTGGGGTGGGGGTGAATATGACGGATGGGAATGTGACGTTGAAGGATGTGAATATTTCAAAGGTTGGAATGGGGGCGAAGGTGACGGGTGGGAAGTTAAAGGTGACTGGGGGGTCGATTGAGGGAGGTGGGAAAGGGACGGGGGTGAATGTGACGGGTGGGAAGGCTGAGTTGATGGATGTGAGGATTTCAGAGTTTGAAACGGGGGTGAGGGTGACAAGTGGGAAGTTTGAGATGACTGGGGGGATGATTACGGTTAGGGGAAGTGTGGGGAGTTATGGGGTGGAGGTGAAGAATGGGGGGAGTGCGACGTTGAATGGGGGTGCGACGATTATGGTTACGGGAGGTGGTCAGGGGGTGATGGTGGAGGGGGGGACGTTTAAGATGACTGGGGGGTCGATTACGGGATTGGGGAGAGATGGGTATGGGGTGAGTATGACGGGTGGGAATGTGACGTTGAATGGAGGGGTGAAGATTGAGGGGTTCACGACGGGGGTGAAGGTGCAGAAGGGGACGTTTAAGATGACTGAGGGGTCGATTGAGGGGAATGGGGGTGGTCAGGGGGTGATGGTGGAGGGGGGGAGTGTGACGTTGATGGATGTGACGGTTACGGGGAAGGGGAGTGGGGGTGGGAGTATGGGGGTGGTGAAGGTGCAGAAGGGGGAGTTTAAGATGACTGGGGGGGAGATTACGGGAGATGGGAGTTATGGGGTGTATATGATGGATGGGGGGAGTGTGACGTTGGAGAGGGTGGAGATTACGGGAAATGGGGGTGGTGGGGTGATGGGGGTGATGGTGGTGGGGAGTGGGAGGAACTTGATGATGACGGATGTGACGATGACTGGGTTCACGACGGGGGTGAATGCGGGGAGTGGGAGCTTGATGATGACTGGGGGGTCGATTACGGGAAAGGGGAGTGGTGGGTATGGGGTGATGGGGAGTGGGAGGATGGTGTTGAAGGAGGTGACGATTGGGGGGTTTGAAACGGGGGTGAGTGCGGGGGAGAGCTTGACGATGACTGGGGGGACGATTACGGGATTGGGGAGTGGTGGGACGGGGGTGACGGGGAGTGGGACGATGGTGTTGGATGGGGTGACGATTTCACAATTTGCGACGGGGGTGAGTGCGGAGGGGAGTGGGAGCTTGACGATGACGGATGTGACGATTTCAAAGGTTGGAGCGGGGGTGAGTGCGGGGGGGAATTTGACGATGACTGGGGGGTCGATTACGGGAAGTGGGAAAGGTGGGACGGGGGTGGATGTGACGGGTGGGAATGTGACGTTGGAGGGAGGGGTGAAGATTTCGGGGTTCACGACGGGGGTGAATGTGGTGGGGAATTTGACGATGACTGGGGGGTCGATTACGGGAAATGGGAGTGGTGGGTATGGGGTGTATGCGGTGGGGACGGTGACGTTGGAGGGAGAGGTGAAGATTTCAGAGGTTGGAATGGGGGTCTATGCGGGGGAGAGCTTGACGATGATTGGGGGGTCGATTACGGGAAATGGGAGTGGTGGGAGTTATGGGGTGACGGGGGATGGGACGATGGTGTTGGAGAGGGTGACGATTTCAAGGGTTGGAATGGGGGTGAAGGTGATGGGGAGTGGGAGCTTGACGATGACTGGGGGGTCGGTGACAGAGTTTACGGAGAAGGGGGTGTATGTGGGGGAAGAGGTGAAGAGTGTGAGTTTGACGAAGACGGTGATTATGGGACAGAATAAGGGGGTAGGGGTGTATGCGAAGGGGGGTGAGAGCTTGACGATGACGTTGGAGAATGTGACGATTTCAAAGGTTAAAACGGGGGTGGAGGTTAAGAGAGGGAAGAGCCTGACGATTAGGGGGGGGACGATTACGGGATTGGGGAGAGGGACGGGGGTGGATGTGATGGATGGGAATGTGACGTTGGATGGAGGGGTGAAGATTTCACAATTTGCGACGGGGGTGAATGCGGGGAGTGGGAGCTTGACGATGACTGGGGGGTCGATTACGGGAAATGGGAAAGGTGGGTATGGGGTG
>NZ_JACJIR010000021.1:0-2692 GCF_014138465.1 Bartonella chomelii
GACAGATCTTGCTCGACAAGGCTATTACTTATCGCACTCGTAGCTTCCTTAACATCACTCAAAAGAGATGTTAGCTTTTCATCTACACCGGCAAATGCATCTTCAATACTTGTACGCTCTTGATCCTGAATTGTATAAGTTGGCACCTTACTTTGTAATACATTTGCATCACCACCTAAAGACGCATTAATATTCGTATCAAGCTTTACTACATTCGCCTGAACACTCTCAGCACTGTTACTCAACTTTTCAACACTCTGCTCAACATCATAAAGCTGCCCACCTGTTACTGCATCTGTTGAGCCTACATCAACTATCCCCTTTTCCAAACCGGTAAGTTTGCGCAATCCTTTCGTCTTGTTGGCAATGGAGATCTCACCACCCTCCACATTTTTACCAATCGTGATAAGACCAGACTCATCTTGCTCTACAAGGCTGTTCTTTTCTAAATCGCCAACCTTACCAGAAAGAACCGTCAACGTATCACCAACACCTTTAAAAGCAGAGGCAATATCATTATGCGTATCATCCTGAATACTATACTTCGGAGCTATATCTTCTAATACGTTGGCTCCTCCCCCTAAAGACTTCGTAATATTCTCATTAAACTTTGTGATATTTTGCTGCACACTCTCAACACTGCTAGTCAACTTTTCAGCACTCTGCTTGACATCATGAAGCTGCCCACCTGTTACCGCATCTTTTGAATCCTTTGAAAGTTTTCCATCTTCCAAGTTGGTAAGTTTGCGTACTCCTTTATTACCGGCAATGGAGATCTCATCACCATCTACTTTGCCTCCAATGGTGATCTTATGCGACTCATCTTGCAATACAAGGCTATTACTTATTATGCCCGTTATATTACCAACCCTACCAGAAAGCTGCGTTAATGAAGTATCAACACCCTTAAAGGCAGAAGCAATATCATTATGCAGCTTTGTCTGAATAGTATACTTCGGTTCCTTACCCTCCAGTACATTTGCATCACCACCTAAATACTGAGATACATCACTGCCCAGCTTATAAAGCTGTGCACCATTTACTGCATCTGTTGAACTTTTTTTAATTTCTCCATCACTCACGCCAGAGAATATTCGAGGCGCTCCTTTAATACCGGCAATTACAATCTCATCACCCTCGATCTTCTTACCTATAGTGATGTCCTTTGACGCTTCATCTTGCTCAACAAAACCGTGACCCTCTATAGGCTCAACCTTTTCATAAAGACCCGTCAGATTTTTATCAACAGCCCCAAAAGCCGCTTCAACACCTTGATACTTTTGACCCTGAATTGTATAAGTTGGTAACTTACCTTCTGATATATTTGTCCCGAACGCTAAAGTCGCATTCATAGTCGTATTAATCTTTATGACATTATCCTGAACACCTTTAACGGAGCTTGTTAGTTTCTCAACATCCTGATCGGTCTTATAAAACTGGTTACCTGTGACTGCATCTGTTGACTCGTCTGAAAGAGTTCCATCCTTCAAACCGGTAAGGACACGAAATTTTCCTTCCTTGTTGACAATGGAGACCTCATTACCCTTTACATTGCCTCCAATGGTAAACCGATTCGATTGTTTATCTCGCTGTACAAGTCTTTCTCCTGAGCTTTCAACCTTCTTAAAAAGCTCCGTCAGTTCACTATCAACGCCCTTAAAAGCCGCTTCAATACCTACATGGTCTTTACTTTGAATTCTATACTTTGGCTGTTTATCTTTAAGGATATCCGCGCCACCACCTAAAGAAAGATTAATACTATTACTAACCCGTAGGCTATCATCACGCACCCCCTCAGGAACACCATCAAACTTGTCAACACTCAGCTTGACACTATGAAGCTGCCCACCTGTCACCGCATCTGTTGACTTGTCTGAAAGATCTGTAGACGAAGACATTACATTTATAATCTTCTTATTTCCAAGATTAAGCTCAGAATTACTCAGCGATATGTTAGTATTTTCGATACTAATCGTCCCCTTCCTTTGAGTAATATGATCCAAACCCACAGACACAGTTGTCCCTACCATCGAAAGATCAAAGCCGTCAACCCCATCAATATTTAATGGTCTAGTGGAACCAACACCGAAAAACTTGTTAGAATAGTCCCAAGCATCCACAGTAATCTTCCATATTTCTTCTTCCCGCCATTGCCGAAATTTCTTTAACTGTGCAACATTAATAATGTCACTCATTTCAGAACCAGCAGCTACCCCCGTAATCTGTCGTGTTACCCCTTTTTTCTCGTTACCAACACCTACTTCAACCCTATTACCTTTCCACCACCCATTTCTGTCATTTGCTGGTATATTATTAGTCCTAGGGTCATAACCAAACCTGTCCCTATCCGGTCTAATATTCTCCAATTCAGTGTAGGAACCTATAGCAATAGCTTCATCCAAGGCGTAATCACTATTCCTGTCAACATAATTGTTGGGACCTAGACACAAGGCACCACGACCTGGCTTACATGCAAATTCTGGAGCAATACCTCTAGCTTGCTTGTTAACAACACGTGTACCCGTTGTATTGACAGATCTTGTATTAACAGACCAGTTGATGGTATTATTTTCTTCCAAAAACCAATCGTTTGTCGCTCCATCTACATCAATTGAAGAACGTGCACTTGCACTCGTTAATGCATTGACTGATGCATCAGCCCCACAACTACTCTCAAAGGAATAGCCACCAG
>NZ_JACJIR010000022.1:0-2394 GCF_014138465.1 Bartonella chomelii
AAAAAGGATCGATAGAGTTTACAGACAAGCACGGTGTTTTGCTCACGCAGGGCACTGCTGTGTTAAATAATGTGTCTATGAAGTATACAGGGGATAATTACAGTGGTACTTTCCTAAAGGTTGAGGCAGACAGGGTTGTAGACAAAAAGGGTAAAAGGGTTTTAAATACTGCATATATTGAGGCAATAGGTCTTAAAATGGACGGGCAGGCTAAAGCAAGGGGTGTTTATGTCACTAATGGCGGGCGTGTGATGTTAAAAAGTACTATCTTTTCCAATGTCTTAAATGGGGTGGAGGTGGTTAATGGCCAATTCCGGATGGAGGATGGGAAAATTAACTTTTATGGGGATCATGCTGTCAGTCTTGTAACGGGAAATGTTTTGTTAAAGGGTGTTATTATAGAATATAGGGATGATAACAGGGGTATTAGAAATGTTGATACTACCGTCCCCGTCAGCTCAAATGCTGTCGATGTTGAAGAAGAAGTCGTTATTACAAAACATAAGAGTAATAACAGTAGAAATGTTGATACTCCAGACATCATTAAGGTTGAAGGAAAAGGAGCTAATCTTGCTGCAATAAAAGTGGTGATAAGTGGTGATAGATGGGGAAGGGGAAGGGGGATACATATCACAAAAGGAGGACATGTTACCCTAAATCACTCACACTTGACAAAAATTCAAAATGCAATGACTGTAGAAGAAGGGTCAGTTTGGATGGGGAATGGATCCATTAATTTTGAAGGAGAGTATGGTATTAAACTCGACAAGGGGCAGATTTCATTAAAAAATGTACAAATGAATTACAAAGGCAATGGTAAGGTAGACTTTATCAAAGTTAAAGGCAGGGAATCTGTAGTTAAAACATTAGAAACAGTAATTAATGGAAATGATAAAGGAAAAGGGGCGTATGTAACTAATGGCGGGCATGTAGGACTGATCAATTCAAGATTGAATAAACTTGATACAGGAATAACTGCTGAAAATGCTGAAATAACTATGAGTGGCACCTCAATAAGCTTTAAAGGAGAACATGGTGTAAGCTTAAGTGTCGGAAAAGCTATTTTAAATAAAGTAAGTATAACGCATACAGGTGATAATGATGCAGACTTCCTTAAAGCCCAAGGAAAAGGAGCTAATCTTGCTGCAAACAAAGTTACAATTAAAGGATCAAAAAACAAAGGACAAGGGATACATGTTACAAAGGGAGCAAAAATAACACTTCTCCAATCCGAATTAACAGGTATTGCTAAAGGAATTCATATTGATAGTGGAATGGTGAATGTTAGAAGGTCAACTATTACAGTAGAGGGTGATCAATCTTTTGGTATAAGCCTTTGGGGGTCTCAAAAATCAACTGAAACACACCTTGGAAGATCTGAATCACGTAATTTAACAACAGATTATCGTATGCCCAAAATATCAGAAGTAGGAGTTGTCAATTTAACACTAACAACCCTAAAAGTTCCAAACAGCACCGTTATTCACGGAAAAACAGCTAAAGGCTTTATTACCTTAAAAGATTCAAATATTTCCGGTGATTTGTTATTAGAAGCTAAAAATGGATCTTCTGTAATGCTTGCAACTAATAATTCCTCATTAACTGGTGGTTCGCACGTTGATGATGAATCTAGTGCTCTATTTTATTTAACTAATAGATCTAAGTGGTTTTTAACAAACAAGAAAAATCAAAATTTAAGAAAATTATCTTCATCAATTTCAGGTGTAATGCTTAAAGATAGTGCAATTATCTTTGAAAAGCCAACTTCAGACGATTATCAAACGCTACACATTGGAAAAGGGTATCATAGTGTTTATCTCGCTCAGGGTGATGTGCAACTTCATCTCAATATTCAAATAAGTCAAGATGGTTCACTTTATGATAATAAAACCGACCGCGTTTTAATCTATGGTGCTGTTGCTGGAACTACTAAAATTCATATGAATACATTAAGTAATGAAGAGGAGGTTGTAAATTCAAAAACAAATAGAAATAATAACAATCAAAGCGTATCAATAGTACAAGTTTCTGGATCAGCAAAAAAAGACTCTTTCCAATTAAATTATGGTTATGTTACATTAAATAATTCTCCTTACCAATATCATCTCGTTGCTTATGGTCCTGATTCTGAATTTGGGAAAGCGGATCCTCAAAAAAGATTAGTGAAAGGGGATGGAGACTTTTGGGATTTCCGTCTTGAAGGTAAATATATCCCATTTGACCCTCGTCATCCAAGTATAGTGCCAATTAAACCAGCAATTGTTCCACAAGCGCCGACTTATCTGCTCTTGCCTAATACTTTGTTCTATACTGGGTTGATGGATATCAACAATCAAACTGAGCTGTTAGGAACAATGGTGACATCGTTTGATCCATTTTTAAATGGAAAGCCGG
>NZ_JACJIR010000023.1:0-2359 GCF_014138465.1 Bartonella chomelii
GGGGAAACAGCTAGCAACCAGCATTGAAGGCTTGGTATTCGAGCCACAGACACAGATTGCTTATCAGCAATTGATATTTAATACCATTCAAGATGACGATAAATTTAAGGTGGATATGGGTAATCCTTATCAGTGGTTAGCTCGTATGGGTGGACGTTTGGTTAAGAATGTTAACCAGTTTGAAGACGGTCGTACTCTTTCTTTCTATGGTAAACTTAATCTTATCAGTGTTTTTGATGAAAGAAAAACAATACAAGCCGGCAAGAAAAACTTTCAATTTGATTCTATAGGATCTGCAATTGAAGGGGGGATAGGTTTTAATGCACATTTTGTTCAAAACATTACATTCCATGGAGATATTAGCTATCAGCAAAAACTTCAAAAAGTTGGCTTATCCGGAGCTATTTTCTCAGGAACGTTGTGCTATCGCTTTTAAAAAGTGTTTACATATCTTTAAGTTATAAAATATATATTGTGTTTTATACTTTACATAAAATACAGAATAAGTTAAATGATTCTTCAGAGATCTTAGAAGGAAAATAACTATTAAGGATATATACATGCGTAAAAAAAGTCTTTTATTATGTACCGTAAGTGGGTTTTTTTTATGTTCTTATTATAGCACAAGCTATGCACAGAATAGTGAGAAGCAAATAATTACTCCTGAGAGCTCTTTTTCAGATTCTAGACAAGAGCTTAGTCGTGCACAACAAACAGAGAATGGTAATGCCTCTTATAGAACGGGTATTAATGCAAAAAATGCAATAAGAGTTGATGGCTCTTCTCCTTCTTCACCAAAAACAAAAATAATAAACGGAGGAAATTTTTCAGGTTTTTATGCTCTTGATGCAACGAATGCAATTATTAATGCTACAGATATTCACGCAATAGGTGGACAAGTTGGTTTGCTAGTCTCAGATGGTAAGATCGACCTTAAAAATTCATTCGTAACTGTCGAGCCGCGTGGAGTGGGTATCACCTTCTTTTCCTATAAACAAAGCACCTATACACAGGATAGCAATGTGGTAAAGTTTTTCAATACAAAACTGCTTGTTAAAAACAGTATAGGTATTTTAGGGCCTTCTGCAAGCGGTACAGTATTCCTTAAAAATTCAGAAATTGATGCTGATGTTTTAGTAAAAAATAGAGTGCGTAGAGGGGATAATATTGGTACTCTTACACTAATCGCAGATCATTCTATTTTAAAAGGTGGTACAAGGATTTTAAAACAAAAAGATATAGAGACTTTAAAACGAAAAGATATAGAGACTTTAAAACGAAAAGATATATACAAAGCAAAAATACGATTGATAAATGATCGTATGAGTGCTTCTATTTCAGAAAATAACCACAACGTTTTAAAAGATCAAATAAATTTAAAAAATTACTATATTTTAAAAAGTTTTTTACAAAATAAATTTGATTTAAAAAATTATTACAACTATTCCCCCAACCGCGAACACAAATATTCACAAGCTATTATAGCATTCAAAACTATGAAAGTTATAGAAAAAGAAAAAGCTAGAGAAGCAGCTGAAGCTAGAGAAGCACAAGCACGTTATAGGAATGATCAACATGCACAGTGGCGTTTACAGCAAAGAATAGTTTTACATCTCAAGAATGATTCTAAATGGATCTTAAGGGTCAGTAAAACAGAAACAGATGACAGAGATAAGATGCTTGGTCCTGTTCCAACAGCATTGATTCTTGGTATTGCTCAAAGGGCCCGCTCTGATATTTCTGTGCTTTATGTTAACAATAGTTCTATTATTTTTGAGAGTCCAACAGAAGATTATTATCAAACGTTGTATGTAGGATCGGGAAATCCTGAAACCCGAGAAGTCTATAATGCAGAAGGTAATGCTAAACTCTATTTAAATACTAATGGGCAAGAAGCTGACCGCCTACTTGTTAAGGGAGATGTATCAGGATCAACAACAGTACATGTTAATGTTCAGGGAAATATTTCAAATACAGCTAATTTGCTCTTTTTAACTGGCTCTTTTCCTTTAAATAAGCGTGGGATTTCTCTTATCCAAGTTGTTGGGCAAGCAACAGAAAGTTCCTTCAAGCTAGCGAAGGGTTATATGATAATCAAGGGTTCACCTTACAAATATACATTGAATGCCTATGGACCAACATCACGTAATGGTTTAGCTAATATCAACCAAAGATTTTTTAACGTAAGTTCATATAATGATGCTTTTTGGGATTTCCGACTGCAAAATCAATACCTCCCCAACTCAAACGTAAAGGCTCTTTTACCGCAAATGGCAAACTATTTAGTGATGCCAAATGCCTTATTTGCTGCAGGTTTCACTGATATTGAAAATCAAAATGCTCTCTTAACCAATATTCG
>NZ_JACJIR010000024.1:0-2257 GCF_014138465.1 Bartonella chomelii
GGGAAGTTTAAGATGACTGGGGGGACGATTACGGTTACGGGAAATGGTCAGGGGGTGTATGTGATGGATGGGGGGAGTGTGGTGACGTTGGATGGGGTGAAGATTACGGGAAGTGGGAGAGGTGGGAGTTATGGGGTGGAGGTGGAGGGGGGGACGTTTGAGATGACTGGGGGGACGATTGAGGGAGGTGGGGGTTATGGGGTGTATATGGGGGATGGGACGGTGACGTTGAATACGGTGAAGATTTCGGGAAGTGGGAGTTATGGGGTGTATATGGGGGATGGGACGATGAGGTTGGAGGGGACAAGGATTACGGGGTTTGGAACGGGGGTGAATGTGGGGGGTGGGACGTTTGAGATGACTGGGGGGTCGATTGAGGGGAATGGGAGAGATGGGGTGGGGGTGAGTGTGACGGGTGGGAATGTGACGTTGGAGAGGGTGAAGATTTCACAATTTGCGATGGGGGTGATGGCGGGGAGTGGGAGCTTGATGATGATTGGGGGGACGATTACGGGATTGGGGAGTGGTCAGGGGGTGGTGGGGAGTGGGAGGATGAGGTTGACGGATGTGACGATGACTGGGTTCACGACGGGGGTGAGTGCGGGGGATAATTTGACGATGATTGGGGGGTCGATTACGGGAAATGGGAAAGGTGGGTATGGGGTGAAGGGGGGTGGGACGATGAGGTTGGAGAGGGTGGAGATTGAGGGGTTTGGAACGGGGGTGAGTGCGGGGAGTGGGAGCTTGACGATGACTGGGGGGTCGGTGACAGAGTTTACGGAGAAGGGGGTGGATGTGGGGAGTGGGGTGAAGAGTGCTGAGTTGACGGGGACGGTGATTACGGGAAGTGGGAGTGTTGGGAGTTATGGGGTGTATGCCGTGGGGACGAAAGACATGACGATGACGTTGACGGATGTGACGATTTCAAAGGTTAAAACGGGGGTGGAGGTTAAGAGAGGGAAGAGCCTGACGATTAGGGCGGGGACGATTACGGGATTGGGGAGAGGTGGGGTGGGGGTGAGTATGACGGGTGGGACGGTGACGTTGGAGGGAGGGGTGACGATTACGGGGTTCACGACGGGGGTGAGTGCGGGGGATAATTTGACGATGATTGGGGGGTCGATTACGGGAAATGGGAGAGGTGGGTATGGGGTGTATGCGGTGGGGACGGTGAGGTTGGAGAGGGTGAAGATTTCACAATTTGCGATGGGGGTGAGTGCGGGTGAGAGCTTGACGATGACGGATGTGAGGATTGAGGGAAGTGGGGGTGTTGGGAGTTATGGGGTGACGGGGGGTGGGACGGTGAGGTTGGAGAGGGTGGAGATTTCAAAGGTTAAAACGGGGGTGAATGCGGGGGGGAATTTGACGATGACTGGGGGGTCGACGATTAGTTTTATGGGGGATTATGGGGTGATGGTGGGGGACAAGGTGGAGAGTGTGAGTTTGACGAAGACGGTGATTAAGGGAGGGGGAAAGGGGAGTACGGGGGTGAGTGTGTTGGGGACGAAAGACATGACGATGACGTTGACGGATGTGACGGTTGAGGGGGTTGAGAGGGGGGTGAGGGTGGAGAAGGGTAAGAGCTTGACGATGAAGGATGGGACGATTACGGGAAAGGGGAGTGGTGGGTATGGGGTGATGGGGAGTGGGAGGATGAGGTTGGAGGGGGTGAGGATTTCAGAGGTTGGAATGGGGGTTTATGTTAAGAATGGGAAGAGCCTGACGATTAGGGGGAATTCGACGATTAGTTTAGCAAGTGGAGGTAGGTATGGGGTGGGGGTGTATGTGGGGGATGGGGTGGAGAGTGTGAGTTTGACGAAGACGGTGATTAAGGGGAAGGGAAGTGGGAGTATGGGGGTGAGTGTGTTGGGGACGAAAGACATGACGATGACGTTGGAGGGGGTGAAGATTTCAAAGGTTGAAACGGGGGTAGTGGTGGTAGCGGGTGAGAATTTGACGATTGGTGGAAGCTCGAGGATTGAGTTTACGGATGGATATGGGGTGATGGTGGGGAGTGGGGTGAAGAGAGCTGAGTTGACGGGGACAAGGATTACGGGAGGGAGAAAGGGGTACGGGGTGTATGCCGTGGGGGGTGAGAATTTGGTGATGAGGTTGGAGAATGTGACGGTTTCAGAGGTTGGAACGGGGGTGAAGGTGGAGAAGGGTAAGAAGCTGGTGATTAGTGGAAGCTCGAGGATTGAGTTTATGGGGGATTATGGGGTTTATATGGGGGATGGGGTGAAGAGTGCTGAGTTGA
>NZ_JACJIR010000025.1:0-2087 GCF_014138465.1 Bartonella chomelii
TAGTACAGCTCAAGAGGTTTATGCTCAATCACAGAATTGTAATGGGGTTGCTAGTCCTGGGGGTAGTGGTGGGGATGAGCGAATCGAGTGTGATGGGAGTAGTGGGAAAAAGACGCTGGAGGGGGCGAGAACTATAAATATGGGTAAGGAGCCTGGTGAGCCTGCTGTGAAGGTGTATGGGGGGGCAGATATTACGATAAGTAGTGAACCGCTGAAGATTACAGGTGATGGTGGTAATAGTAGTCCGGCGATTAAGGTGGAAAGTGGAGGGAAGCTGAGGGTGATGAATGTCACTGCTACAAATGTATATAAGGGGATAGAGGCTGAGGATGGGGGGTCTGTTACGGTACTTCAAGGGTCGATAGGGGTTAGGGAAAATGGGGGTGCTGTGATTGAGGTGAATGGGGGGAAGGTTACTTTGATGGATGGGGTGACGGTTAATAGTGTGGGGAATAATGGGGTGGGGATGGTGTTTAAGGGGAGTGGGAAGAGTACTGTGATGTTGGGGGGTACGAGTTTTAAGAATGTCAAGACGGGGATAGAGTTTAATGGGGGTGGGAAGAGTACTGTGATGGGTTCGGGAGAGGTGACGATTAATTTAGCAGATGGGGGGAAGGGGATTACGATGGACAGACAGGGGTGGGGAGAGGTGACGAATATGACGTTTAAGGGAAGTGGGGGGAAGGGGGTGGAGGTGACGTTGGGTGAGATGACGTTGAAGGATGTGAATATTTCAAAGGTTGGAATGGGGGCGAAGGTGACAAGTGGGACGTTAAAGGTGACTGGGGGGGAGATTGAGGGAAATGGGAGTGGCACGGGGGTGAGTATGATGGGGAGGGGGGATGGGGGGAAGGTTACTTTGAATGGAGAGGTGAGGATTTCACAATTTGCGACGGGGGTGAATGTGGGGGGGACGGGGAAGTTTGAGATGACTGGGGGGTCGATTACGGGGAATGGGAGAGGCACGGGGGTGGAGGTGAATGTGACGGATGGGAAGGCTGAGTTGATGGATGTGAGGATTACGGGGTTTGGAACGGGGGCGAGGGTGACAAGTGGGACGTTTAAGATGACTGGGGGGATGATTACGGGATTGGGAAGTGTGGGTGTTGGGAGTTATGGGGTGGAGGTGAGGGGTGGGAAGGCTGAGTTGATGGGGAATGCGACGATTATGGTTACGGGAGGTGGGACGATGGGGGTGATGGTGGAGAAGGGGGAGTTTAAGATGACTGGGGGGGAGATTACGGGAAGTGGGAGAGATGGGTATGGGGTGAGTATGACGGATGGGAATGTGACGTTGGAGGGGGTGGAGATTACGGGGGTCACGACGGGGGTGAAGGTGACGAAGGGGACGTTTAAGATGACAAAGGGGGAGATTACGGGAAGTGGGAGAGATGGGGTGGGGGTGAGTGTGACGGGTGGGACGGTGACGTTGGAGGGAGGGGTGAAGATTACGGGAGGGGGTAGTGGGGGTGGGAGTATGGGGGTGGTGAAGGTGGAGGGGGGGACGTTTGAGATGACAAAGGGGGAGATTACGGTTAGGGGAAGTGTGGGGAGTTATGGGGTGTATATGATGGGTGGGAATGTGACGTTGGATGGGGTGAAGATTAGGGGAGGGGGAAGTGGTGGGATACATGCGGTGGGGAGTGGGACGGTGAGGTTGACGGATGTGACGATGACTGGGTTCACGACGGGGGTGAATGCGGGGGGGAATTTGACGATGATTGGGGGGTCGATTACGGGAAATGGGAGTGGCACGGGGGTGACGGGGAGTGGGACGATGGTGTTGGAGAGGGTGACGATTACGGGGTTCACGACGGGGGTGAGTGCGGAGGATAATTTGACGATGATTGGGGGGTCGATTACGGGAAATGGGAAAGGTGGGTATGGGGTGAAGGGGGGTGGGACGATGAGGTTGGAGAATGTGACGATTTCAAAGGTACAAACGGGGGTGGAGGTGGAGAAGGGTAAGAGCTTGATGATGACTGGGGGGATGATTACGGGATTGGGGAGAGGTGGGGTGGGGGTGAGTATGACGGGTGGGACGGTGACGTTGGAGGGAGGGGTGACGATTACGGGGTTCACGACGG
>NZ_JACJIR010000026.1:0-2047 GCF_014138465.1 Bartonella chomelii
GTGAATGTGACGGGTGGGAAGGCTGAGTTGATGGATGTGAGGATTTCAGAGTTTGAAACGGGGGTGAGGGTGACAAGTGGGAAGTTTGAGATGACAAAGGGGATGATTACGGTTAGGGGAAGTGTGGGGAGTAGTGGGGTGGAGGTGAGGGGTGGGACGGCTGAGTTGATGGGGAATGCGACGATTATGGTTACGGGAAGTGGGACGATGGGGGTGAAGGTGGAGAAGGGGGAGTTTAAGATGACAAAGGGGATGATTACGGGAAGTGGGGGTTATGGGGTGAGTATGACGGGTGGGAATGTGACGTTGGATGGAGGGGTGAAGATTACGGGGTTTGAAACGGGGGTGAAGGTGACGAAGGGGGAGTTTAAGATGACTGGGGGGGAGATTACGGGAGGTGGGAGAGATGGGTATGGGGTGAGTATGACGGGTGGGACGGTGACGTTGGAGGAGGTGACGGTTACGGGGAAGGGGAGTGGGGGTGGGAGTATGGGGGTGGTGAAGGTGCAGAAGGGGACGTTTAAGATGACTGGGGGGATGATTACGGTTACGGGAAATGGTCAGGGGGTGTATGTGATGGATGGGGGGAGTGTGGTGACGTTGGATGGGGTGAAGATTACGGGAAGTGGGAGTTATGGGGTGATGGGGACGAGGGGGACGTTTAAGATGACTGGGGGGTCGATTACGGGGTTCACGACGGGGGTGAATGTGGTGGATAATTTGACGATGATTGGGGGGTCGATTACGGGAAATGGGAAAGGTCAGGGGGTGACGGGGAGTGGGAGGATGAGGTTGGAGGGAGGGGTGACGATTACGGGGTTTGAAACGGGGGTGAATGCGGAGGGGAGTGAGAGCTTGACGATTAGGGGGGGGACGATTACGGGATTGGGGAGTGGCACGGGGGTGACGGGGAGTGGGAGGATGGTGTTGGAGAGGGTGAAGATTTCACAATTTGCGACGGGGGTGAAAGTGGAGAAGGGTAAGAGCTTGATGATGACTGGGGGGGAGATTGAGGGAAATGGGAGTGGCACGGGGGTGAATGTGATGGATGGGGGGGATAAGGGGGAGGTGATGTTGAATGGAGGGGTGAGGATTACGGGGTTTGAAACGGGGGTGAGTGCGGAGGGGAGTGAGAGCTTGACGATGAAGGATGTGACGATTACGGGAAATGGGAGAGGTGGGTATGGGGTGACGGGGAGTGGGACGGTGAGGTTGGAGAGGGTGACGATTTCAAAGGTTGGAATGGGGGTGAGGGTGGAGAAGGGTAAGAGCTTGATGATGACTGGGGGGTCGGTGACAGAGTTTACGGAGAAGGGGGTGTATGTGGGGAGTGGGGTGACGAGCGCTGAGTTGACGGGGACAAGGATTACGGGGAAGGGAAGTGGGAGTACGGGGGTGTATGCGGTGGGGGGTGAGAATTTGGTGATGAGGTTGGACGATGTGACGGTTGAGGGGGTACAAATGGGGGTGTATGTTAAGAGAGGGAAGAGCCTGACGATTAGGGGGGGGACGATTACGGGATTGGGGAGAGGTGGGTATGGGGTGAGTATGACGGATGGGAATGTGACGTTGGAGAATGTGACGGTTTCACAATTTGCGACGGGGGTGAATGCGGGGAGTGGGAGCTTGACGATGACTGGGGGGTCGATTACGGGAAATGGGAAAGGTGGGTATGGGGTGACGGGTGGGAATGTGACGTTGAATGGAGGGGTGAAGATTTCAAAGGTTGGAATGGGGGTGATGGCGGGGGAGAGCTTGACGATGAAGGATGTGACGATTACGGGATTGGGGGGTGGTGGGAGTTATGGGGTGACGGGGGGTGGGACGGTGAGGTTGGATGGGGGGGTGGAGATTTCGGGGTTCACGACGGGGGTGAAGGCGGAGGGGAGGACACTGATAATGAAGGATGGGTCGGTAACAGAGTTTACGGAGAAGGGGGTGGATGTGGGGAGTGGGGTGGAGAGTGCTGAGTTGACGCGGACGGTGATTACGGGACAGGATAAGGGGGTAGGGGTGTATGCCGTGGGGGGTGAGAATTTGGTGATGA
>NZ_JACJIR010000027.1:0-1782 GCF_014138465.1 Bartonella chomelii
TGAAGGATGGGTCGGTAACAGAGTTTACGGAGAAGGGGGTGGATGTGGGGGAAGAGGTGAAGAGTGCTGAGTTGACGCGGACGGTGATTACGGGACAGAATAAGGGGTACGGGGTGTATGCCGTGGGGGGTGAGATGTTGGAGATGACGTTGGACGATGTGAGGATTTCAAAGGTACAAACGGGGGTGGAGGTTAAGAGAGGGAAGAGCCTGACGATGATTGGGGGGACGATTACGGGATTGGGAAAGGGAACGGGGGTGGATGTGACGGGTTCGGGAGAGGTGACGTTGGAGGGAGGGGTGAAGATTAGGGGGTTCACGACGGGGGTGAATGTGGGGGGGAATTTGACGATGACTGGGGGGTCGATTACGGGAAATGGGAGTGGTGGGTATGGGGTGTATGCGGTGGGGACGGTGAGGTTGGATGGAGAGGTGAAGATTTCAGAGGTTGGAATGGGGGTGAGTGCGGGGGATAATTTGACGATGACTGGGGGGTCGATTACGGGAGGGAGAAAGGGGGTAGGGGTGTATGCGGTGGGGACGGAAAAGATGACGATGGTGTTGGATGGGGTGAGGATTTCAGAGGTTGGAATGGGGGTTTATGTTAAGAATGGGAAGAGCCTGACGATTAGGGGGAATTCGACGATTAGTTTAGCAGATGGGGGTGAGTATGGGGTGGGGGTGTATGTGGGGGAAGGGGTGAAGAGAGCAAGTTTGACGAAGACGGTGATTAAGGGAGGGAGAAAGGGGGTAGGGGTGTATGCCGTGGGGACGGAAAACATGACGATGACGTTGGAGGGGGTGGAGATTTCAGAGGTTGGAGCGGGGGTCTATGTTAAGAATGGGACGCTGATAATGAGGGGGGAAAATTCAACGATTAGTTTAGCAGATGGGGGTAGATATGGGGGGGGGTGTATATGGGGGATGGGGTGGAGAGTGCGAGTTTGACGAAGACGGTGATTACGGGACAGAATAAGGGGGTAGGGGTGTATGCCGTGGGGGGTGAGAATTTGGTGATGAGGTTGGAGAATGTGACGGTTGGGGGGGTTGGAGCGGGGGTGAAGGTGATGGGGGGTAAGAAGCTGGTGATTAGTGGAAGCTCGACGGTTAATTTTATGGGTGAGTATGGGGTGTATGTGGGGGATGGGGTGAAGAGTGCTGAGTTGACGGGGACGGTGATTAAGGGACAGAATAATGGGGTAGGGGTGTATGCGGTGGGGACGGAAAAGATGACGATGACGTTGACGGATGTGACGATTTCAGAGGTTGGAGCGGGGGTCTATGTTAAGAGAGGGAAGAGCCTGACGATTGGTGGGGAAAATTCAACGATTAGTTTTACGGGGGATTATGGGGTGAAGGTTGAAGGATTGATGGCGGCTCATTTGGTGAAGACAAGGATTGTGGGAACTGGAAGTGGTCAGGGTAAAAATAATGGGGTGAGTGTGGGGGTCTATGCTGTGGGGACGAAAGACATGACGATGACGTTGACGGATGTGACGATTTCAGAGGTACAAACGGGGGTAGTGGTGGTAGCGGGTGAGAATTTGACGATGACTGGGGGCTCAATCAAAGAGGTACAAACGGGGATAGCTATGTCAGGGAGTGGCAAGTTGGTGGTAGAGAAGGAGACAAGGATTGAGTTTACGGATGGATATGGGGTGATAGTGGGGGATAAGGTGACGGCTAAATTGACAGAGACGAAGATTACGGGAAGTGGGACGGGGGTCTATGTGGGGGGAGGGAAGGTTGAGTTGAGTGGGGTGAAGATTGAAGGAGATGGAAA
>NZ_JACJIR010000028.1:0-1776 GCF_014138465.1 Bartonella chomelii
TGAGGATTTCAGAGTTTGAAACGGGGGTGAGGGTGACAAGTGGGAAGTTTGAGATGACAAAGGGGATGATTACGGTTAGGGGAAGTGTGGGGAGTTATGGGGTGGAGGTGAGGGGTGGGGGGAGTGCGACGTTGAATGGGGGTGCGACGATTATGGTTACGGGAGGTGGGGGGACGGGGGTGAAGGTGGAGGGGGGGACGTTTGAGATGACTGGGGGGGAGATTACGGGAAGTGGGAGAGATGGGTATGGGGTGAGTATGACGGGTGGGAATGTGACGTTGGATGGAGGGGTGAAGATTACGGGGTTTGAAACGGGGGTGAAGGTGACAAGTGGGACGTTTAAGATGACTGGGGGGATGATTACGGGATTGGGAAATAGTGGGTATGGGGTGAGTATGACGGGTGGGACGGTGACGTTGGAGGAGGTGACGGTTACGGGAAGTGGGAGAGGTGGGAGTTATGGGGTGGAGGTGCAGAAGGGGACGTTTAAGATGACTGGGGGGACGATTGAGGGAGGTGGGGGTTATGGGGTGTATATGATGGATGGGACGGTGACGTTGAATACGGTGAAGATTTCGGGAAGTGGGAGTTATGGGGTGTATATGGGGGATGGGACGATGAGGTTGGAGAGGGTGGAGATTTCACAATTTGCGACGGGGGTGAATGTGGGGGGGAATTTGACGATGACTGGGGGGTCGATTACGGGAAAGGGGAGTGGTGGGGTGGGGGTGAATGTGACGGGTGGGAATGTGACGTTGGATGGAGGGGTGAAGATTACGGGGTTTGAAACGGGGGTGATGGTGACGGGTGGGGGGAGTGCGACGTTGGAGAGGGTGACGATTACGGGAAATGGGGGTGGTGGGAGTTATGGGGTGATGGGGAGTGGGAGGATGGTGTTGGATGGGGTGAAGATTTCACAATTTGCGACGGGGGTGAATGCGGGTGAGAGCTTGACGATGAAGGATGTGACGATTACGGGATTGGGGAGAGGTGGGAGTTATGGGGTGACGGGGGATGGGAATGTGACGTTGGAGAGGGTGAAGATTTCGGGGTTTGGAATGGGGGTGAATGTGGGGGAAGAGGTGAAGAGTGTGAGTTTGACGAAGACGGTGATTAAGGGACAGAATAAGGGGGTAGGGGTGTATGCCGTGGGGGGTGAGAGCTTGATGATGAGGTTGGAGAATGTGACGATTTCAGAGGTACAAACGGGGGTGGAGGTTAAGAGAGGGAAGAGCCTGACGATTAGGGGGGGGACGATTACGGGAAAGGGGAGTGGTGGGTATGGGGTGATGGGGGATGGGAATGTGACGTTGGAGGGAGGGGTGAGGATTACGGGGTTCACGACGGGGGTGAGTGCGGGGAGTGGGAGCTTGACGATGAAGGATGTGACGATTGAGGGAAATGGGAGAGGTGGGTATGGGGTGACGGGGAGTGGGACGATGAGGTTGGAGAGGGTGACGGTTTCAAGGGTACAAACGGGGGTGAAGGTTAAGAGAGGGAAGAGCCTGACGATTAGGGGGGGGACGATTACGGGAAGTGGGAGTGGGAGGATGGGGGTGGATGTGACGGGTTCGGGAGAGGTGACGTTGGATGGAGGGGTGGAGATTTCGGGGTTCACGACGGGGGTGAATGTGGTGGGGAATTTGACGATGAAGGATGTGACGATTGAGGGAAATGGGAGAGGTGGGTATGGGGTGACGGGTGGGAATGTGACGTTGGAGAGGGTGAAGATTTCACAATTTGCGATGGGGGTGAGTGCGGTGGGGAATTTGACGA
>NZ_JACJIR010000029.1:0-1597 GCF_014138465.1 Bartonella chomelii
TAAGAACATTTTGTCTCTTTTGATCTGAGTGATTTAAAGAGAATGTGTGGGTTATGGTTATGCGTCGTGTATTAAAACATCATGTTTGTTTATGTATTCTCTCGACAGCTGTTCTGGCTGGTCTGGCTCTTAGTACAGCTCAAGAGGTTTATGCTGGACCAAAGAATTGTAATGGGGGGGTTGCTGGTCCTGGGGGTGGTGGGGATGGGAGTGATAGGAGTAATGAGCGAATCGAGTGTGATGGGAGTAGTGGTGGGGTGAAGTATCTGAGTGGTAATCGAACTGTGGATATGAGTACGGAGTCTGATGCGCCTGCTGTGAAGGTGTACAATAGGGCAGATATTACGATAAGTAGTGAACCGCTGACGATTACAGGTGGTGGTAGTAATAATGAGCCGGCGATTAAGGTGTATGGGCAAGGGAAGCTGACGGTGATGAATGTCACTGCTACAAATGTGTATAAGGGGATAGAGGCTGATGGTGAAGGGTCTTCTGTTACGGTAGTTAAAGGGTCGATTGAGGTGAAGGATGGGGGTGAGGGGATTACGATGCAGAGGGGGGGTGGGGGGAAGGTGACGTTGATGGATGGGGTGACGGTTACGGGAGGGGGGAGTGTTGGGGTGGGGGTGGTGTTTAAGGGGAGTGGGAAGAGTACTGTGATGTTGATGGGTACGAGTTTTCAGAATGTCAAGACGGGGGTGAGTGTGGAGGGGGATGGGGTGAATGCTACTGTGATGGGGGTAGGGGCGACGATTAATTTAGCAAATGGGGGGACGGGGATTACGATGCAGAAACAGGGGTGGGGAGAGGTGACGAATATGACGATTACGGGAAATGGGGGGAAGGTTACAGGGGTGGAGGTGACGTTGGGTGAGATGACGTTGAATATGGTGAAGTTGACAAATATGCAAACGGGGGCGAAGGTGACGGGTGGGAAGTTAAAGGTGACTGGGGGGTCGATTGAGGGAGGTGGGAGTGGTGGGACGGGGGTGATGGCGGTGGGGACGGTGACGTTGAATGGAGAGGTGAAGATTGAGGGGTTCACGACGGGGGTGAATGTGGGGGGGACGGGGAAGTTTGAGATGACTGGGGGGACGATTGAGGGAAATGGGAAAGGTGGGGTGGGGGTGGAGGTGAATGTGACGGGGAAGGGGAGTGCGACGTTGGATGGAGGGGTGAAGATTACGGGGTTCACGACGGGGGTGAAGGTGGAGAAGGGGACGTTTGAGATGACAAAGGGGATGATTACGGTTACGGGAAATGTGGGGAGTAGTGGGGTGGAGGTGAGGGGTGGGAATGTGACGTTGGATGGGGGTGCGACGATTATGGTTACGGGAGGTGTGGGGACGGGGGTGAATGTGCAGAAGGGGGAGTTTAAGATGACAAAGGGGATGATTACGGGAAGTGGGAGAGATGGGGTGAGTGTGACGGGTGGGACGGTGACGTTGGAGGGAGGGGTGAAGATTACGGGGTTCACGACGGGGGTGAAGGTGGGGGGGACGGGGAAGTTTAAGATGACTGGGGGGACGATTACGGTTACGGGAAATGGTCAGGGGGTGTATGTGATGGATGGGGGGAGTGTGGTGACGTTGGATGG
>NZ_JACJIR010000030.1:0-1264 GCF_014138465.1 Bartonella chomelii
ACAAGTGGGACGTTTAAGATGACTGGGGGGATGATTACGGGATTGGGAAATAGTGGGTATGGGGTGAGTATGACGGGTGGGACGGTGACGTTGGATGGGACAAGGATTACGGGGTTTGAGAAGGGGGTGAATGTGGAGGGGGGGACGTTTGAGATGACTGGGGGGATGATTGAGGGGAAGGGGGGTGGGAGTTATGGGGTGTATATGGGGAGTGGGAGCTTGACGATGAAGGATGTGACGATTACGGGAAGTGGGGGTGTTGGGGTGAGTGTGGGGAGTGGGACGATGGTGTTGGAGAGGGTGAAGATTTCGGGAAGTGGGAAAGTGGGGGTGGGGGGGATGGGGACGTTGACGATGAAGGAGGTGACGATTTCGGGGTTTGAGAAGGGGGTGAATGCGGTGGGGAGTGAGAGCTTGACGATTAGGGGGGGGACGATTACGGGGAAGGGGAGTGGCACGGGGGTGACGGGGAGTGGGACGATGGTGTTGGAGAGGGTGGAGATTGAGGGGTTTGGAACGGGGGTGAGTGCGGAGGGGAATTTGACGATGACTGGGGGGTCGATTACGGGAAAGGGGAGTGGCACGGGGGTGACGGGGAGTGGGACGAACTTGATGATGACGTTGGAGGGGGTGAAGATTTCAGAGGTACAAACGGGGGTGAGTGCGGTGGGGGGTGGGAGCTTGACGATGACGGATGTGACGATTTCAAAGGTACAAACGGGGGTGTATGTTAAGAGAGGGAAGAGCCTGACGATTAGGGGGGGGACGATTACGGGAAAGGGGAGTGGGAGGATGGGGGTGGATGTGATGGATGGGAATGTGACGTTGGATGGAGGGGTGACGATTACGGGGTTCACGACGGGGGTGAATGCGGGGAGTGGGAGCTTGACGATGAAGGATGGGTCGGTAACAGAGTTTACGGAGAAGGGGGTGGATGTGGGGGAAGAGGTGAAGAGTGTGAGTTTGACGAAGACGGTGATTAAGGGACAGAATAAGGGGGTAGGGGTGTATGCCGTGGGGACGAAAGACATGACGATGACGTTGACGGATGTGACGGTTGAGGGGGTTGAGAGGGGGGTGAGGGTGGAGAAGGGTAAGAAGCTGGTGATTAGTGGAAGCTCGACGATTAATTTTATGGGGGATTATGGGGTGGGGGTGTATATGGGGGATGGGGTGGAGAGTGCTGAGTTGACGCGGACGGTGATTACGGGACAGGATAAGGGGGTAGGGGTGTATGCCGTGGGGGGTGAGAATTTGGTGATGA
>NZ_JACJIR010000031.1:0-1213 GCF_014138465.1 Bartonella chomelii
CCATTTTCCGCATAGACCCCCGTTTGTACCTTTGAAATCGTCACATTCTCCAACGTCATCTTTCCCGAGCTCTCCATTATTACCCCTGTACCCATACCACTTCCCTTCCCCTTAATCACCGTCCGCGTCAACTCAGCACTCTCCACCCCATCCCCCACATACACCCCATACCCCGTAAACTCTGTCACCGACCCCCCAGTCATCATCAAACTCTTACCCCCCATCACCCTCACCCCCGCTCCAACCTTTGAAATCTTCACATCTGTCAACCTAATCGTCAAGTTCTTCCCCTTCCCAACCACTACCCCCATTTGTACCCCCTCAACCGTCACATCGTCCAACGTCATCTCCAACATCTCACCTCCCACCGCACTCACCCCCATACTCCCAACCCCACTTCCCTTCCCCGTAATCACCGTCTTCGTCAAACTTGCACTCTTTACCAAACCCCCCACCATCACCCCAACTCCATCCCCCATAAAATTAATCGTCGAGCCCCCAGTCATCGTCAAGTTCTTCCCCCTCCCCATATACACCCCCGCTCCAACCCCCTCAATCGTCACATCCGTCAACCTCATCACCAAATTCTCACCCCCCAGCGCACTCACCCCCATACTCCCACTTCCCCCTCCCATAATCCTTGTTCCCATCAAACTCGCACTCTCCACCTTGTCCCCCATATACACCCCATACCTACCTCCACTTGCTAAACTAATCGTTGAATTTTCCCCACCAATCGTCAGGCTCTTCCCTCTCTTAACATACACCCCCATTTGTACCCCCTCAACCGTCACATCGTCCAACGTCATCATCAAACTCTTACCCCCCACGGCATACACCCCTACCCCCTTATCCTGTCCCATAATCACCGTCCCCGTCAACTCAGCTCTCTCCACCCCATCCCCCATATACACCCCATACCTACCTCCACTTGCTAAACTAATTGTTGAATTTTCCCCACCAATCGTCAGGCTCTTCCCTCTCTTAACATACACCCCCGCTCCAACCTCTGAAATCTTCACCCCCTCCAACCTCATCACCAAATTCTCACCTCCCACGGCATACACCCCTACCCCCTTTCCCCCTCCCTTAATCACCGTCTTCGTCAAACTTGCACCCTTCACCCCTTCCCCCATATACACCCCCACCCCATACTCACCCCCATCTGCTAAACTAATCGTTGAATTTTCCCCCCTCATTATCAGCGTCCCAT
>NZ_JACJIR010000032.1:0-1202 GCF_014138465.1 Bartonella chomelii
CGAGTTCATTTGTATTATCATCAGACGGTATTGTGTCTGTGTATTCTTCTATTAATTTACTTGCATTCTCTATTCTCTTATGACGACTTACCAATCTGTAAAATCGTGTATAAATTTCTTTTAACATTTCCTTTGCTTTCATAATCTTTCTTCTGTTTGATAGGGGGTATTATCCTGCTGATGTTCATTAAGTATGGAACTTTCGGCAAATGTAGACGTTGGAGATGTTTCTTGAATACTTTCCCACATAGCCATTAAAAGATATGCAGCTGCCCCTCGTGAAGGAATCCCATATTTTTCCCAACGCCACACAGTTGACTTATTGACACCTAAGTGTGCCGCCATTTCTTCCAGCGTTAAATTTAGTTTTTTACGTAATTGTTTTGCTGCTATTTTTTTCATAAAAATAAATATGCATTACGAAAACTTTAATGTCAAGTCGAAATGCATATCATATTTATGCAATATGAATACATATAAGGAGATAAAAATGCTCAATCAAATAACAGAACAATCTTCTAGGTTAATGAAGGCGCGTTTAGCGCGTGGTTTTAGGAGTGCTAAAGAAGCAGCTAAATATTTTGGATGGAAATACCCTAGTTATATTCAACATGAACAAGGAGTAAGAGGCATATCACGTGCGTCTGCAAAGTATGCAAAAGCATTTAGAATTAGTGAAGGATGGTTGTTAACGGGTGAGGGACACGGTCCCTCCTTTCCAATCCCTGCTGTTAAAGAAACCATTGATGAGCAAATCATTGATCTGCTGAAAAAAACAGATCAACAAGATAAAGAAATAGTTCTTCACCTCTTAAATCGCCTGCATTCTGAAGAAAAAAAATAAAAGCTTTTTTCCTTTCATGACTAAATGTAGAAATTAACTGCATTATTTCATCATCTAATTCCATAGTGTTTTTTCTGTTTTCATAATTATCTCTTCTCCCCTTTCTTAGAGAATTATCATTTAGTAAAAAAAACTATAAGAAGATTTTTCACTCTTACTCAAAATTAAAATAAACATAACGCATATTTTATTATTGACATATATGCATTATGAATATACAACTATCCCCATATTTAAAAACAAAACATTTGCAAACATGGATTGAGGGGATGGAAGATGAGTAAACAGGTTTCTATAGATGATTATGGGATTCTGTTAGTTATATGTGATGATGATTATCCCTATGCTCAATTTGGTC
>NZ_JACJIR010000033.1:0-1137 GCF_014138465.1 Bartonella chomelii
CCATTTTCCGCATAGACCCCCGTTTGTACCTTTGAAATCGTCACATTCTCCAACGTCATCTTTCCCGAGCTCTCCATTATTACCCCTGTACCCATCCCACTTCCCTTCCCCGTAATCCTTGTCCCCTTCAAACTTGCACTCTCCACCCCTTCCCCCACATACACCCCATATCCATCCGTAAACTCAATCCTCGAGCTTCCACCAATCGTCAGGCTCTTCCCTCTCTTAACATACACCCCCGCTCCAACCTTTGAAATCATCACATCCGTCAACGTCATCGTCATCTTTTCCGTCCCCACGGCATACACCCCTACCCCATTATTCTGTCCCTTAATCACCGTCCCCTTCAAACTCACACCCTTCACCTTCTCTCCCACATACACCCCATACCCACGCGTTCCCATAAACTCAATCCTCGAGCTTCCACCAATCATCAAGTTCTTCCCCTTCCCCACCACTACCCCCATTCCAACCCTTGAAATCGTCACATCCGTCAACGTCATCGTCATGTCTTCCGTCCCCATCACATAGACCCCCATACTCCCAACCCCACTCCCACTTCCCCTAATCGTCACATCATTCAAACTAACACCCTTCATCTCTCCCCCCACCATCACCCCAACTCCATCCCCCATAAAATTAACCGTCGAGCCCCCAGTCATCATCAAGTTCTTCCCCCTCCCCATATAAACCCCCATTTGTACCCCCTCAACCGTCACATCGTCCAACGTCATCGTCAAGCTCTCACCCCCCTTCGCATATATCCCCATACTCCCACTTCCCCCTCCCGTAATCCTTGTCCCGTCAAACTTGCACTCTCCACCCCATCCCCCATATACACCCCATATCTACCCCCATCTGCTAAACTAATCGTTGAATTTTCCCCCCTCATTATCAGCGTCCCATTCTTAACATAGACCCCCGCTCCAACCCCCGAAATCGTCACATTCTCCAACGTCATCTCCAACATATCACCCCCCTTCGCATACACCCCTACCCCCTTTCCCCCTCCCGTAATCACCGTCTTCGTCAAACTTGCACCCTTCACCCCTTCCCCCATATACACCCCCACCCCATACTCACCCCCATCTGCTAAACTAATCGTTGAATTTTCCCCCCTCATTATCAGCGTCCCAT